>DATHGT010000317.1:0-28939 GCA_035317605.1 Candidatus Acidiferrum sp. | reverse complement strand
GCAGTTCCGCCGGTCCGCGGAGGACGACTTCCTCGGCATCAACGCCCGGCGGGAGGGCGACCTCATCGTCTACGGCTACCCCGTGGCCATCCTCGTGGCGGACCGGTGATGCGCACACGAGCATCTCGAGGGGCGCCACGGCTTTGCCGGGGCGTCCCGAGCCGCCCGTGGGGGGTTTGGGGGGCGCCCGGAGCCCCCCATGTTGGTTAGATGCGCATCGTCGACCTGAGCTTCCCCATCCGCCCGCACTTCCGCTGGAAGGTCGAGCTCCAGCAGCGCGCGTCGACCAAGCGCGGCGACAACTTCACCAGCTCCGACACGCTGCTGGGCTGCCACGCCTACACCCACGTGGACGCACCCTGCCACTTCCTGCCCGACGGCCGTCACATCGCGGAGATGCCGATCGACCAGTGGATGGGCGACGCGGCGGTCGTCGATCTCACGCACCTGGGCGAGAACGCGCCGGTGACCGCGGCCGATCTCGAGAAGCGCGCGGGGCACGTCCGCGCCGGCGACATCGTGCTGCTCAGAACCGATTGGCCGCGCCGCGTGGACGTCGCGTCGGAGGACTTCTGGCGGATCGCCCCGTACACGGAGCGCTCGGCCTGCGAGTGGCTGATCGCGCGACAGGCGAAAGTCGTCGGCTACGACTATCCGCCCGATTACACCGTGCGCACCGGCATCTTCTCGAAAGGCACGAAGGTCCCGCGCGAGGACTGCACCACGCACTTCTGGTTGTTCCCGGCCGGCATCACGGTCGTCGAGTACTTGACGAACCTGCACGAGATTGGCGCCGAGCGCTGCCGCTTCCTGGCGCTGCCCCTCAAGCTGGAGGGCGCCGACGGCTGCCCGGTCCGCGCGATCGCGATACTAGACTGAGCGTCCGCCGACAGCAGCGCCTGCGCTCGAGCTCCGGCGCGCGCGGCGTCGCGTTTTCGCTCTTGCTGAACGGCATCTTCCAGATTAGTCTAACGGCACGATGGGTTTGAGATCCGGCCTTCGTCTCCTCACCTCATCAGCGGGCAGATTCTCCTCGCTTCCTTGTCCTTCGTGAAAGACTCCTCGAAGACGCCGCCGAGCGACCTGCGTGATCGCCCAGCGATGAACGCCAGCAAGATTCTGCCGGCAAGCAAATCTGCGAGGAAGCACGCCCAGAGCTTATGCCATGCGATGACCCGGCCGGCCCGGCTGGGCAGGGTTGCGGGGCGTTTCTTTCGGGAGTTGCAGCGCGCTCTGCCCGAGGCCGTCAAGAGTAGCTCCTACCGGTCGGCGGTCGGCGGGACCTTGGAGAAACGCCGCTATCGCGACTTCCGACCTGGGCTCGAAAAAGCCGCCGAGCTTGCCTGGCGGGAGTTCGGCAGCGCCAATGTCCGAGCGTATCTCGCCGATCAGCAGCGCCTGGCGACCACCGCGCTCAAAGCGGACCGCTGGAATAGAACCAGTCGCGCCAGGCTCAGCGAGGTGCTTGGCCTCACCATCCGAGATGGGGAACAGGAGCTCAATCTCCCCGACATCGTGGACGCGTTGACGGTCTGCCACGGTGTCCCGATCCTGGCGGAATCGATTCGGGCGCGCTATGCCCGTCCGGAGAACCCCGAGCACCTCGGCGCCGAGTGGCAGGCGGCGCTTCCGGAGATCCTCGAGAAGAGCTTTCTCGGGTCTCCGATCGGCGATCGCACCGGTTGGAAGAACGGCACCGTGAGCTATACGCGGCTGGTCAGCGAGCTCACGAGAGACATGAGCGCCTGGCCCGAAGCCCCGTCCGCCCCGCGGGTCGCGTCGCGCATCGGTCGGGTCAACGATCTCCTCAGACACGCCTGGACCCGACCCAGGGAAGCCATGGAGGACCTCTCGGCGTGCCTGAAGGACGCCTCCCGACGACTGCCGATCGAGGTCAGCGCCGCGCTCATCTATGCGATGGCCGTCGCGAATATTGCCCGGGAAGTGAGCGATTCGCCGGAGATGGGGGCGGTTGCCGTGGCCGCCTGGGGACTCAGTCAGGCCGCCGTCGGGTGGTTGGGCGCGGACGCCTTCTCCAAGGCGGGGCACGTCATGCTCGACTTCTGGCCCGGAGGGCACGGCGGGCGCGAGTTCCTCATGCACCATCTCTATCCGCGCTTCGCCTTTTTCCACTCCACGGTGCAATGTTTGGCGGCCAACTCCAATCAGGCGCTCGCCATCGCCGCAATGGTGACGCTGGTGGGCTGTTTCTCCGCGACTGGGTTGACGGCCGGGGCGGTGGCCGCCATCGGCGTCTTGCACATCCTCCATTCGCATTCTCACGGCGGGCACAGAAATCGGAGCGATCATGTGTCGCTGCCCTTCGAGATCATGCAACGCCTCTGCCTCTTCTTGCGCCCCACGTGGCACGCGCGCCATCACCCGAAGGACATTGCGGGTCACCGCGATCACGCCGTTCTCAACGGTTGGACCGACTGGCTTTTGCGCCCCCTCAAGTTCGATCCCGCGCTGCTTGGTGGGCTGCGGCGGATCTCCGACTGGGCCCGATCCGTCGATGCGCCACAGGCGCCCTTCCCACGCCGGTTGATCGAGTCCTTGCGCCGGCTCAGGCCGGATGTCTTGGACAACAAGGCGCTGTGGCACATCCGCGAGATCATGTGTGAGAGCGGTTGGGGCGACGTCGCGCAGGCCAAGTTCGTGTACGACGTCCTGATGCAGACCGCCGCGTCGCTGGGGATCGAGCCCGGGGCGGTTCAGCGAGAATTGCAGGCGCTGAGCAAGAACATCGAGCGAGGTGAGCTCGAGGAGCTTCCGCCGATCCTCCGACACCTCGGGGTCGTGCTCATCGAGCCATCGCTTGGCCGGCGTCCTCTGCCCCTTTTCCCGCACACGGCCGGCGCCGGCGCAGTGTGACCAGTGTCGAGGATTCCGGCGAAGCGTAGGTGATCGACCGGCGGTGATACATTGCCGCACGTCGAGAACCTGGCCGGTCAACCCATCCCCGGGACGAATCCGTTCGTGAACTATCCCGGTCGCGTCCCTCAACACGGTGATCATCCCCTATCAAACCGGGGCAGGACTGCGGGCGCAGAGTAACGGCCTGCTGGCGTCGGTGCGCGTGACGTCGGACCAACCGATCGTGGTCGGTTCGAATCTCTTCAGTGGGCCGCCCCAGGCGGCGGCCGCGCAATCCGTGGAGAAGGGCAAGGCCGCCTACGTGAAGCACGGCTGCTGGCAATGCCACGGCTTCGCGGCGCAGGGTGGAGTCGCCGGCCCCAAGCTCGCGCCGGACCCGATGCCGCTGGTGGCGCTGACGGCCTTCGTACGCCACACGCACGGGGCGATGCCGGCGTACCAGGAAGCGATCCTGTCGAGCGAGGACCTCACCGACATCCACGCGTGGCTGCAGTCCTTGCCGAAGCCGCAGGACTACAGGAGCATCCCGCTGCTCAACCCGTCGGCGCTCGCTGTTTCCTGATCTCGGGATCCGCGCCCTTCGAGCGGGCCCCGCGGCCGTCGCGCGCGTGACGATCCCGCTGGTACACTCGGGCTCTCATGGAAGTCGCAACGTCCTCCCTCGAGCTACGGCTGGCCCCGATGGCCGGCGTCACCAATGCGCCGTTCCGCCTGGTCGCGCGCGAATGCGGCGCCGGCCTGCTCACCAGCGAGGAAATCGACGCGCGGGCGCTGGTCGCCGACAACGCCCACACGCGGGAGATCGCCCACTACCTTCCCGAAGAGCACCCGCTGGCCATGCAGCTCCTCGGCGCCGATCCCGACGTGCTGGCCGAAGCGGCGCGACGCCTGGAAGCCGCGGGCGCCGACGCCATCGATCTGAACATGGGCTGCCCGGTCGCCAAGATCGTGGCCAAGGGCCAGGGCGCCGCGCTCATGCGCGATCCGTGGCGCGCCGCCGTGATCTTCCGCGCCATGCGCAAGGCGATCACCGTCCCGCTGACCATCAAGATCCGGGGCGGCTGGGACGATCACACCCTGAACGCCATCGCGATCGCCCGCCTCGCCGAGGACGAAGGCGTGAACGCGATCACCGTTCACCCGCGGACGCGCTCGCAGCAGTTCAGCGGCCGCGCGCCGTGGGACATCCTCGCGGAAGTCGTCGACGCCGTCGGCATCCCCATCACGGGCAACGGCGACGTGCGCAGCCGGGACGACGCCCTCGCGATGCAGCGCGCCACCGGCTGCGCTGCCGTCATGATCGGCCGCGGCGCGCTCGGAGCGCCCTGGGTGTTTTGCGCGACGCCGACGACAGATGACGGTCACGCGCACATCATCCGCCGCCACTGCACGCTGATCCGGGAGCATCTCACCGAGCGCGCCGCCCTCCTCCAGCTCAAGAAGCACCTGTCCTGGTATTCGAGCGGTCGCCCCTTCGGCGCCCGCCTCCGCCCGGCACTGTTCGCCGCATCCAGCGCCGAAGCTGTCCAGGCGCTCTTCTGGCATCACTGGCGTCAGATCGGCGGATGCCCCGCCAAAAGTATTGATGATCGGCGCTGACGCAAACGAACGCCCGTCAAGATCTTGAAACTATTTTGGACCCGACGGGATGACTCCGTCGATGGGGTTGCCCATCAAACGGCTGGGCGGGAAGAGCCTCGCCGATCTCCTTGCCGCCGGTGCAGAGGGTATTCCGAAGTTGTCCATTCCTGACGCATAGACCCTGAGATCAGGGGCGCCTGACTAAGGCGTTTGGCAAGTCAAAGCGCGATGCCTTCTTCCAGCGCGACGCGGACGATCCCGAATTCTTCGCGCTTTTCCTCGAACTCTTCCGGTGTGTAGCACAGGAGCTCGAGGCCGGGCGGATAGTCGAGCGCTTCCAACACGGCGACCGGGCGCTTGAGGAAAGGCATCGTCGCGAAGAGCGGCGAGACTAGGATCAGGTCGAGGTCACTCGTCGTGAGCGCGTCGCCCCGGGCGCGCGAGCCGAAGGCGATGGCCTGGAGCGGGGCCAGGCGTTCGCGTAGCGCCGGGAGATGGCGGCGAACGAATTCGGCTAGCTTGGGATCCTGGATCTGAGCCACGTGATCACCGTCTCGGCGTTTTCGACCTTGGTGCGTGCCGTGAGATCGTCGTAGAGCTCGTAGGGTACCGCATTCGCGGTGTCCGGATACCGGCTCACCGTGTAGTCCGGCGTCAGATCTGCGAGATGGCGCCGTAGCTCGGGAGGTATACTTTCGACGGCTTGCTGAGCGAGAAACGCGGCACCTCGAAGGCCTCGATGGCGAGGTTCTTCCGCGCATTCTGCAGGTCGCGGTCGGCCTGCTTGGGGAGCCGTTCGATCTCACGTCGCATCGCGACCATTGTAGAGTCTCAGGTGCGTTCGATGTGAATGCCTCTGCCAGCCAGTCGGGGCGTGAGATTGGTCGGTCGTTGCCTACACGCTCTGCCGATGACGGGCCGCTACATCGCGCCGCCGCCTCGGATGCAGCCTCCGGCGGCCGCGACCCAGACACCACCGCCGCGCGGCTGCTCACAGAGGGCCTGCTCACTCGTGGTCGCCGAAACCGGCCCTGCCATCTCGATGCCTGAGCATCCGGCCAATAGGGAGGCGGTCAGCAGCAGCGTCGCCGTCAGTGCTTTCATGACTTGGACCCCCGATCGAACGATCAGTACTTCGCGGGCACCGGGACGTCGCCGCAGGGGCCGCATCCCCACTGGGCGTGGGTGATCCCGCCGTCCGAGCTTCGAAGGATGAACCACTCGCCGGTGGCCGTGCGATAGACCGCGATGTCCGCCTTGCCGTCGTCGTCGTAGTCGCGGGGCACCGGCACGTCGCCGGAGGGCGCGCCCCACGCCAGGTGCGTGATCCCGCCGTCGGAGGAGCGGAGGATGAACCACTCGCCCGTGCTCTGACGAAAGACGGCGATGTCGTCGATGCCGTCGCCGTCGTAGTCGCGGGGTACCGGCACGTCCCCGCACGCCGGGCAGCCCCAGGCCACCACGCGGGTGGTGTCGTCCGGGTTGCGGATGAACCACTCGCCCGTGGTGCTGCGGTACACGGCGATACCGGCGTAGGGCAAGCTCACGCTCATGCTCACGAGGCGGTCGAGGTGGGGCTGGGCGAACCACATCCGGCCATCGGGGCCCGCGGTGATCACGCCACTCTCGTCGCCTACCTGAATGCCTGGCCCCGGCTCGAAGCGCCCGAGGACCTGCCCGGTGAGAGCGACGCGGAAGATGGCCTCGAGGTAGAAGAAGGACGTGCGCGGAGGGTTCCTGCGGAATGCTTTGACCCAGAGGTTACCGTCGGGCCCGACCGCGATGGTCGACGTCCCGGTCAGGTCGGTCGAGAGGACGAAGAACGAGGTGGCCCCGTTCGGCGCCATCCGCCCGATCCTGGCCGTGGTGCGATCGGTGAACCAGACGTTTCCGTCGGGACCCGTGACGATGTCGGCCGGGGAGCCGCTGGGCAACGGGACCTCCGCGATGGCCCCGGTGGTGGTGATGGCGCCGACGCGGCCGGCGAACTCGGTGAACCACAGCCGTCCGTCCGGGCCGTTGGTGATGCCGGAGGGACTGCTGCCGGCCGTGGGCAAGGGGAACTCGGTGATGACGCCGGCGGGAGTGATGCGGCCGATGCGGTTGCCGTCACCCTCGGTGAACCACAGGTTGCCGTCGGGGCCGCGCGTGATGCCGAGGGGACCGCTGTTCGCCGAGGGCAGCGGGAACTCGGTGATGACGCCGGCGGGAGTGATGCGGCCGATGCGGTTGCCGTCACGCTCGGTGAACCACAGGTTCCCGTCGGGGCCGCTGGTGATGTTGACCGGAACGCTGCTGGCCGCGGGCAAGGCAAACTCGGTGAGCACCCCGGCCGGGGTAAGACGGCCGATGCGGTTGCCGAACATCTCGGTGAACCACACGTTTCCGTCGGGGCCGGCCGTGACGCCGTGCGGGAAACGCTCGAGTCCGGGCGGCGGGGTCACCGAGAAGAGCGAGAACAGCGGCTGAGGGCCAGGCGCCGTGAACCGCGCGGGCACCGGCACGTCCAAACAGCTGACGCACCCGAACAGGATCTGGGCGAAGTCCGTGTGTCCCGTACTCTGAGTCTTCCGGAACTGCCAGAATCCGGTCGCCCCGTCGTAGGCCCCGAACTCGGCGAAGCCGTCGCCGTCGTAGTCGAAGGGGGCCGGGAAACACGTCGTGCACGAGAAGCTGCCCGAGCCGGTCGTCATGGGCGCGAAGCTGACGCCGCCGGGAAACAGGGCGCCGACGGCGACGTCGTCCCTGCCGTTGCCGTTGTAGTCCAGAGGGATGGGGAAGTTCGTGCCGCAACCTGCACAGCCCCAGTTCACGATCCGGGGACCGTTGAGGGGATCGAAGATGAGCCACTCGCCGGTGGGCACCCGGTACACCGCAAGGTCGGCCGGGGCCGCGACCGACGGGGCCGGGCTCGCGATGACGGCCACGAGCGTGAGTACCACGATGGCGAAGATTCCGAGCGACGATGGTGAGTTCATCATGTCCTCCTCCGGGGCCAAGCCGCCGACGATGCAGACCAGGCCACTATAACTCCGGCCGGACGGTTTGCGATGAAGCCCCCCGGACGGCTCACACCGGGCTTGAGGTGAGGGCCGTCCTGATTTAGACAGGAGTGAGTGTCGAGGAGGGCACGGATGGACTGGCAGCGACAGGCTGACGCGTTCGACGAGACGTTCGAGGCTTCGGGGGACGTGCGCCCGCACTACCGGACCGCGCTGTCGATCCTCCAGGGGTTCAGCGCCGACGAGATCGAGCGGCGGGAGCGGTTGCAGAAGCTGTCGCTCTTGAACCAGGGGATCACGTTCACGGTGTACGGCGAGAAGGAAGGGATCGAGCGGATCTTCCCGTTCGACTTCGTGCCGCGGATCATCCCGGCCGCGGAGTGGCGGCGGATCGAGGCCGGGCTCGTGCAGCGCATCACCACGCTCGGGCTGTTCCTGCTGGACGTGTACGGCGAGCAGAAGTGTCTCAAGGACGGCGTGCTGCCCGCCGAGCTCGTGTACTCTCGCAAGGAGTACAAGCGCGAGCTGCTGGGCGTGATCCCGCCCCGCAAGATCTTCACCCACATCGTGGGCACCGACATCATCCGCGACGACGCCGGCCAGTACCTCGTGCTCGAGGACAACTGCCGCTGCCCCAGCGGGGTCTCCTACGTGCTGGAGAATCGCAACCTGCTCCAGCGCGTGTTCCCCGAGCTGTTCGCGGCCCACGCCGTGCAGCCGGTGAAGGACTATCCAGACCTCTTACTGCAAACGCTCGCCCACGTGGCGTCGCGCATGAGCCAGAAGCCGGTGATCGTCATCCTCACGCCGGGACTCTACAACTCGGCCTACTTCGAGCACTCGTTCCTGGCCCGCGAGCTGGGGGTGTTCCTGGTCGAGGGGCGCGACCTCATCGTCGAGGACAACCACGTGTTCATGCGGACGACCCAGGGCAAGCAGCAGGTCGACGTGATCTACCGCCGCGTCGACGACGACTACCTCGACCCGCTCTGCTTCCGTCGCGACAGCATGCTCGGCGTGCCCGGGCTCATCAACGCCTACCGCGAGGGCAACGTGGCGCTGGCCAACGCGCCGGGGGCGGGGGTCGCCGACGACAAGTCGATCTACGCGTTCATGCCCGAGCTCACCCGCTACTATCTCGGCGAGGAGGCGCTGCTGCCCCAGGTCCCGACCTATCTCGGCTTCCGCAAGACGGATCTCGCGTACATCCTCGATCATCTCGACACGCTGGTGGTGAAGACCACCGGCGATTCCGGTGGCTACGGGATGCTGATGGGGCCGTTCGCGTCGAAGAGCGAGATCGAGGCGTTCCGTGAACGCGTCCGCGCCGACCCCGCCAACTACATCGCCCAGCCGCTCGTGCAGCTCTCGGCGCACGCGACCTACACGGACGGACAGTTCGAGCCGCGCCGGATCGATCTTCGCCCGTTCATCCTCTACGGCGACAAGATTCGCGTGCTGCCCGGCGGCCTCACGCGGGTGGCCCTCCGGCGGGGCTCGTTCGTGGTGAACTCGTCGCAAGGCGGCGGCAGCAAGGACACCTGGGTGCTCGCCCCGCGGGACTCCTGATGCTTTCTCGAGTGGCCAACGCGCTGTACTGGATGGGGCGCTACCTGGAGCGCGCGGAGAACCTCACGCGCTGCTTGCTGGTGACCGAGGAGCTGGTCACCGAGATCCGTGCGTTCAACGACAAGCTCGCTCAGGCCGAGTGGAACGACTTGCGCGTTGTCTTTCCCAGCGAGGTCGAGGGCGAAACCGACCTCGATCATCTGCGCGGGTTCCTGGTGGCGCCCAGAAATCCGTACTCGGTCCTGTTCTCGCTCGGCCGCGCCCGCGACAACGCGCGGGCGATCCGCGAGGCGCTGAGCCTCGAGACCTTCGTGACCCTCAACGAGACCTATCGCACGCTGGAAGCGCGCGCCGCGGCCGGGCTCGCCGATCAGGCCGACGTCCGCGACGCGCTGTCCGCGACCCACACGGGCCTGTTGAGCATCGTGGGCGCGGTCGAGCACACGCTCAGCCGCGACCAGGGGTGGCTCTTCCTCAAGCTCGGCGAATCGCTGGAGCGGGTGTTTCGGACCGCGGCCGTGCTGCGCGTCAAGCTGCCCACCCTGCTGACGCCACCGCCCGACACGGAGATCCCTCTCTACTACAGCCAGTGGCGCAGTCTCCTGCGCAGCCTGTCCTCGCTGGAGAACTACCGGAAGCTCCACGGCGCCCACCTCGAGACGCACGCGGTCGTCGAGTTCCTGCTCTTCGATCCTCACGCCCCGCGCGCGATCGGGTTCGGCGCCGCCGCGGTCAAGGGCTATCTGGACGAGATCTCCGACACCCGGGAGGTCTCGGCACCCGGACGCATCATCGGCCGCCTGCACGCCCGGCTCTCGTACCACGACGCGCTGCCCGCGCTCCCGCTGCTCGACGAGGTGCTGGCCGAGCTGGCCAAGACCCACGACGCCATCGACGTCCTGTACTTCGGGACGTGAGCACATGAGGGCGGACATCGATGTTGTAGTATCCTACGACTATGTTGACGGTGCCCGAAGCCTCCCGAAGAGCGCGCTGCGACCCTGAAACCGTCCGACGCTGGATCCGCTCCGGGCGGTTGAGGTCGAAGCGAGTCGGTACTCAACATCTTATCGAGGAAGCAGACCTGCAGGTTTTGTTGCCCGCCTCCGGACGGACGCTCCCGTCTGCCTGGCGGAAGACGATGACCGGTGAGCCGATGCCTGATGTCGTCCGCGCTCTACGCCGGTCCCGCGACGGTCGCTGACGATTGCTCGTCGTCGACGCGAGCGCGGTGGTCCAGGCCTGTCTTGCCGCCGAGGGGTTCGACCTGTTTGGCTCTGAACACCTCTTCGCCCCCGCGCTCCTCTGGTCGGAGGCGTCCTCGGTGATTCATGAGCTCGCATGGCGCCGGGAAATCTCGGAGAAGCTAGCCTTCATGGCCTTCGAAGCACTGTTGAGCGCGCCGGTCGGACGTCGGGAGCCCCGCCGCCAGCGCCGCGTGGCGTGGCAAACCGCGGATGATCTCGGTTGGGCGAAGACGTACGACGCGGAATACGTCGCCCTCGCCCGACTGCTCGATTGCCCATTGTTCACCGTCGACGATCGTTTGCGCCGAGGCGCAGAGCGGATGGTCCGGATCGTAGGTCCGCGCGATCTCTCGACCTGAGGTGTTTTGACGACTCCGTGTCCGGCGTGTATGGTCAGCAGACCATGTTTCTCGACGTACAGCATCATCTGTGGCTGGAGTACGACGAGTTCATCCGGGAGTCGTTCATCGAGCTGCGGCTGCAGCCGAAGATGACGCAGACGCAGGCGGTGGCGTCGTTCGTGCTCGCCGCGGGGCCGCCGACCAGGATCGCGCGCTATCGCGATTGGAACGACAACATCGTCCATCATTTCGCGGTGACCCATTACCACGACCGGCTGGAGGTCCAGAGCCGCTCGCTGGTGGAGACGCGGCTGCCGCTCTTCGCGCTGGCGACCATCGAGGATGCGATGCCGCTTCCGGCGCTGTCCCACGAGCTCCAGGACTGGCTGTTCGTCGACGGCCCGCTCCTCGTCGGGCCGCGCCTCACGCACTTCGCGGCCGAGATCGACGTGCCGGCGCGGGCGCCGCTGGGTGAACAGGTGCGCCGGATCAGCGCGGTCATGGCGGGCGCGTTCGAATATCGCAAGAACGTCACACGCTACGACTCGACGACCGACGAGTTCCTGGAGCTGCGCGCCGGCGTCTGCCAGGACTTCACCCACCTGATGCTGGCGCTGCTGCGGCTGCGCGGCATCCCTTGCCGCTATGTGAGCGGCTATCTCCACGTCGAGGGCTCGTTCGAGCCGGCCCAGAGTCACGCCTGGATCGAGTTCCACTCGCCGCGGGCCGGCTGGATCCCGTTCGATCCGACCCACGACCGCGAGATCGACGAGCGCTACGTGGTCGTGGCCCACGGCCGCCACTACGACGACGTGCCGCCCAACAGGGGCATCTACCGCGGCAACGCCAGGGAGAGGCTGCGCGCGGAAGTCCGCACGCAGGTGTCCGCGGGCAAGGGCACCGTCGATCTCCACGAGGAGATCCGCCAGATCGACCTGCCGGTGTTCCACGAGCCGCCGGAGCGCCGCCGCCTCGAGCGCGTGATCACGCGCGCCGAGGAGGCCGCGATCCAGCAACAGCAGCAGCAATGACGCCCCCGGCAGATCAATCAGGCCAGAAGTTCTTCGAGGACTTCGCGGTGGGCGATCGGTTCGAGAGCCCGGGCAAGACGCTGACCGACGCCCACTTCCTGTTCTTCGCGGGGCTCACCGGCGACGCGCATCCGCTCCACTACGACGACGAGTACGTCAAGGGCACGCGCTTCGGCCGGCGCCTCACCCACGGCCTGCTGCTGACGTCACTCACCGCGGTGGGTGCGTCCACGCTGTCGCCGCTCATCGAGGACTCGATCGTCGCCTTCCTCGAGCAGACCACGCGCTTTCTCGGACCGGCCTTCATCGGCGACACCGTCAAGCCACGCCACGAGATCGTCGCCCTCGAGCGCAAGCGCTCCGCCGGCCTCTTCACCCTCCGGGTCACCCTGACCAACCAGCGCGGCGAGACCATCCTCGAAGGCCAGCACAAGTACCTGGTCGCCTACCGCCCGTCTTGAGGACCCCCAATCCCCCGCGCCGCGCGGGAGGGGAACTCACTTCCAGGCCGTCGCGCGCCAGTTGTCGGCGGGCCCGAGGGGTCTGGCCCACGTGGGCAGCGGGAAAACCAAGTGCGACGCGAGCGCGTTGACGTAGGGCTCGTACAGCGCACGTAGTTCGGCGAGGGCCAGCTCCGTCTTGCGGTCGGCGTCCAGAGGCAGGCCCGCGGCCGCCAGCTCGGCGGCCAGGCGGGCGAGCGCGCCCGGGGGCAGGCGGTCGGGCTTGGGATCGCGGGGCGGGGTGCCGTGCACCTGGGCGAGGTCGACGACCGCGTGCCGCGCCATCGCGAACGTCAGCCCGGCCTGACGGGCGGGCCCGTGCGGGACCGCGGTCATGACCAACGCGCACGCGTCCAGGATGGTCGTGAGTGCCGCGAGCCACGATTGATTGTCGTGCTGGGACCGGAAGTAACTGAGGACCGGATACGACAGGTGACTCTCCAGCACTTCCGCCGCCCAGCGCTCCCAGTCGCGCAGCAGGGTTTCCAGCGCGTCGAGCTCGCTGGTGTGCCGGTACAGCAGCTCGCCGGCGCTCGCCGGGGAGCCCGCGCGGGCATCGAGCAGGGTGATGGTGACCTCGCGGCGCGAGAACGCCTGGTAGAGCACGGGCAGGTAGCCGATGACCACGGCGAGGAACCCGAACCCCATGCCCGACTCGATCACCGTCACCATTCGCGCGGTGGCGCTCGTCGGCGCCACGTCGCCGAGCCCGAGGGTGACGAACGTGGTCCCGCTCATGTAGAGGTCGTCGGCGAAGCGGGCCGGGCGCCCGGCCACCGAGAGGTGTGAGCCGAGCCCCCACTGGAGCATCGCGAAGCCGACGATCAGGCCGGCCGCCCACAGCCAGAGCAACACCAGCAGCGACAACGGGCCGTAGAAACTCAGGTACGTTTCGCGCCGGCCGCCCGGCGGCATGCGCAGGCCGAGTCCAGACCAGACGTGCCACGTCGTGCGATAGAACAGGCGCGTCGGGCGCAGCCGTCGCGTGACCCGTCGCGGCAGGACGAGAGCCTCGAACGTGTCCCACATGATGACCACGATCAACACCACGCCCGCGATCCCCACGGCAGCCCGCATCCCCTGTCCTCCGTCTGAGCGGTTGCCTCCGCTCCTCCCGCGTGGGCCGTGGACGTTCAGTCGGATCGGCCGCGGGCCGCGATGGGCCAGATCGCTTCGACGCGGTCGCGGCGCATGGCGTGGATGCGGTCGTAGAGGTTGAAGGTGGGATCGCAGTGCGGGGGAAAGAACTCGATGCGCTCGCCGAGGGACGGGCGGCGCGCGGGATCGTCGCCGACCAGCCGTCCGTGCTCGTCGCCGGCGAACTCATAGGTCAGGCCCGAGCGCTCCACCGCTTCGGGCGGGAACGGCTTGTCGGTGGAGAAGGCCTTGAGGCCGGCGTCGACGATCGCGCGATCGGTCGTCGGGACGCTCACCACGGTGGCGATGACGGTGAGGGCCATCTCGAAGTCGGTGAGGCTCGGGCCGGAGCGCCCGCCGATGCGGCGATAGTCCAGGTCCATCACGCAGTACGAGCCGGACTGGAGCTCGGTGAGTCCGGCGAGCTCGCTGTCGATGTCGTACGTTCCCGTGGACGCGCCGGCCACGATCTCGACCGGTAACCCCGCGCCCTCCAGCAGCCGCCGGGTTTCCATCAGCGGGGCGAGCGCCTGGTGTGAGGCTTCGCGGCGCGCACTCCAGCCCATCACGTGCGCGCAGTGCCCGGCGTAGCCCTGCAGTCCGCGCAGCCGCAGCGAACGCTCGGCCGCCACCGCGCGGGCGAGCGCCAGCGCGGGCTCGCCCGGCGCGATGCCGGTGCGGCGCGTCCCCACGTCGATGTCGACCAGCACGTTGACGACCACGCCGGCCGCCGCAGCCGCCGGCGCCAGCGCTTTCACGTTCGCGGGGTTGTCCATGACCACCATCGTGTCGGGCGCCTGTCGCACGAGCGCGATCAGCCGCGCGACCGACGCCGGGCTCACGACTTCGGTGGTGATCAGGAGGCCCCGCACCCCGGCCGCGGCCATCACCTCGGCCTCGCCGAGCTTGGCGCAGGCCACGCCGAGCGCTCCCGCGGCCACTTGTCGCCGCGCGATCTCGGGACAGCGATGCGTCTTGGCGTGCGGGCGCAGGCCCTTGTCGGCCCGGCGCGCGTGCTCGGCCATGCGCGCGAGGTTTCTTTCGAAGCGGTCGAGGTCGAGCAACAGCGCGGGCGTGGCGATCTCGTCGCGGACGGTGGGAGTCGACATGGGACCCATGATATTCCGGTGTGCGAGCGTCGACGGTAAGATTGAGCGCAGCCGGAACGTCGCCGAGGGAGGAACCCCATGAAGCTCGCACGGTGGCTCGTGACCGTCCTGACCGTCGTCGTCCTGGGGCCCGTGTCCGCGCTCGCCCAGCAAGCGGACAAGCTCGGGCGGGTGACGTTTCCCACGTCGTGCGATACCCGCGTGCAGGCGCAGTTCGAGCGCGGCGTCGCCATGCTGCACTCGTACTGGTTCACCGAGGCCCGCAAGGTCTTCGACGCCGTGGCTCAGCAGGATCCGAGCTGCGCGATGGCGTACTGGGGGCTCGCGGTGAACTACCTCGGCAACTCGCTCGCGGCGCCGCCCTCCGCGAGGGATGCCCAGGCGGCCGTGCAGGCCTTGGACAAGGGGCGGGTGGCCGGCGCCAAGACCCCGCGCGAGCGTGACTGGCTCGAGGCCATCGGACTCTACTATCGCGACCACGACAAGGCTCCGCTCAACACGCGGCTGGCCGCGTACACGTCAGCCCTCGAGCAGATGACCCGGCGCTACCCCGACGACTTCGAGGCGTGGACGTATTACGCGCTGATGCTGCAGGCCACGGCGCCGAAGAACGACAAGACCTACGCGAACCAGCTCAAGTCCGCGGACATCCTCGAGCGCCTGATCAAGCAGAATCCGCAGCACCCCGGCGTCGCGCACTACCTGGTCCACGCCTACGACTATCCGCCGCTCGCCGACAAGGGCATCAGGATCGCGAGCGAGTACGCGAAGATCGCCCCGGCCGCGCCGCACGCCCGGCACATGCCGTCGCACATCTATTCGATGGTGGGCATGTGGCAGGAGTCGCTCGCCTCGAACCGGCTGGCCATCGAGATCCAGCCCGACTACTACCACGCCGTCGACTTCATGGTGTACGCGCACCTGCAGCTCGCGCAGGATGCGCGGGCCAAGACGCTGGTCGACGGGATCGTCAGCCTGCCCAAGCAGGAGCTGGGCGCCGTCCCGAGTTACACCGCGATCACCGCCGTTCCCGCGCGGTATGCCCTCGAGCGCGGAGACTGGGCCGGCGCCGCCGCGTTGACGATCGCCTCCACGGGACGGCCGCAGGCCGACGCGCTGATCCGGTTCGCCCGCGGCCTCGGCCTGGCGCGCAGCGGTGATCCGGCGGCGGCCAAGCGAGAGATTCGGGCGCTGCAAGACGTGAGAGCCGCGCTCGAAAAATCGGGCCAGGGGTACTGGGCCGAGCGCACGGACGAGCAGATGCTCGCGGTCTCGGCCTGGGTCGCGGCCGCGGAGGGCGCGCAGGCGCGAGCGGTCGAGCTGATGCGCGCGGCCGCCGACGGCGAGGACGGAAGCGTCAAGCACGTCGCCATGGAAAACCGGCTCTATCCCATGCGCGAGCTGCTCGCCGATCTCCTGCTCCAGCAGGGGCGCTCGGCCGAAGCCCTGCGGGAGTACGAGGCGTCGCTGAAGGAGACTCCCAATCGCTTCCGAGGCCTCTACGGCGCCGCCCGCGCCGCCGAGGCCGCCGGCGATCGCCAGAAGGCCGCCGATCACTTCGAGAAGCTCCTGGCCCTCGGCAAGCAGTCGGATACGGCGCGTCCCGAGCTCGACCGCGCGCGGGCGTTTCTCGGACGGCGGTGAGCATCTGGTAGACTGCCGGAGCATGTCCGGGCGCCCGTTTCTGCAGATTCCCGGTCCCACGCTCGTGCCCGACCGCATCGTGCGCGCGATGGCGCAGCCGATCATCGACCATCGCGGGCCGCGCTTCGAGGCGCTGGTGCGCGACTGCCTCGACGGGCTGAAGACGATCTTTCAGACCGAGCGCGGCCACGTCGTGCTCTATCCGGGCTCGGGCACCGGCGCCTGGGAAGCGACGATCGTGAACACGCTCTCGCCCGGCGACCGCGTGCTCGCCTGCCTCAACGGACACTTCGCGAACGGATTCGCGCGCACCGCGGCGGCGTTCGGCGCCGAGTGCGAGCGGCTCGAGCTGCCCTACGGCGCCGGGGTGTCCGCCGACGCGGTGGCCCAGCGTCTGGCCGCCGACCCCGGCCACGAGATTCGCGCGGTGCTCGTGGTCCACAACGAGACGTCGACGGGCGTGACCTCCGACGTCGCGGCCATCCGCCGGGCCATCGACGGCGTGCGGCATCCCGCGCTGCTCCTCGTCGACACGGTCTCGTCGCTCGCCTCCATCGACTTCCGCCTGGACGAGTGGGGCGTGGACGTCGCGCTCACCGGTCCGCAGAAGGGACTCATGCTGCCGCCGGGCATGGCCATCCTCGCCGTGGGCGAGCGGGCGCTGCGAGCGAGCGAGAAGGCGACGTGCCCGCGATCGTTCTGGGACTGGCGGCCGGTGATCGAGCGCAACCGCCAGGGTCAGTATCCCTACACGCCGGCGACCTCGTTGCTCTTCGGCCTGCGCGAGTCGCTGGCGATGCTCGCCGAGGAAGGACTGGCCAACGTCTTCGCGCGCCACGCGCGACTGGCCGAGGCGTGCCGGCGCGCCGTCCGGGCGTGGCCGCTGGCGCTCTTGTGCCGGAACCCGGCGGAGTATTCCAACACGCTCACCGCGGTCGTGATGCCGGCGGGCGTCGACTCCGACGAGTTCGTCCAGCGTGCGTATCGCCGGCTCGAGCTGTCGCTCGGCATCGGGCTCGGCGAGGTGAAGGGCAAGGTCTTCCGCATCGGGCATCTCGGAAGCGTCAACGAGCTGGATCTGCTGGGCGGTCTCGCCGGCGTGGAGATGACGTTGAAGGACGTCGGCGTGCCCCTGACGCTGGGCAGCGGCCTCGCCGCCGCGCAGAACTATCTCGTCAGCGCTTCGTGAACGCGGGGTCTGACTCCGCGCCCGGCCGCGGCTTCCAGTCCAGCGAGTAGTACTCCCCGCGATTGCGCGCCCACGGGTCGAACGTGTTGACCACGTTCGCCAGCTCGGGGTCCAGCTCCGGCACCGTCCGCATCAGCACGCGCTTGAGCGGCGCGACTTCCACCGCGTGACCGTTGGGCGTGCCCTTCTCCATCATCCGTTCCGGGCCGCTCTGATTGACCCACGCGATGCCGAGCGTCGTGTAGAACTCGGGCCGGAAGCTCGAGGTGAAGAAGCGGTCGCTGAACAGCCGCCGCGACGCGTTGAGGATGAAGACCTGGAACTGCGTCTCGGAAATCGCGAAGCCGTGGGGCCGGCGGGTCGCCGGCTCGGCCAGCCAACCCACCACGGTGTCGAGATCCTCCACGTTGTCGACCAGACTGCCGTCGGGCCGGCCGAGGCAATCGGTGATCGCGGAGCCGTCGGCGTTGCGCTGGGCCGCCGTGATCGGCTTCGAGGCCTCGCAGCGGTGCTGGCCGTAGAGCTCCCGGAGCCGTGTCGCCAGCGTCTCCTGCTCGGCGCGGTCGGGAGCTGACGGGTCGACGAAATCGTCGAAGCTGGTCAGCTGCCGGAGCCCGTACTGGCGGCGGAACTCGTTGAAGCGCGGGACACCACGCTCGCGGTCGCGGATGAGGTCGAGGGCGGCCACGTCGATCTTGCCCGTGGGCGTCCGCAGGCGCGGCAGCTCGAGGTCCTGGAGGAACATCGGGTGATTCCGGAGCGCCAGCTGGCCCAGGCGCTGGCGGCCCATCGACAGCGCCCAGTTGGCCAGCCCGCGGTCCCGCATCGCGCCCGTGGCCAGACCGCGGAACGTCTGCACCACCCCGATCTTGTTGCGGATCACGTTCGGGTCCCCGTCCCACCGCCGGAACTCGATGAGATCGGGCATCATCGGGTGCAACCGATAGACCGTCACGAACTCCTCCGGGAAGTTGAACGGCGAGCCGAAGTGGTTGACCCCGCCGTTGGCGTCCTCGGGGGTGAGGCGCCAGACGTCGCGCCGGGTGCGGCTGAACCGTGACCAGCGCGGGCTCTCGGCGTACTTGAAGCTGCCCAGACCGAGGATGCCGGAGCCGGAGGCGAAGACCGAATACCACTGATTGGCGGCCTTGGCGTCGGGGGCGTTGCGGAAGCCTCTGACCGTGATCTCCTCGAGGGCGGCCCTGACCGCGTCCGGGCGAAACAGGCCGCTCCAGTTGCCGTTCATGCCCAGGAACAGCGGCTCGTCGTAGAGGAGCTGCGGCGTCCACTCGGTCGTGTGGATCTTGGCGATCAGGGCGGCGATCACCAGCCGCGCGACGTCGAACAGCTCGTCCGACGTCACGTCGCGGTTGCGGATGACCACGTCGGGCCGCGCGGGATGTCGCAGACCGGAGTCTTCGTCGAGCCGCATCGCCGCGCGCCTGCGGAACTCGTCCACGAAGAGGTTGTGCTCGCGGGCGAACACGGTGTGGAAGACGCTCAGCCCGATCGACCAGTTGTCGGGGAAGGCGACCGCCTCCTGCCCGGCCCACTGCGGATTCATCGGATCCGTCGCCTGGAGCACCGGCAGATAGCCCTGGCGTTCGCCGGCGCCCGCTCGGTCGCCGAGCGCGACCACCAGCAGGCGCGCGGGATCGTTCGGGTCGCGCTTGACCCGCCGGCGCGAGGTCTCGTCGGAGCCGTAGATCTGCGAGGCGTCCCACCAGGCCGTCACCGTGTTGCGGGTGGTCTTGTAGGCGCGCGAGAGATAGCGCTTGCCGCCATCGGTGAACGTGGCGGGATCGCCGTCCTGGGCGATGACGGCGCGATCCACCCCGTCTCCCGGCCGGCAGCCGGCAGCTACCGCCGCGGGCGTGACGCAGCCGACCGACATCATCTCTCGCGCGTTCCGTCCCTCCTCGAGGTGAGAGAACCAATCGTGGGTCATGAACTGGATCCAGAACGCGGCCAGCACGTTGAAGGACGACGCTGGCTTGTAGTCGCACCTGGCCGCGGCCGAATCTCCGGGCAATCCCCGACCGTCGCGACAGAGATCGGGCTGGACCTGGGTCCGGCGGAACAGCAGGCGGCTGACGAGCTGGGGATCGGGCGTCAGCAGACCGATGCGCCCGCCGTGACGATTGCGGGCCAGCGCGTCCTTGCCGAGGTCGGGAAACGTGGCCTCGAATGACACGTTGCGCGCGAACGGCTGGTTCACCGAGCCCATGAGCGGATTGTCGAGGTCGTTGCAGATGCCGGTCAGCGTGCGGGCCCGCGCCAGCTCGCCCCAGCAGCGCTGGCGCCCGTCGCCCCCCACCGCCGCGTACTGGGGATGCTCGCGAGGCAGGTGCATCTCGTTCCAGGTCTCGAGCGCCGGCCCTTCGACCCCGTCGCGGCCGGCGACGTACGTCGGGTACGTCCCGGCGTTGTCGAAGAGGTTGAACTTGATCAGCTCGATGCGCTGGTATTCGAGGTCGAGCAGGGCGCCGTCGACGCCGCGCCCGTTCGCGCTCAGCTGGGCGACGTCGATGGGCGCGCGGGGGGCGCGCGAGGTGCCGTCGCCGGTCGCCCAGTATCTCGCCCAGTCGATCCACGGTTCTCCACGTCGTGCGACCGCGCGCGCGCCGCCGCGACAGCGCGCGGTGTCTTCCTGGACCTTGCCGAGGAACCGCTCGTCGCGCTCGTTGGCGATGGGACGGAATCCCGCGAACGACATCCGCACGCAGGCGAACAGGTCCGCGGGCTTCGAGCCGCACCCGCCGAGGAGCAGGACCGCGGCGAAGGGCAGCCACCCGACGTGTCGAGTCATCGTCTCAGCGGATGCTGACCTGGTCGCTCAGCTCGTTGCGGTCGTCCGGGCGGCGCGGGAAATACCGGGCGAGCCCTCGGCCGACTTCGGCGACGCCGCTCAGCACGGCCTCGAGCGCCCGGCCCTCGCGCAGCTTGGCGATCATCGAGTCGCGCACGGTCTCCCAGTAGGCGTCGCCGACCTGCCTGTGAATGCCTTCGTCGCCGACGATGGCGAGCTTGCGGTCCTCGACGGCGAGATAGATCAGCACCCCGTGGCGCTCGGCGGTGAGGTGCATGCCGAGGTGGGCGAACACGCGGCGGGCGCGGCGAAGCGCGTCCGGCCGCTGCAGCGGCAGACGGTGGACGCGACGCTCGAGATGCACGCGGATCTCGGCCGACGTCGCCGCCTCCGCCGCGCGCACCGCGTCGGCGATGGCGGTGAAATCTTCGGCCCTGAACAGGCGCTCGGCCCAGCGTGGGTGGCGCGGCTCGTGGGTGTCCATCACCAGCTTCCGCTGGCCCCGCCGCCACCGAAGCTGCCGCCACCGCCGCCCGAGAAGCCACCGCCGCCACCGCCGCTGCTGCTGCCACCACGCCAGCCGCCGCCCCACGGCGGCGTGAAGATCACGGGCGGCATGAAGCCGCCGCGGCCACCGGTGTAGCCGTTGCGCTGAAGATATCGGCGCGAGCTGAAGGCTTCCTGGAAGAGGATGACGGCGATCACGCCGAGGATCCCGAAGAAGCCCAGCAGGCCGACCAGCGGCGTCTGCGTCCCCTTCGGCTTGGCGTGGGCCGGCGCGTCCTTGTTCTCGATGCGCTCGAAGACCGCGGCCACCGCCGCTTCCAGCCCGGCGCCGTACTTCCCCTCGCGGAAGCGCGGCGCGATGCGCTCGCGGATGATCTGGGCGGCCACCAAGTCGGTGATGGTCGGCTCCAGCCCGTATCCGACCTCCATGCGCACCTTCCGCTCCTGGAGGAACACGAGCAGGATCAGCCCGTTGTCGAGCCCCTTCTGGCCGATGCGCCACTGCTGGGCCAGGCGAATCCCATAGTCTTCCAGGCTCTCCCCCTCGAGCGAGGGAAAGATCGCGATGACCATCTGCGCGCCGGTGGCCCGCTCGCGATCGCCCAGCGTCGCTTCCAGGCGCTCGCGCTCGGCGGCTTGCAGCGCTCCCGCGTAATCGTTGACGCGAGCGGTGGGGGCGGGGGGCAGGACGAGGGCGAGCGCGAGGACTGCGACGACGAGCAGCCTAGAACTTCACTTTCGGTGGCGTGGCCGCGTCGGGCGCCGCCTCGAAGAACGCCTTCGGCTGGAACCCGGTCAGGCGGGCCACCAGGCTGCCGGGAAACAGCTTGAGCCGGGTGTTGTACTCGCGCACGGCCTCGTTGAAGCGCATGCGCTCGACGGCGATCCGGTTCTCGGTGCCCTCGAGCTGGCTCTGGAGGGCGAGGAAGTTCTGGTTCGACTTCAGCTCGGGGTAGCGCTCGACGGTGACGAGCAGGCGGCTCAGCGCGCCCGAGAGCTGGCTCTGCGCGGCCTGGAAGCGCTCGAGCGCCTTGGGATCGTTCAGCGCCTCGGGCGTGAGCTGGATGCTGGAGGCGCTGGCCCGCGCGCGCGTCACCGCTTCGAGCACCTCGCGCTCCTGGGCGGCGAAGCCCTTGACGGTCTCCACCAGGTTGGGGATCAGGTCGGCCCGCCGCTGGTAGACGTTCTGGACCTGGGCCCACTTCTCGTTGACGTTCTGTTCCTGCTGGACCATCTGGTTGTTGACGCTGACGCCCCAGCCGATGAGAAGGGCGACGAGCACGCCGACGACGATGAGGCCGATCACGAGGCCGCGCATATCCCCGCGATTATACGACGGCCCCGGAGGGGCGATCGCCCCGTCGGCGATCGCCCGTTTGACGGGTGAGCGCCCGGCCGCTAGACTCCGCGCCATGCCGCCCGAGACTCTGCCCGAATACCGGATCAAAGCGCGCAACACGTCGAGCACGAGCGAGAACCTGATCCACAGCGACGAGACCGCCCGGCGCTACGGCTTCGCCGGCGCGCTCGTCCCCGGCGTGACCCTCTACGCCTACGCTACCCACCCGATCGTGGAGGCGCTCGGCCCGGCCTGGCTGGCGCGGGGCACCGTGAGCGTGAGATTCGTCAAGCCCGTCCTCGAGGGCGAGGAGCTGACCGTCACCGGAGCGATCACCGAGCGCGAGGTCTCGGGCGTGTCGGCTGTCGTGAGCGGGCGGACGACCGGGGGTGAGTGCGTGGTCGCCACCGTCACGCTGCCCGCCGGTGTCCCGACTCCCGTGAATCCCGCGCTCTACCCGTCGGCGCCGCTGCCCGCCGAGCGACCACCGGTGAGCCGCGATCACCTGGCGTCGCTGGCCGCACTCGGAACACCGGAAGCGGACTACGACGCCGCCTGCGCCACCGAGTACGTCGAGCGCGTGTCCGACACGCTGCCGCTCTATCAGGGAGCCGCGGCCTGGATCCATCCCGCGTTCTTCCTCCAGCAGGCCAACCGCGCGCTCCGCGACAACGTGCTGGTCAGCCCGTGGATCCACGTGGCGAGCGTCGTGCGTCACCTCGGCGGCGCTCGCGTGGGCGAGACGCTGCAGACGCGCGGCCGCGTGCGCTCGCTCTTCGAAAAGAAAGGCCGCGAGATGGTCGAGCTGGATCTTCTGATTGTCTCCGGACCGTCGGCACGCCCCGTGGCCCACATCCGCCACACCGCGATCTACCGTCTGCCCGCGCTCGGTTGAGGGAAGGGGACACCATGCGATCGACCGTGACCCGCCGTACGTTCCTGCAGCTCGCCGCCGGGGCGCTGGCCGCGAAGCCCGCGCTCGCGCTCGCCGCCGACCCGCCGAAGAAGGGCGGAACCCTGCGCGTGGGCTTCTACATCGAGGCGGTGACGATGGACCCGCACCTCTCGGGGAGCAAGGTGGACCGGCAGGTCTATCACAACATCTACGAGCCGCTGCTCACGCTCGACACCAAGCTCGGCATCAAGCCCGGCCTGGCCGAATCGTGGACGCAGCCCGATCCCAAGACGCTCGTGTTCAAGCTGCGTCGTGGCGTCAAGTTCCACGACGGCACCGCGTGCGACGCGGAGGCGGCGAAGTTCAACTTCAACCGGATGAAGACGGAGGCCAAGTCGCTGCGCAAGGGCGAAGTGGCCAACATCGACTCCGTGGAGGTCGTGGATCCGATTACGATCAAGCTGAACTTGAAGAAGCCCGACGCCTCGCTGCTGGCCACGCTGACCGATCGCGCGGGCATGATGGTCTCGCCCAAGGTCGTCCAGGAGCGCGGCGCCGGGCTCGAGCGCGACGCCCGCGGCGCCGGCACCGGGCCCTTCGAGTTCGTCGAATGGGTCAAGGACTCGCATCTGGTCATCAAGCGCAACGACAACTACTGGAACAAGGCGGGCGGCCCCTACCTCGACCGCGTGCGCTATCGCCCGATCCCCGACGACGTGGTCAAGCTGCAGAGCTTGCAGGGCGGCGAGATCGACGTGATGGACTACGTGCTGCCGCGTGACGTGGCCCCCATGAAAGCCGACAAGCGGCTGGTCGTCGTCGACGTGCCGTCGCTGGCCGACTTCGGTTACCAGATCAATCACACGAAGCCGCCCTTCAACGTGAAGGCGCTGCGGCAGGCGGTGGCCTACGCGGTCGACCTCGACCAGATCGTCAAGGGCGTGTGGCTCAACGTCGGCTACCCGGCCAACGGGCCGATCTCGCCCGCGAGCTGGGCCTACGACCGCGCGATCCCGCACATCAAGCGCGATCTGGGGAAGGCCAAGGCCAAGCTGCTGGAGGGCGGTCAGCCCGGCGGCTTCGCGTTCACGCTGACCACCAACAACATTCCGATCAGCGTGCAGGAGGCGGAAGTGATCCAGGCCCAGCTCGCCGAGGCCGGGATCACCACGAAGATCCAGCTCGTGGATTCGTCCACGTTGATCGCCAGCGGCAACGCCAAGAACTTCGAGATGATCAGCTTCCAGTGGAGCGGACGGCCGGACCCGGACGGAAACACCTATCAGTTCTTCAAGACCGCGCCCGGCACGTCGTTCAACTGGTCGGGACTGTCCAACGAGCGGGTCGACGTGCTGCTCGACCGCACGCGCGAGGTCTCGAACCCGGTCGAGCGCAAGAAGCTCTACGGCGAGCTGACCAAGCTGCTCCAGGACGAGCTGCCGATGCTCTTCATCGTCCACCCGATCGAGCCCAAGGCCTTCAGCCCTCGGGTCCAGGGCTACGATCCGATCCCTGACGGGATGATGCGCTTCAAGGACGTCTGGCTGAGGTAGCGCTTGGGCCGGCTCGTCCTGCACCGGCTCGCGGCCACGGTGCCGGTGCTCCTGCTCGTCACCTCGGGCGTCTTCGCGCTGCTGCATCTCACGCCGGGCGATCCCATCGACACGATGATGGCGGAGTCCGCCGACCCCGCGGTGAAGGCTCATCTGCGTCGGGAGCTGGGACTCGATCAGCCCATCTACGTCCAGTACGTCCGCTGGATGTCGCGGGTGGTCCGCGGCGATCTCGGGCGCTCGATCCGCAACGGCGAGCCCGTCATCGAGAACGTGAGCCGCCGCATCCGGCCGAGCCTGCAGCTCGCCCTGCTCGCCATGACGGTCTCCGTGCTCGTCGCGTTCCCCCTCGGCATCCTGTCGGCGGTCCGGCGAAACACCGCGGCCGATCGCGCGGGGACGACGTTCGCGCTCTTCGGCATCTGCATGCCGAACTTCCTGCTCGCGCTGCTGCTGATCTTCGTCTTCGGCGTGACCCTGCGCTGGCTGCCGATCTCCGGCTACGTCGATCCGCTCGAAGAAGGGTGGGACGGGCTGCGGTCGCTGGTGCTTCCCGCGTGCACGCTCGGGCTGGCCCTGGCCGCCGTGATTACACGAACGCTGCGCTCGAGCCTGCTGGAGGCGCTCGGCGAGGATTACGTGCGGACGGCGCGCGCCAAGGGGTTGTCCGAATCGGGGGTCATCGTCGGTCACGTGCTGAAGAACGCGATGATCCCGGTCGTCACCGTGCTCGGGCTCCAGCTCGGCACGCTGATCGGCGGCGCGGTCATCACCGAGTACGTGTTCGCGCTGCCCGGGGTCGGCCGGCTCGTGGTCGACGCGGTCTTCGCCCGCGACTATCCGCTCGTGCAGGGCGTGATCCTGCTGATCGCCGTCGCCTTCATTGCCTGCAACCTGATCGTGGACCTGCTCTATGGCTGGCTCGATCCCCGTATCCGGATCCACTGAGCGGCGCTGGCGGGCGCTGCGGCGCGCCGCCCGCGCGCGGCTGGCCCCGTTCGGCGCCGCGGTGCTGCTGGCCGCGCTGATCATGGCGTTCGGCGCATCAGTGCTGTCGCCGCACGATCCGCTCAAGCAGAACCTCGACAACGCGCTGGCCCGCCCCGGCCGCGCGCACGTGCTCGGCACCGACAACGTCGGCCGCGACGTGCTCTCGCGCGTGATCTGGGGCACGCGGGTCTCGCTGCTGGCCGGCATCGTCTCGGTCACTCTCGCCGCCGCGGCTGGCAGCGTGCTCGGGCTCGTGGCCGGCTACGCGCGCGGTCGGATGGACGGTCTGGTGATGCGCGCGATGGACGCGGTGCTGTCGTTCCCGCCCCTCGTGCTCGCGCTGGCGCTGGGCGCGGTGCTGGGCGCAGGCCTCGGCGGCGTGCTGCTCGCGCTCGGCGTCGTCTACACGCCGACCTTCGCGCGGCTCATGCGCGGCCAGGTCCTCGCGATCACCGCGCGCGATTACGTCGACGCCGCGCGCGCGCTCGGCGCGCCCGGCTGGTGGATCGCCTGCCGCCACGTGGTCCCGAACGCCGCCGCGCCGATCGTGGTCCAGGCCTCGCTGAGCGTGGCCTTCGCGATCCTGGCCGAGGCGTCGCTGTCGTTCCTCGGCCTCGGCGTGCAGCCCCCGCAGCCGTCGTGGGGCAGCATGATCAACGCCGGCCGCGGCTATCTCCAGCAGGCCCCGTGGATCGTCTTCGGCCCCGGCGTGGCCCTCTTCGTCACCGTGGTCGGCCTGAACTTCGTCGGCGACGCCGTCCGCGACGCCCTCGACCCGCGGCTGACGCGCTGAGCCTGAGCCTGCCCCTTGAGCGGGCGGCCAACAGGTCTGATAGAGTCCATCGTAACTAATGGGTATATGACCCGTTAGACTCTCACGACGGAGGCCCTACATGAGAACGCACCTGTACGTCACCGAATTCCCCACCAGTCGACTCTACACTGTCGATCCGGCCACCGGCTCGGCCGGGCTCGTGGGCCTCATCAACGTGCCCCAGGTCACCGACATCGCGTTCCACGGGCCGACGTTGTACGCGATCACCTTCGGCCGGCTCTTGCGGCTGGACCCCGACACGGGCGCCGTGTTATGGACGGGCACCGGCACGACGGGAGGCAACACCAACGGCCTCGCCGTGGCCGAGGACGGGACGATCTACGCCGGCAACGGGGGGCAGCTCATGACGATCAATCCCACCAATGGCCAGGGGACCGTCGTGGGAAGCTTCGGCGGCGGCCTGGGCTCCAGCGGCGATCTCGTGTTCGACGCCAACGGAACGCTGTACGGCGCGCTGCAAGACTCGTCCTTCGTCGACGTCCTCGCCCGGATCGCTCCCTCGGGAGCGGCGACCGTGATCGGGCCGATCGGCATTCCCAACGTCTGGGGGCTCGCCATCCACTGCTGCAGATTCTTCGGGTGTACCACCAAGGGTGAGCTGCTGTCGATCAACGCGGCCACCGGGCAGGGGACGGTGATCGGCAAGCAGCTGCCTCCTTTCCAGATGGGTGGCATGAGCGCGCGCCCCTGTTGCTGCTGACCTGGAAGCCCGGATCCCGAACGGCCGTCCGTGGAGCCCCCTCGCGCCACGGCCCGAGATACCCAAGGAGACGAGGGCATACTAGACTACGGTCCGACGGAGAATATCGCGACGGAGGGATCCGGGCATGATCACGAGTTTTGGCAGCTTGTTCGCGGGGCACGTGGATCTGGAGAACGAAGGACTGGACGGGACGCCGGCCAACGACCGCTGGCTGTCCGACGAGCGGCTGGCCGAGGTGTTTCCCAAGAGCGAGGCCATCGCCAAGCTGATGGACCGGACGGGGTACGACATCTTCTGGCTGGCCGAGCACCACTTCCAGCGCGAAGGCTACGAGTGCATCCCGAACATCCTGATGCTGGCCCTGCACCTCTGCCACCTCACGAAGAACATCCGGATCGGCTGCGGCTTCAACATCGCGCCCATGTGGCATCCGCTGCGTGTCGCCGAGGACTACGCCACCGCCGACCGGCTGACCGGGGGTCGCGTGATCTTCGGTGTCGGGCGCGGCTACCACACGCGCGAGGTCGAGACCTTCGGCGCGCCGCTGCGCGACCAGGACGCCAACCGCGAGCTGTTCGAGGAGCAGGTCGACGTCATCTTCAAGTCGTTCAACGAGCGCTCGTTCTCGCACCAGGGCAAGTACTACACGCTGCCGCCCCAGGTGCCGTACCGCGGCTACGAGCTGCAGGAGATCACGCTGGTGCCGCGGCCCAAGACGCTCCCGGTCGAGTGCTGGCAGCCGGTGGTGAGCGCCAGCCCGCGCGCGCTCGACTTCATGGCCAAGCACGACATCAAGGGGATCATCGGCGGGGGCGCCGCCCAGGGCGGAGCCGCCGAGAAGGTCGTGCACGCGTTCCGCGAGGCGCGCGCGCGGGCGGGCAAGGAGACCAAGCTGGGCGGCGATCTCTGCGTGGGCTTCTCGTTCTACATCTGCGACAGCGTCGAGCAGGGCATCAAGGAAGCGACGCCGTTCTTCGAGGAGAACATCAAGATGTTCGCCCCGCTCGGCTTCGTGCCCGGCCTCACGCCCGAGCAGATCGACGCGGTCGCCGATCCCAAGCGCGCGCGCGGAGCCGGCCTACCCACGCTGCGCAACGCGATGAAGGCCGGCACCTGGCTGATCGGTCCGCCCGAGCAGATCACCGAGCAGCTCAAGGAGGTCGAGCAGAAGTACCCCGGCCTGGAGGTGGTCAACGTCGGCCAGCCCGTCGGCACCCCCCAGGCCGTGATCCTCGATCAGCTGGAGCGGTTCTCCAAGCAGGTGATGCCCGCGTTCAAGCGAAAGGCGTGAACGGGATCTGCGGCGTCGATCGCCTCGGTATCATGGGTGGTCTCCGGTTCCGAAGAAGACGTTGGCCACGAGGCTCGACTGCTCGGTGCCTGTCGCAGGGGGATAAAGGAGGACGTGGTGTTGCCCCTGGTTTTCAAAATGATTGAAGCCGATCATGGTGGACCCACCCCGCGACTCGACCCCGATGTCGTAGTTTTCGAACACGCTGCTGACGACGGACATCCCCGTGCAAGCAGGGCATATCCAGACGGCGGTCGACGGGAAGGGCTGAATCACCCCGCGACCGGGCCCGAAGAACGTCCCGCCCCGTATGCTGGAGGCGGTAACCGTACCGTGGAGATAGACCCCGAGATACAGACCCAAAAACAGGGAGTCGTTGATTCGCACGGCGGTGGCATACGGGCTCCCGGTGACGAGTTCGAGTCCGACCGTCCGGTTTGACGCTTCCGGGGTCGGGTTGATGGCCGACACCCGAATGCGGTCGATCGTGATGCTCCGGGCGTCGTAGATCAAGAGGGCTCTCCCATTTACGTTCGTCAACTGGAACCCCAGGTCGGCCATTCGGAGAGACTCACACGCGGGGACCTGTTCGGGCGGAGAGTACGGGGGAAAGGGCCCCACCTGGAACACGTACGTGGTTCCAGCCGCGTTGCCGAGGTCGCTCTTGATGACCGACGCGAGATTGTTGTCTCCCCGTATGGTGACCTGACATCGCGGCAACACGAGCGTTTGCTTGATGACATAGGTACCGGCCGGTATGTAGATGACCGTCGCAGGGTCACTCGCGGTC
>DATHGT010000316.1:0-3488 GCA_035317605.1 Candidatus Acidiferrum sp. | reverse complement strand
GCCGTCGCCCAGCAGGCGCCGGCGGGTCAGCTCACGCAGGCCTGGCACGTGACCATCGCGCCGAGCTGGTTCGATCCGTCGACGGCTCCCCCGCAGATCACGCCGTTCGGCATGCTCTACGCGATCCACGACGCGCTCGTGCGCCCCTATCCCGGCCACAAGATGGGGCCGAGCCTCGCGGAGTCGTGGAAGGAGAGTCCCGACGGCAAGACCTACGAGTTCAAGCTGCGCGCCGGCCTCAAGTTCCACAACGGCGACCCCGTGACCACCGAGGACGTCAAGTTCAGCTTCGAGCGGTACAAGGGCGCCGGGGCCAAGGTGCTCCAGTCCCACGTCCAGCAGGTGGAGATCGTGAGCCCGCTGGTGGTGCGCTTTCAGCTCAAGGAGGCGTGGCCGGATTTCATGACCTTCTACGGCACCACCGCCACCGCCGCCGGCATCGTGGTCCCCAAGAAATACATGACCCAGGCGGGTGACGATGGGTTCAAGAAGCACCCGATCGGCGCCGGGCCGTACAAGTTCGTCAGCCACAAGCCGGGCATAGAGGTCGTGCTCGAAGCCAATCCGGGTTACTGGCGCCGGGTGCCGATCGTGAAGACGCTGATCATGAAGAGCGTCCCCGACGCCAACACGCGCGCGGTGATGCTGAAGAGCGGCGAGGCCGATATTGCCGTTGCCCTCGATGGGCCCGACGCCGAGAACCTCCAGAAAGACCCGCGCATGCAAGTGGTGGCCTCGAAGCACGCCTCGATCTTCTGGATCGAGTTCACCGAGCAGTGGGACCCGAAGTCGCCCTGGCACGACAAGCGCCTGCGCCAGGCCGTGAACCTCGCGCTGAACCGCAAGGCCATCAACGACGCCGGGTGCGTCGGCATGTGTCCGCCGGCCGGCGTGATCGTGCCGCGGGTCATGGACTTCGCGCTGCAGGTCGAGCCGCCGCCCTTCGATCCCACCAAGGCCAAGCAGCTCCTGGCCGAGGCCGGGTATCCGAACGGGATCGACGCCGGAGAGTTCTTCCCGATTCCGGGCTTTCCGACCGTCGCGGAAGCGACTCTGAACTATCTGACCGCGGTCGGCTTCCGCTTGAAGATGCACCCGATGGAGCGCGCCACGTTCTATGCCGCGTGGCAAGAAAAGAAGGTCCGCGGGGTGGTCATGGTCGCGTCCGGCAACTCGGGTAACGCGGCCAGCCGCGTGGAGACGTTCATCCAGTCCAAGGGCGCCTATGCCTACGGTGGATATCCCGACATCGACGATCTGTTCCTGCAACAGGGCCGCGAGCGGGACGTCAAGAAACGCGAGGCGCTGTTGTTCAAGATCCAGCAGCTGACCATCGACCGGGTGATGTACGCCCCGATCATGGACCTGCGCGCGCTGATGGGCGTCGGCCCCCGTGTGGCCAAGCACACGATCACCGACGTGTGGATGACCCCGTTCCCTTCCTACGAAGACGTGACGCTCAAGCCGTGAAGGCCTGAGCGCTGTGAGGTGACGACGATGGCGACAGTCGAGAGCGCGGTACGGGAGCTGACGTACGGCGAGGCGGTGAAGGAAGCGATCGCGGAGGAGATGCGGCGGGACCCACGCGTGTTCCTCATCGGTGAGGACGTGGCGGAGGCCGGGCATCCGTTCAAGACGCTGGTCGGGCTCGTGCAGGAGTTCGGCACCGAGCGGATCATCGACACCCCGATCTCCGAGCCAGGCTACGCGGGCATCGGGGTGGGCGCGGCCATGACCGGCATGCGCCCGATCGTGGACGTGATGTTCGGCGACTTCATCACCCTCACGATGGACCAGATGGTGAACCAGGCCGCCAAGGCGCATTACATGTCCGGTGGCAAGATCAAAGTGCCGATCGTGTTCCGCACCACGCTCGGGGCCACCCGTCGCTCAGCCGCGCAACATTCGCAGTCGCTGCACGCGTGGGTGAGCCACGTCCCCGGCCTCAAAGTCGCGCTGCCGTCGGGGCCGTACGAGGCCAAGGGCCTGATGAAGACCGCGATCCGCGACGACAGCCCGGTCGTGATCTTCGAGGACAAGATGATGTACCGGATGAAGGGCCCGGTGCCCGAGGGTGACTACACGATTCCTTTCGGCGTGGCCGAGATCAAGCGCGAGGGGCGTGACGTGACCATCGTGGCCACCAGCAGCATGGTGGGGGTCGCCCTCGGCGCCGCCAAGATGCTCGAGGAGATCGGGATCAGCGCCGAGGTGATCGACCCGCGCACGACGTGGCCGCTGGACAAGCAGACGCTCATCGACTCGGCCCGCAAGACGTCGCGCGCGATCGTGGTCGACGAGGGCTACGAGCGCTACGGCGTCACCGCCGAGATCGCCGCCGTCATCGCCGACGGCGCGTTCTATTACCTCGACGCCCCGGTCAAGCGCATCGGCGCCATGGACGTCCCGGTGCCGTTCTCGCCGGTCCTCGAGGACATCACGGTGCCGTCGGAGAAAAGCGTGTTCGAGACCGCCAAGAAGCTCTGCGGCAAGACCGAATGACCGCGCGCATCGACGTCGATCTCTACAGCGACACGGTCACGCGCCCCAGCGTCGACATGCGCCGCTTCATGTGCGAGGCCGAGGTGGGCGACGAGCAGAAGCTCGAGGATCCGACCGTCAACCAGCTCTGCGAGATGGTGGCGGAGCTGCTGGGCAAGGAGGCCGCGGTCTTCCTGCCGTCGGGCACGATGTGCAACGAGATCGCGCTGCGCGTGCACGCGCGACCCGGCGAAGAAGTCATCGCGCACCACACCGCGCATCCCATCCACTTCGAGAGCGGCGGCCCCGGCGCGCTGGCCGGCGTGAACATGCGCGGCATCGACGGCCCGCGCGGCCAGTTCGACGCCGACGCGGTGGAGGCGGCCGTGCGCCCGGCGTTCCGCCACTTCCCGCGCAGCCGGCTCGTGTGGGTCGAGCAGACCAGCAACCTCGGCGGCGGCTCGGTGTGGCCGCTCGCGCGCATCGAAGCGGTGATCGCGGTGGCGCGGCGCCACGGCCTGGCGACACATCTCGACGGCGCGCGTCTCATGAACGCGGTGGTCGCGAGCGGCGTCTCCGCGCGCGACTACGCTTCGGCTTTCGACTCGGCGTGGATCGATTTCACCAAGGGCCTGGGCGCGCCGGTGGGCGCCGCGCTCGCCGGCTCGCGCGCGTTCATCGAGGAAGCGTGGCGGCTCAAGCAGCAGATGGGCGGGGCCATGCGCCAGGCCGGGATCATCGCCGCAGGCGGCGTCTACGCGCTCCGCCATCACGTCAAGCGCCTGGCCGACGATCACGCCAACGCGCGACGTCTGGCCGAGGGACTCGCCGCGCTGCCTGGCGTGAGCCTCGATCCCGCGACGGTCGAGACCAACATCGTCTTCTTTGATTTGAGGGGCGAGGTGACCGCCGCTGACGCGGTCGATCGACTGCTCGCTCACGGTGTGCGCATGGGCGCGCTGGGACCACGGACCATTCGTGCCGTCACTCACCTCGACGTGGACGCG
>DATHGT010000315.1:0-9273 GCA_035317605.1 Candidatus Acidiferrum sp. | reverse complement strand
GACGACGGACATCGCGACGGCGCCAGGGAGCGTGCAGCTGTTGAACGAGGCGGCGGCGGGGGGGCCGATCAGCCAGGCGTCATGCACGCCGATGGGGTCGACGAGCCCGGTGGTGGCGACGGTGCTGGTGGACCCGCGGGGGCACCCGACGACGTACCGGTTCAACGGGGGAGGCGTACTGACGTCGGTGACGGACGCGCTGGGGCAGGTGACGACGTACGAGCGCGAGGCGAACACCAACCTTTCTGACGGACCCGACGGGGCGGGGGGTGACGCTGACGCGGGACGTGACCGGGGCGCGAGTGCTGACGATCACGGACCCGCTGGGACGGGTGGTGACCTACCAGTACGACGCCTCGGCCCGTCTGGCGAGCGTGACCAACCCGGCGGGCGGGGTGACGCAGTACGCGTACGACAGCCAGCACCGGATGACGACGATCACCGACGCGCGGGGGATCACGTATCTGACGAACACGTACGACACGAACGCGCGGGTGTGCCGGCAGACGCAGGCGGACGGCGGGGTCTACACGATGTACTACGTGACGACGGACATCGCGACGACGCCGGCGAGCATCCAGCTCCTGAACGAGGCGGCGGCGGGCGGGCCGATCAGCCAGACGGCGTGCAGCGGGACGGGGTCGATGAACCCGGTGGTGGCGACGGTGCTGGTGGACCCGCGGGGCAAGCCGACGACGTACCGGTTCAACGGGAGCGGGGCGCTGACCTCAGTGACCGACTCGCTGGGCCAGACGACGACGTACAACCGGGACGCGAACACGAACCTGCTGCTGTCGGTGACCGACCCGCTGAGCCGGGTGACGAGCTACACGTACGACGCCAACGGCAACGTGCTGACGGTGACCGACCCGGCGAACAACGTGCGGACCATGACCTACGAGTCGACGTTCAGCAAAGTCACCAGCCTTCGCGATCCGCTCAACAACGTGACGAGCTTCGGCTACGACAGCCACGGCAATCTGACCACCGTGACCGACCCCTTGAACCACCAGACGACGATCGCGTACAACGCGTATGGGCAGCCGACCACCGTGACCGATCCTGTGAACAACGTGTCGACGTTCACGTACGACGCCACCGGCAACCTGGTGACGACGGTCGATCCCCTGGGCAACACGGTGACGCGGGGCTACGATGCGGTGAGCCGGCTGGTGAGCCAGCGGGATCCGCTGGGGATGACGACGGCCACGACCTACGATGTGTTGAACCGGGTGACGGCGATCACGGACCCGAAGTTGGGGATCACGGCGTTCACTTATGATCCTAACGGCAATCTGCTAACCCTAATGGATGCGCGGGGCAACACGACGAGCTACACGTACAACAGTATGGATCGTGTGGCGACGCGGACGGACCCGCTGGGGCACGGCGAGAGCTTCGCGTACGACCTGAACGGTAACCTGAGCCAGCACACGAACCGCAAGGGACAGGCCGCGACGTTCAGCTACGACGCGCTGAATCGGCGGACAGGCGCAACAGCCCCAGACGCGACGGTGAGCGTCACGTTCGACGCCATCGACCGGTTGACCCAGGCGACCGACTCGATCGGCGGAACGATCACGAACGTCTACGACACGCTGAACCGCCTGACGAGTCAGACCACGGCGCTCGGCACGGTCAGCTACCAGTATGACGTCTTGGGCCGACGGATGCAGATGACGGTACCAAACCAAAGCGCTGTGACGTACGCATACGACGCCGCAAGCCGCCTGACAACGATTACCCAAGGCAGCACCGTCGTGCAATTCACCTACGACGCGGCGGACCGCCGGACCGCCCTGATGCTGCCGAACGGGGTCAGCACGCAATACGGCTACGATGCCGCCTCCCAACTTACCGCGCTGAGCTACCGGCTCGGGGCGACAACCCTCGGCGATCTCCAGTACACGTACGATGCCGGTGGCAACCGCATCCAAGTCGGTGGCACTTGGGCCCGCACGAACGTGCCGCAAGCTGTCACGGCCGCGACCTACAACGCCAACAACCAGCAGCTGACGTTTGGAAGCCAGACCCTGACCTACGACCTGAATGGCAACCTGACAAGCGACGGGACGAACACGTACACTTGGGATGCTCGCAACCGGCTGGTCGCGATCGCCGGGCCGATGCCGGCAAGCTTCATCTACGACGCGGCCGGCCGCCGGAGCCGAAAGACCATCAACGGCGTAACCACGGACTTCCTGTACGACGGCCTGAACCCCGTACAAGAGCAATCTGGATCGGCTGTGACGAGTCTGCTCACGGGGCTGGCGGTGGACGAATATCTCAGCCGCGGCGATGCGACGAGCACGGCATTTTTCCTCACAGATCCACTGGGCTCTGTTGTTGCGCTCGCTGACAATGCCGGCGGGCTCGCGACCGAATACACCTATGAACCGTTCGGGATGACCAGCGTCACCGGGACAGCAACGACCAATCCATTCGACTTCAACGCCCGCGAGACCGACCTCAGTGGAATGAAGTACTACCGAGCGCGCTATTACCACTCGACATTCCAGCGGTTTACTAGTTTAGACCCGCTTGGATTCGAGGCGGGTGATGCGAATCTGTATTCGTACGTGAGGAATGCCCCCACGCGATGGACCGATCCAGACGGGTTGAGGGTACTCAACCCAAACAACTACGTCGTCTCGCCAGACGTCTTGCGTGCCCTTGAACAATTCAACGAATGTGTTGGGCAAAATAAGGACATCCTCATCACCAGGGGAAACAGGCCACCCACGTCGCAACTTGGTGCTGGCGCAGGCAGTACTCACGCGCAAGGTCTCGCTGCCGATATCGTCGTTCTTGGTCAAGCGCACTCGATCACGGCGTATCAGGCAATCGCGAGTGGCCTGTTCGGTGGTATCGGCTGGTATGAAGAAGGGTATCGTGGGCCGCGCGGCGAAGGGCCGCATGTGCATGTCGATCTGCGGCTCATATTTGCGACCTGGGGCTATGACCGTGATGGCAACTATTACCGGCGGTTACCACCGTTATCAGGGAGGAAGTCTTGCGAAGCCCTGCGTTCTGGCTAGTTTTCTTTGGCCACCGCCGAGCCAGACACTTCAAGGCTCAGCGATCTGCAGCGGCAATTCTTGGTCTCATCGTAGCTGCTGTTCCCGTCATGGTCTTTGCGTCGGGAGATGCCGTCGCCGGGGCTCGGGCCGTTGTGGAAGCATATTGGTCTTCATCGGCATCCTCGTTCGAGGCCGCATATCAACTGTTGTCGGATCGATATCGACAACGACTGAGGGATGTCTTTGGTATTCGAGATGCGAAGGGGTTTGCCAAGGCGTCGGGCGCCCCAGAGCGGATCTGGCGAGGTCAAAAATACGAGCGAGCAGTCGTCGTTCGGCCTGGGACAGCCCAAGTCATCGTGATTGCTCAATGGGAGCAGGAGGGCTACGAGGGCATAACAACATTCATTTTCGATCTCGTTCAAGAAAAAGGAGCTTGGCGAATCGAGAACATCGTGCACTGAGCCGACGTATCGTTTCATCGCTGGCAAGCGAACGGCGCTGGCCGGGCGTGTGGTGGACACCGACCGGAAATCACTGAGCCGCGTGTCGATCATCCTCGACCACGTGACCGTCTCGACGGACGCCAACGGCAACTTCCTGATGCTCGATCCGCCGGCGGGCGAGCAAGTGGTGCTGATTGACGGCGACCCGGCGGGTAGCGCGGCAGACAAGTACCCGACGATTCCGGTGACGCTGACGATCGTGGCCAACCAGCTCAACGAGCTGCCGTACCTGCCGCACTTGCACAGGCAGCATCAGCGGTTCACGCCGATCCATCCGAGCCAGAAGACGACGGCGACCGATGCCGACCTGCCCGGTGTGGTCCTGCACCTGGACGGCGGCAACGACGTGATCGGCTGGGACGGCAAGCGGGCCGACAAGGTGTCGATCCGCACGGTGCCCGCGGACCGGCTGCCCATCCGGCCGTTGCCGGCCGGCGTCCGGGCGACGAGCGTGTACATGTTCTATTTCGGCAAGCGGGGGGGCGGCACGCCGCAACGGCCGGTGCCGTTCGAAGCGCCCAACGAGCTGGGGCTGGCGCCGGGGGAGAAAGCGAACCTCTGGTACTTCGACGAGTCGCCACGGAAGGGCGAGGCGCCGAACGACTGGCGGATCGCGGGGACGGCGACGGTGAGCGCGGACGGGCGGACGATCACGACGGACCCGGGGGTGGGGATTCCGAAGTTCTGCTGTGGGGCCTCGGCGCTGGGGCAGAACAACACGCCGACGAATCTGCAGCCCGGCCTCACGAACCCCACCCCGACTTGTCGAGTGCAAGAGCACACGAGTGTTCTTCGACAGGCGAGTCGACTCGCCACCATGAATCAGTGGCGCTTTCGCTTGGGCCGCTCCCGTGCGCGCGCGCCCTCTCTGAGGCCCTGCCGTGCGTGATCGTGAGCGATCACGCGGTGTTCTCACTGGAGGCGAGCGTGCGGACGAGCATCAGCGCGCCTCGCTCGATGTCCAAAGAGATCGGGTCCGATTTCGCGTGGTCGACCTTGGTCCACCGGGACCACCGCTGTGAAGCCTCTCCTCTGGTTGATTGGCGTCCTGTACGGGCTGGTCGGCTTCGGCAGCCTCGTGCCGTTCGTAATGCTCCTTTTCGCTCGGCCTCAACTGACGCGCGACACGGTCCTTTTCGGCTTGTTTTGGTACCTATTCCCACTCGTCAATTCGGCTGTGTGCTTGCTGCTCGCATACTCCTTTTTCGTGTTGCGGCGGTGGGGCCGGTACCTGGCGATCGTCTACAACGGGTTCTGGCTGACGGCGGGGATACAGGGATTGATTTACAGCAGGCTCATCGAGAGGCCCACCGTACCGTGGACCCCGCAGGCGACCGTGTGGCTGGTCGTCGTGGATGGGTTTCTCATCAGCGTGCTCGTCCTTTGCTCGACCGGACGCGCACGACGGCTCATGAGCGCCTGAAAGGCGTTCGCGGCGCGTGGGATTGTCAGCTCGCCGCGTCGGCGAGCCTTCTTCGGTACTCCCCCGGCCTCATCCCCACGTAGCGGTTGAAGACGTGGGACAGGTGGGACGCGTCCTCGAAGCCGGTGAGGTCGGCGATTTGCTGGAGGGTCAGGGAGCCCTCGATGAGCAGGCGACACGAGGCGACCACGCGGAAGCGGGTGATGAACTCCTTGGCGCTCATGCCCAGGCACTCGTTGAAGGCGTCGGCGAGCTGGCGGGGGGACACGCCGGTGGCGCGGGCCAGGTCCTCGGCGAGCAGGCGCTCGGCGTAGCGGTGGATCACGCGCTCGACCGCCTGGATGACGGGGGCGCGTAGGGTGGGCAACGCCACCCGCGTCTCCCCGAGCGGAGGCATGGCCGTGGCGATCCACTCGAGCAGCGTACCCAGGTGGTACGGGCCGCCGAGCACCGCCCACGCGGGCAGCCCGGTCTCGCGGAGCTGCTTGGCCGTGGTCTCGTCCCTGGCTACCGCGATCAGGGGCGAGGCGCTGTAGCGCTCGCGCAGGCGGGCGACGACCTCGACCGCCGCCTCCGGCGCCGGCGGTGTCTCGACGATGACCAGGCGCGGGCGACCACCCGCGTAGCCGCGCAGCGCGGCGGCGGCCGGGGCCGAGATCACGCTGGCGATGTTGCGCTCGACGACCACGTGCAGGGCGGCGAGGCAGCCGGCTTCGTCGGCCACCAGCAGGACTTCTTCGCCCTCGCGGCGGCGGACGGCCCGCGCCACCCGGGACAGGAGGTCGTCGATGCGCCAGGGCTTGGTGATGTAGTCGAAGGCGCCGGCCTTCATGCCCTCGACGACCGTGGGCACGTCGTCGACGGCCGTGACCAGGATCACTTCGACGCGGGGCTCGATGGCCTTCATGCGGCGGAGCACCTCGATGCCGCCCATCTCGGGCATGCGGATGTCGAGCATCACGGCGTCGAAGCGCCGTTGCTCGAACGCCTCGAGGGCGGCCGGGCCGGAGACGGCTTCCACCGCCTCGTAGTCTTCCTCGAGCGTTCCCGCGAGGGCGCCGCGGACCCCCTGATCATCGTCTACGACCAAGACGACCGGCCGTCGTGGTTCGAGCACTGTGCCGCCTCCTCGACCCTGGAAGACTGGAGGCTCCACTATACGTCGAATCGCCGGTCGTCAGCCTCCCGCGCGGCTGGTACGCTGGGCGACATGCGACGCGCGGTGCCGATCGCGTCCGCCCTGGTGCTGCTGCTGGCGTCCCTCGCCGGCGCCGCGAAGACCGTCGTCGAGGACTGGACGACGCAGTCCCTCGGCGCCCGCGGGATCCCGGCGGGCTGGCGAGCCTACGCCACTCTCGGCGGCCGACCGGCCTACGATTTCATGGTCACCGAGGACGGCGGGCGCCGGGCCCTCGCCGTCCGCAGCCGCGACGAGCATTCCACCATCGCCAGGGAGGTCACCGTCGACCTCGAGGCCACGCCAATCCTCGAGTGGAGCTGGAAGATCTTGGAGCTGCCGGCGGGCGCGGACGTTCGCGCGCGCGCCACCTCGGACCTCACGGCCCACGTGCTGGTCGTGTGGCCGCGCGTTCCCGAGATGCTGCGCTCTCGGATCATCGCCTACGCCTGGGGCACCCGCGAGCCGGCGGGCGCCGTCGAGCCCAGCCGCAAGACGCGGACGGTCACCTTCTTCATCCTGCGATCGGGTGCCGAGTCGCTGGGGCAGTGGGTCACCGAGCGGCGCGACGTCGTCGAGGACTATCGCCGGGTCTACGGCGAGCGGCCGGACAATCCGCGCGCGATCGCGATCTCGATCGACACCAACGACACCCACGCCTCGGCCGCCGGCTTCATCGGCTCGATCGCATTCACCAGCCGCTGAGCCGGTCACCCCAGGCTCACGACGCGTCGAACGCGCCGGGCAGGTGGCGGACCGAATGGGTGCCGTCGCCTTCGATCGTCACCGCGACCACGTCGAAGCGGCAGCGCGCCTGATCGAGCCGGCGCGCCCGGAGATAGTGCTGGGCCAGGCGGATCAACCGCCGGCGCTTGTCCCACGACACCGCGTCGCCCGGCCCCTCGCCCCAGCCCGGACGCCGGCACTTGACCTCCACGAACACCACCACGTCACCCTCGCGGCAGACCAGGTCGATCTCGCCCTCGCGAAAGCGCACGTTGCGTTCGAGCACGGCGAATCCGGCGCGGGCCAGCCAGCGCGCCGCCGTCTCCTCCGCGGCCTGACCGATCGACCGTCGCGGGTCCTTCACGCTTCCCGTATACGCCGTGGCGCGGGCCGCGCAAGAGTCGACAAGGCGATACACCTTGACGGCCGGGTGACGCGCGGCGATGCTGGCGCGCATGAGCGAGGCCCAGGCCCCCGAGAGCTACATCCCCGGTACGGACATGCCGCGCTTCATCCGGGAGATGATGGAGTTCGTCGGGCTCGGCGAGCCCGACGTCGCGGCGATCAAGAGCTCGGCGCCCGCGGTGCTGCGGCACGCCGACGAGCTGACCGCCGCGCTCTACGAACACTTCCTCGAGTTTTCGCGCTCGGCCCGGTTCTTCCTGCGCGACGATGGATCGGTCGACACCGAGCGGATCGAGCGGCGCAAGCACAGCCTCACCCGCTGGCTACGCGAGACCGCCGAGGTCGCGACCACGCAGGAGTTCTCGTACTACCTGCTGGCGGTGGCGATCTCGCACAGCAACCGCGGCCCCGACCGGCCGGGCGGCGTCATCCCGCCGCACCTGATGATCGGGGCCATGAGCCTCGCCGAGTCCGCGCTCGCCGGCGTCTTCGCCGCGGATCTCCCGCTGCCCGAAGCGACCGCCGCGAGCGTGGCGTGGAACAAGCTGCTGATGGTCCACCTCAGCGTGCTGCTGCTCGGCTACCTTCCGATCCGCCGCCTGCCCTAAGGAACGTGCGTTTCGAGGAGCGTCACGGCTTTGCCGGGGCGCGACGAGGGGGCTTGGGGGGCCCGTGGCTAGGCCCCCCATGTCGGTTAGTCTTCCAGCACGAACAGCTCGCCCTGGCGCCACACGCCGGCGAACGTCCGGCGATGGAGCGGGCAGGGGCCGTGACGGTCGAGCGCGGCCAGGTGATCCGGCGTGCCATAGCCCTTGTGACGGGCGAATCCGTAATCGGGGAACTGCTTGTCGGCCTCGACCATCAGCCGATCGCGGGTGACCTTGGCGATGATCGACGCCGCCGCCACCGTGGCGCAGCGCCGATCGCCGTCCACGAGGTTGCGCTGCGGGCAGGTCAATCCGGGCAGCTTCACGAAGTCGGTGATGACGAGGTCCGGCTCCACCCCGAGCCCGCGCAGGGCCTCGATCATGGCCATGCGGGTGGCCACCAGGATGTTCACGCGGTCGATGGTCTCGTGGTCGACGATGCCGACGCCGACGGCGACCGCGCGCGCGGTGATCTCGCCGAACAGCGCTTCACGCCGCTCGGCGCTCAGCAGCTTGGAGTCGGCGAGCTTCTTGACCCGACGAACGGGGGTGAGGACGACCGCCGCCGCCACCACGGGGCCGGCCAGCGGCCCGCGCCCCGCTTCGTCGAGCCCGGCCACGAGGGCCAGGCCGGCGCGCCAGGCCTGGCCCTCGTAGCGGTACGGCGCCGATGGCGGCGTCATCGACCGGCAGGGGGGACGCTAGGCCCCGTCGGTGGTCGTCGTCGTGGCCGGGACCGGGACCGTGCGCCGCTCTTTCAGGCGTGCTTTCTTGCCGGCGAGCGCGCGCAGGTAATAGAGCTTCGACCGACGCACCCGCCCGCTGCGGATGACGTCGACGCGCTCGATGCGGGGCGAGTGCACCGGGAAGGTCCGCTCCACGCCCACGCCGTAGGAGATGCGCCGCACCGTGAACGACGCCCGCATGCCCTCGCCGCGCCGGCGAATGACGACGCCCTCGAAGGCCTGCGTGCGCTCCTTCTCGCCCTCGACGACCTTGACCTGCACCCGCACGGTATCGCCCGGCACGAACCCGTCGCGGTCCTTCTTGAGCTGTCCCGCCTCGACCAACCGAATCGCGTCCATCCCCATGTCCCCCTCGCGGCGTCCGCTATTCCGGGCTCTCGCCGCGTTCGAATCGTTCCAGCAGCTTGCGATCGTCCGCCGTCAATTCCGCGTGCGCCAGCAGTTCCGGGCGGGTTCGCCACGTGAGCCATAACGCCTGGCTGCGGCGCCACCGCGCGATGCGCGCGTGATCGCCGGACAGCAGCACACCGGGCACCCGCGCGCCCCGAAACTCTTCCGGGCGCGTGTACTGCGGCGGCTCCAGGAGCCCGCCCGTGAACGACTCGCGCTCGGCGGCGTCCTCG
>DATHGT010000314.1:0-10056 GCA_035317605.1 Candidatus Acidiferrum sp. | reverse complement strand
CACGTCGTTCCACGGCTCGACCAGGATCACCTTGATCTTCTCCTCCTTGATCTGACGGATGAGGCGGACCACGTGCTGCGGCGAGGGCGGGATGCCCGGCTTGTCCTCGACCGTGCCGGCCTGGACCAGCTCGAAGCGGTGAATGAAGTAGATGAAGTCGGGATGAAAGACCACGACCCGGCTGCCCTTCACCGGCGCCATCATCTTCGTCCAGCGCGACATCTCCCCGTCGAGTCGCGAGAGAAACTCTTGCCGATTGCGCTCGAAGACGGCCCGGTCATCGGGCGCCAGCCGGGCCAGACCGTCCAGGATCGTCTGCGTGATGAGGGGGGCGAGGCCGGGATCGAGCGAGAAGTGCGGATTGCCGAGCGGGTGCACGTCGCCCATCGAGCGGTCCACGCGGATGCTCGGCACTTCCAGCACCGGGATGCCGCGAGACACGTCGATACGCCCCGGTGCGCCGCGGATGATTCTCGGGTTGTTCGCGCCGAGCACGGCGACGTCGACCCACGAATCCAGGTCGAGCCCGTTCTCGATCAACACCTCGGCGCGCCGGAGCTTGAGCATCATGCTCGGCCGTACCTCCGCCTCGTGGAAGTTCTGGGTGCCGCGGGTGAGGGAGTCGACTTCGACCCGGTCGCCGCCCACCGCCTCGGCGAGCGATTTCAGGTCGGGGATGGTGGTCACCACGCGGACCTTGTCGGCAGCCGACGAGCCGGAGACCGACACGCCGAGGGCCAGGAAGATCGCGATGAGCGAAACGGACGTGCGTCGCGTCATGGTCGTCCTCCCGTCTCAGAATGGATGCGCCGGATGGGCGCCGAGGATGAACGAGGCCTGGAGCAGCACCTCGTCGAAGCTTCGCCGGCCGAGCAGGATCGCGAGCGGGGGCGTGTCCGTGCGATTCGTGTGGCGGTAGCCGAGGCGGAACTTCAGGAACTCGGAGGGCATGAACGTCAGGTACGGCTCCACGGCCCACTCGCGTCCGGGCTCGGACAGCAGCTGGGTGTTGTCGTAACGCACGCCGCCGGCCCAGCGGCGGAACGGCTGGAGCTCCGCGTACGCGTACCAGCCGAAGCGGTCGAGCGTGAGCTTCCGGTCGACGATGGTCGCCGTCCCCTCCTCGTCGATGACCTCGACGGATTGCACGGTCTTCCGCCGGCTCCAGATGCCCTCGCCGGCCACGGTCAGCAGCGGGTGCAGCCAGCCCTCCGGGCGGTACTTGTACTTGGCGTCGAATCCCACGAAGGTCTGACGGAACTCGTCGGCGGTGAGGCCGCTGGCGAAGGACACGCCGAGCTGGAGCCCGCTCGTGTCGCCCAGCTCGAAGAACGTCCGCAAGCGCGCGGTGACCAGCGGATCGCGGATGCGGCCCCGACCGAACGCGACCTCGTTGTCGCCGTTGAACACGCCGACGAGCGCCTCGAGGTATATGGGTAGTTCCGGCACAAACGTCATCTCGACCCCGCGCTCCACGAGTCCCTCCTCGCCGAAGAACGCGCGATAGACCGAGGGCCGGTCCGTCTGCGGCAGGTCGTGCTCGTGAATCTGGTTGAGGAGCCCGAAGCGGTTGCGCATCTGGCCCATCTTGATCTGGGTGCCCCACGGCAGCGTCAGCAGGGTCAGATTCGCCTCGGCCAGGTGCACCGTCAGCTCCTCCTTCGCCGCTTCCTCGCCGGTCTCGATGCGCACCTCGGCGCGGGCGTAGGGATCGATCTGGCCGAACAGGTTCAGCTCGATCTCGCGCGGGAAGAATCGGTTCTCGCGCCCCGCGAATGTCCCGACGCCGAAGCGCTCCACGCTGCGCGGGGTGAAGTTGGCGACGAAGTCGCCGGCGATGCCCATGTCGAACAGGAGCTGGCCGGTGCCGCGCGTGCCGTACAGCGCGAACGGCTCGCGTCGACTCAGCAGGTCCAGCGCCGATGGCGTGGACGGCGGCGGCGGAAGCGTTGGCGTCTGCATGGCGGTGGTGGCGGGTGCAGTGGCCGGCGGCGTGGCCACGGCTTCGGGCCGCGACTCGAGCTTCTGAAGCCGCTCGCTCAGCGTGTCGATGGCCTTCTGGTATTGCTGCTGGGTCTCCTGGAGCTGCTTGCGCATCTGCTCCAGTTCCTTGCGCAAAGATTCGGCGTCTTGAGCGAAGGCCGGCGTGGCGGTCGCCAGCGTCAGGCCGAGGACGGCTGATGTGACGCGTCGTGAGATCCGCATGCTCTCCTCCCGTGTGAATGTGATGGGGGGGTCGCGTCTCGAGGGCCGAGACGGCGACGAGAGGATCCGAGAGAGCGGGAGCTAGAGGATGGGAGGAGCGCGGGAGTCGGCGTGCCGGCGCCAGACGACGGGGACGGCGCCCGTGGCCGCAGCGACCACGACGATGACCAGCACGACGAGCGGAGCGGCCGACGGCGCGTCGGGCAGCGGAGCGCCGCCGCCGAACGTGGCGAGATAGCTGAGGTCGTGTTCCTGGTTGTAGAGCCCGGGATGTCCGGGCGTGTGGCTGTGGGGGATGCTCGCCGCGCCGAGCAGCGATCCGGCCAGCGCCAGGCCGACGAGGATCATCGGCAGGAGCGAAGACCGCAACCGCTGACGATCGCGTCGCATACGAGCGTGCACGATAGCCGACGACCGGCGGATTTGCAAACGCGGGCGTTCAGGCATCGGGTGGCCGCGGCGCGCGGCGGCGCGAGAGCAGCCTGACGATGGCGATCACCGCCAGGCCGGCCAGGAGCGTGGCGCCCGCCCACAGGAACGCGGTGAAGATCGGGTGGGGGCCGGGGCGCGAGAGCCCGCCGCCGTGATCGGCCCACGCGGTGGCCGGCGCGGCGACGAGGAACACGGTCGTCGCGAAGGGGCGCCGGATCACTTCGCTTCGGCGCTCCAGTCGAAGACCGCGGTGGTCGGCTTCGAGAAGCGCCCCTTCGCCGCCGCCGACACGCGCGCGGTGGTGGGACCCACCACGAGCGTGAGCTTCGTCGTCCGCCTGGGCAGCGTCACGTCCGCCCCGTAGTGCAAGCCGTCGTCGCCGATCATGGGGCGCAGCGTGATCGTCCGGCGCGCGATCCCCGCGGCCTGCACGGTCGCCCTCACGGGCAGGTAGGGGACGGCCTCGCCGCTCTCGCGCTCGGTGATGAAGGCCATCAGGTGCCCGGCCGCCGGCGCCCCCTGATGCGCCATGTGCCCGCCGTGTCCTTGCGCGTACACGAGCCGGATTCGATACTGACCGGCGGTCGTCACGCGCTCGACGCCGTGGCCCATGGGATGCTCGCCACCCTCGGTCAGGCTCTTCAGGAAGGCGACCAGGTCGGTCCACTGCGCGAGGCTCAGGCTGTCGGCGTAGCTCGGCATCAGGGACAGGCCGTCGGGGCCGGTGGTGCCGGGCTCGTCGACGATGACAGCGTTGGGAGACATGATCGACTCGGCGATGTATTCGCTCGGATGCACGCGTCCCATTCCGGTCAGATCGGGGCCGCCGTACTTACCGTCCGACGGCGCGGGAAACTTTTCTGTCTTGATTTCGTGACACTTGTAGCATTCCAGCTCACGAAACAGTTCACGCCCCTTCGCCGCGTCGCCCGCGGGCACCGAGAACTTCCACCCGCGCGGGGTCCCGTAGCGATGCAGCTCGCCCTCGCTGACGCGTCGCGGTCCCGCCGTCGGGGTGCCGGCCGCGGCCGGCCCCGGCGCCGGAGCGCGCGGGTGGTCCCCGGTGTGCTGCGCCCTCACCAGAACGACGGTGCCGACCACGATCACGAGCCCGAGGGCGACGATCCCGGGAACTGACCGCGCGGTGGCCATCAGCGCGCGGGACGCAGCGCCATGCCGTGCGGGGCCTTGCCGACGGCGATCATCCGGATCTGCGCGTGGGTCTTGAGGTCGATGACCGCGACGCCGTCGGCGTAGCGGTTCGTCACCAGCGCGTAGCGGCCGGTGGGCTCCATGGTCACCAGATCGGGATAGGCGCGCTGGGGGATGGTGGCGACGATCTTGTCGTCCTCGGTGCGGATCACCACGAGCTTGTTGGCCTTGCGGAGGGTGACGTAGAGGAACTTGCCGTCGAGGGTCAGCGTCGATTCGTGGACGATGCCGGGCACGGGAATGGTCCCGACCACCTTGTGGGTCGCGGTGTCGATCTTGAGGATCGCCTTGTTCTCGCCGGCCGCGGCGTAGAGCACCTTGCCGTCGGCCTTGAGGGCCAGGCCCATCGCGTCGCCGCCGCCGTGGACGATGCGCCCGACGATCTCGCGCTTGGCGGTGTCGATCACGGTGACGTCGCCCGCGCTCTCGCCGGAGACGTAGAAGAGCCGGCCGTCGCGCGAGAACACGCCGTGGGCCGGCCACGTCGAGACCTCCACCCGGCCGTCGACCTTCTCGGCCCGGAGGTCGTACATGATGATCTCGTCGTTGCTGGTGTCGCTCGACCAGTCCAGCACGTACAGGTGGCGGCCGTCGGGCGTGAAGGCCAGGTTGTAGGGGTTGCCGCCGATCTTCACCCGCCGCACCAGCTTCTTGGCGTCGGCGTCGACGACTCCGAGGTCGTGGCTCTTGTCGAACACCACCCACGCGAGCTTGCCGTCGGGCTGGAAGACGACCCGGTTGGGCTTGCCGACCCCGAGCGGGATGGTCCCCACGACCTCCAGGGTGTTGGTGTCGATGATCGACAGCGAGTTCGACTTGGTGTTGGTGACGTACAGCGTGGAGGCGAGGCCCGGCGCCGAGGCGCCGAGGACGGCCAGGGACACGGCGATCACGACGGCCCGGAACTTCACGACGGCAATCCTCCTCAGCGCTCTTTCTCGATCGCGACGATCCTCACGTTCGGTGGTGCCCCGCGCACGGTAAAGCGTACCGCGTCACCGATGCGAACGGCCTCGTAAATCTTCGGCGAGGCCGCGCGAAACCCCATCGTCATGGGCGCCATGTAGCCGGGAATCTCGTCGTGGGTGAGCACGACCACGTCGAGGTCCGCGAGGATCGCGCGCACCACGCCGTTGACCGTCCACTCGCGCTCGCCGAGCGTCGCCTGCGACCGGGCCGCCGTCAGCTCGCGCTGCAGGCGCGCCGCCTGCCGTCCCCACCAGAGATACCCCCACCCGACGCCGAGGGCCAGGGCCAGGTTCAGGAGCAGCACCACCTTCCACGGGCGCATCAGTGCGCGTGATCGGCGGCCGGGGGCGCGGTCATGGGTTCGGCGTTCAGGCGATCGACGGCGGCGAGGAGCTCATCGGCGGCCGGAGGGGTCGTCCAGCGCGCCCGGAGATAGCCGGCTCGATCGATCAGGAGCTCCGCGTGAGGAAGGGACACGAACAGGTCATAGGCGGCGATGATCTCACGCGCGCCGTCGGTCACGATCGGAAACAGCACGCGCGGCTCGTCGCCGAGCCGCCGGATCGCGTCGGAGGAGGCGTCACGCGGCACCGCGATGACTTCGACCCCGCGCCGCGCGAGGTCCTCGTAGTGCTGGGCCAGCTCGGCCAGCCGCGGGCGCGAGGCGGGCAGCGCGTAGAGCACGAGCGCCACGATTCGCCGCCCCCGGTAGTCCTTCAGCGTGCGCGGTGGCGTGGGGCCGACCGCGAACGTGAAGTCCGGCGCGACCAGCTCGGGCGCCACCAGCCCGGGGCCGAGGCGCTGGGCCGCCGCCCCGCTGCCCAGCGCGCGCACGAAGTTGATGAGATGCCAGCGCTGATCGTCGTTCAGCACGCCGCCGAACGCGGGCATCCGCGCGGCCGGGATGCCGGCGGTGATCCACCAGAAGATGTCGCCGGCGGTGTGCTGGATGGTGTGGGGCGCGCGCAGGTCGGCCGGCGGCCGCGGCAGCGCGGGCCGCGCCGGACCATCGCCCGCACCGGTCGGCCCGTGGCAGCTCGCGCAGTGTATCCGATAGAGTCCAGCGCCCTCGACGATCGACGCGGCCTGATACGTCACGGCTGGTCGTCTGTATGTCGTCGGATACGCGTCTACGGAGATGGGAGGCAGCGTGAGTCCGGCGCCGAAGGCGAGCAGCACGGCCGCGCCCACTCCGAGCGCGAGCCGCCGGCCGCGCAGGAGCGCCGCGCACAGCAGCGCGGCCAGTCCCAGCACCATCACCTGGCTGCCCACCAGCACCCGGCGCAGGTCGGCGCCCTCGATGGCCGCGAACGTCAGCCGGAAGGACAGCGGCCACGTCGGATCGGCGTGGCGGCCGGGCGGGGTCACGCTCATCGCGGAGACCACCGCGAGCAGCGCGACGGCGAGGGCGGCCTCGACGTGGACGAAGCGGCCGAGGTCGCGCATGGCCGGTCGCCCGACCGTGACGGCGTCGCCGGACAGCCGCGGGAGCAACCGCCGGCGGTTGACCCCGCCGATCACCAGGATCGGCACGATGAGGCCGAGCTTGACGATCAGGAGCCGTCCGTACGTGGTGCCGAGCAGGGCGGGGACACCGCCGACGTGGACGATCGCGTTGACCACGCCGCTCGCCACGAGGGCGACGACGCACGCCAGCGCCACGCGCGAGAACCGGCCGGCCGCGAGCACCGCGTACGGGCGCGCGTCGGCGCCGTCTTCCCGGCTGGCCGCGCGGAGCAGCGCGGCGAGCGGGAGCAATCCGCCGATCCACACTCCGGTGGCGAGGACGTGCAGGGCGTCGAACGCGATCACGGCGGTGGCGTCGGGCGCGACGGCGGCGGCGTGCCCGGCCGTGGCGATGAGTCCGAGCGCGAGCGCCCCCAGCAGCGCGACTTCACCACGGACGGCGAGCCAGTCCTGGCGCGACGTCATCCGCGATGTCGACGCCACGAACGCGGCGAGGAGGGCGAGCAGGCCGAGGCGGGCGAGCCAGATCCGCCCGGCGTGGGTTTCGAGCACGACCCTGAGGATCGACGCCGGTTCCAGCGCGGCGGCGTTCCGTCCCGAGACGACCGCGGTCTGCTGGGCGATCGCCACCAGCGCGGCGGCGACGGCGACGAGCGCGAGCACGCCCGACCAGGTGACGATCCGCCGCTGCCAGCCCAGCGCGGTGGGACGATCCGAATGTCCCGCGATGAGCAGCAGGGCGGCGCCGCCGACGAGACCGACGGAGGCGACCAGGTGCAAGAACCGCGCGGTGATGCCGAGAGTCTCGATCGCCCGGGCCTCAGCGCGCGATGCTGAAACTCAGCTCGCCGGCGGTCACGTGGCTGTCGATCGAGACCACCCGATAGACGATGGTGTAGCTGCCGGCGCCGAGCGCGGGCAGCGCCATCCGCAACAGCGCGGGATTCGTCCCGTCCACCTTGCCCTCGGCCCCGTCGACGCGCCGTTGCTCACCGTCGAGCAAGTGAGCGCCGCTGAACGTCGGCTCCAGATGCTCGGTGAACCACAGGCGCACTTCCGCCGGCGCGCTCCTGAGCGTGCTCGCGGCGGCGGGCTCACTCCGCGCGAGCTTGGCGTGCGCTTCGACCAGCGCCGCGGCCAGCGGAATGGCGAGCACGATGGAGAGAATCGCGACGGCGCGTGCGTACACCAGGTCAGGATACCGCGATCGCCGGGCGCGAGGCGGCGGGTCCTGTCAGCGGGGTGGGCCTGGGCGGCGGGCTGCGTCACCCGCTCGCCCGAATCGCAGTGCTTCGCACTGCGGACGGGACGAGGGGGTCCCACTACGCCCGCCGCCCAGGCCCACCCCGCTGCCACCTGCCGGGAATGGGTACGACGTTCGAGAATGATAGGGGTGCTCGTCTATTTTGACTGCGATGCAGTGGTATTCTCCGGCCGTGTCGGATCCGCGGACTACCGAGCGGCCGTACCAGACGGACGAGGGGTGGAGTCGTGCGGTGTTCGCCCGGCGCACGGGTGAGGTGGCCGCGTTCCTCATGCCGCATCTGCGGGCGGGGATGCGGCTCATCGACTGCGGGTGCGGTCCCGGCTCGATCACCGCCGACCTCGCGCGCGCGGTGGCGCCGGGTGAAACGATCGGCATCGACCTTCGAGAAGAGGCCCTGATCCATGCGCGCGCGCTCGCTGGCGAGCGGGGGATCGCCAATCTCACGTTCCGGGCGGCGAGCGTCTATCAGCTGCCATTCGCCGACGGAACATTCGACGCGGCGTTCGCGTGCGCGGTCCTCCAGCACCTGGCCGCCCCGGTCGCGACGCTCGAGGAGATGCGGCGGGTGCTGAAGCCGGGCGGCGTGATCGGCATCGTGGACGCGTCCTCGACGATCACGTTCCGGCATCCGACGAACGCGCTGCTGGAAAAGTGGGACACGTTTCGGGGCCTCGAGCGTGAGTACACCTCGGGCCGTCCGTCGGACGCGCTCCAGCTGCGTGCCCTCCTGCGAGAGGCGGGCTTCGCGCGGACAGAAGCGTCGGCCAGCATGGCTACCGAAGCGGGGCCGCCGGCCGGCTCGCTCGAGGAGACGCGCCAAGTCGCGCGGAACCACGTGATCCGCGTACACGGGCGGCTCGGAGAGCGGGCGGTGACGCAGGGCTGGGCGACGCGGCAAGAGCTGGGGCAGATCGCCGAAGCCCTGATGGCCTGGGGCGACGCCCCCGACGCGTTCTACGCCCGCCCCGTCTTCACCGCGCTCGGCTGGGCCTGAACCGCTGCGGATCCATCACCGGCTCATCATTCGGCATCCGTCGCAGGCGGCGATCCTCGTGCTCCGCGATGCAGGAGGTCTGCGACTTCCCGAGTTCACTTCGGACGACCGCCACACCGCCGAGGTGGACTACATCAACCTGGCGGCCCGCGAACGCTTCGGTCTGCTGACGACGGTGCTGCGCACCCTCCGCCATTCCGATCCGCTTGGTGAGGTCGTGGTTCGGGTTCACGAGCTGGAAGCGCACGGCGACGGGGCGCCGCTGCCCGCCGGGATGCATTGGCGCCCGCGAGACGAGGTGTCCGCGCGGGCCGGCGGTGAGGAGCATGAAGTGATTGCCGAGTGGCTGGCTGCTGACGTGACGCCCGCGGTTGCGGTGGACGGCCGCGAATGGACGTTGCCCGGGTGGTTCGAAGAGGTGTGCGGATGGATCGAGCGCGCGCTGGCAGATGCCGGTGTGCGCGAGGTGCACGAGATCGTCCAGCTGCGCGCTTGGACGTCGTCGTGCGTGCTCCTCGTCCGCACCGGGGCCGGCGACTTCTACTTCAAGGCGATCGCCCAGAGCATGCGGTGCGAGTGCGCCGTGACCGCGTATCTCGCGCAACACTTCCCGGACGCGGTCGCGCGCATCGTGGCCACGAACCCGGAGCGCCGCTGGTTTCTCATGACGGCCCTCGAAGGCCGCAAGCTGGAGGACATCGTCGACGTGACGGCTTGGGAGCGGGCCGCGGCGATGTACGCACGACTGCAGCTCGCCTGCATGTCGCGCGTCCGTGACCTGCGCGCGCTCGGCTGCCCGACACGGGACCTAGAAGCACTCGCCGCCGAGATCGAGCCGCTCACCTTGGACGTGAGGGCGCTGCAACCCGGCGAACCCAACGGGCTCTCCGCGTCCGAAGTCGCCCGCCTGCGCGCACTGGCGCCGGATCTGCGTCGAAGGTGCGAGCGACTGGCCGACTACGGCGTCCCGCTGACGATCGAGCACGGCGACCTCTGGCCCGGGAACTTTCTGGTCGACGATGCGACCTGCGCCATCATCGATTGGGAAGACGTCGCCATCGGCCACCCGTTCATCAGCCTGGCCCCGCTGATCGTGGGGCTGACCATCTATCAGCCCCGCCCCGCCTTGCGCGAGGTGACCCAGCGCCTCGAGCGTGCCTATCTTGCGGGCTTCGTCGGTGTAGCGTCGCCCGAGCGGCTGCGCGAGGCGTTCCGCTTGGCCGCCCCGCTCAGCTTCGTCGACATGGCCGTTCGCTATCGCCACCAGCGCCCGTCCGTCGTCCGCCTCCACCCCTGGATGCGCGACCTCGTCCCGCAAACCCTCCGCCTCGCCCTGACACAGCTCGACGCTGACTCTTGATCCTGCGAATCGTGCTATTCGATGTTGAGCACCTCGACGCTGCCTCGAAGAAACCTCCCCTGAAACTACTTGACGGGACGCCTCGTTCGGAAGATTCTCCAGCTCATCGAGTGGCTCGCGTGGCCCCCGACGTGGTCGCGAGCCGCGCGC
>DATHGT010000313.1:0-6079 GCA_035317605.1 Candidatus Acidiferrum sp. | reverse complement strand
GGTTGCCCGCAGACGCGATCGAGCCCGCTCGATCGCGACGCGAATTGGGGGGTTTGGGGGGCCGCCGAGGCCCCCCAATCCAACAATCAGAGGCCATTTTTAGGCCTCCAATCCGGTGAAGAGTATACTCGCGCCGGTGCCCACCACGGCCGGACGACGGATCGGAATCGTGGTCGTGGTCCTCCTCCTCCTGGGCGCCGGCGCACTGGCCACGCTTCCGCGCAGCGTCGGCGCGTTGCGCGTCGGCGGTCTCAGTCTCCTCTGGTGGTACGCGGCGATCCTCGCGCCGGCGGCGGCCGCGGCCGTCACCGCGGCGGTCTTCGTCCGGCGTGCTCCCTCGAAAGGTTCCGGCTCTCCGACATGACGGGCGTGGGCGCGGTCGCCGCGTGGTCCGGACCCGTGCTCGTGATCGCGCTGGTGGCGCGGGTGACGGCGGGCGGCGTCGAGGCCCCGCTGTTCGTGCTGGCCGTGCTGGCGGCGCCGTTGCTGGCGCTGCTCGCGGCCCCGGGCTCGCGAGGGACGCCTTCGGGCTTCACCGCCACGGCCGGGCTCGTCACGATCGTGTGCGTGCTCGGCGCCGGCTTCCGCGCGATCGCCGATCTCGGTCACGTGCTGGGGCTCGAGACCGGGGCCGTGCTCGGTGCGGCCGTCGCCCTCGTGCTGATCACCACGATCTGGTGGGACCATCGCGTGGCCGCGAGCGCGTTCGTCCTCGGGGCCGTCGCCTTGCTGAGCGCCGTCGTCATGCTCGGCGTCGCCGCCGCGGTCCCGCCGTGGACGGCGTGGAGCCGGGTGGCGTCGCGCGGCGCCTTCGAGCTGGGACCGCGCAGCGAATGGACCCGCGAGGGCGCGCAGTTCCCCCAGCCGACCACGCTGACGTTCACCGAGCCCCACCGGATCACGGCCGCCACCGAGGCGCTCGTCCGCGTGACCGAGCGGGACCGCGTGCCGGTGATCCGTGAGCGGAAGCTCGCCGCCGGCGAGTCGCTGGCCCTGCGTCCGGGCGACACGCTGGCCGTCTCCGCGGGCGCTCGCCTTCGCTTCGAGGCGGGCCGGCGAGTGCCGGGGGCGCCGCCGTCCGGAGTGACCTGGGCTGACGCGGTCGACGCGACGCGTCCCCGGTTGCTCGCGTGGTGGGCGGGCCTGACCCTCACGCTCGCCGGTGGCGCGCTGATGATCGTGCGTCCGCTCGGTCCGATCACGCGGGCCTCCGCCCTCTTCCCGCCCGCTCTGGTCCTCACGGTGGTCCTGGCCGCCACCTGCTGGGGCGTCTACGCCGTGGACGCGGCGCCGGAGCTGTCGATAGGTGCTCCCGCCGCCGCCGCCGTCGTCCGCCTGGTTCCCGTCCTGGCCGACGAGCCCTGGCGCTCGCGGATCCTCACCGCGGTGGCCATGGCCCTGCTGGCGCTGTTCCTCGGCTCGGCGGCCGCGCTCCGTCGCTGTCTGGTGGATCTCACGTCAGCCGGATCGGGCGGCCTGGCGCCGTCGGCGCGGCGCCGCGCCTTCGAGGCGGCGACGTGGATCGTCATGGTGGTGATCGCGGTCGCGGTGGGCATGGTGAGCGCGGACGGCTTCACGCTGCTGGTGCAAGGCCTGGGGTTGGGGGCGGCGGTGCTGCTCGGGCCGCGGCTGACGCGCGGGCAGGGGATCGCCGTCGAGCGCGCCCGCGCCAAGGGCGCGCTGGCCGGCGGTTTGATCTTCGTCGTGGTGGCGGCGCTGGCCCACTGGCCCACCGTCATCGGCGCCTTCGACGCCGTCACACGGTATCCGGCTCTCGTCGCCGTCCCCGGCGCGTGGCTGGTCACCACGATCGCCCGCGGCGGCGGTTCCGCGCGCCGCTAGCGAGCCCGCGCGCCCAGAAAGGTTGCCGCGAAGAGACGACGCTGACACAATAGGCCGTCATGGCCAGCGACCGGATCGTCATCCGCGGCGCGCGCGAGCACAACCTCAAGGGCCTCGACCTCGAAATCCCCCGCGATCAACTGGTGGTCATCACCGGGCTGTCCGGCTCGGGGAAATCGTCGCTGGCCTTCGACACCATCTACGCCGAGGGGCAGCGGCGCTACGTCGAGAGCCTCTCGGCCTATGCCCGCCAGTTCCTCGAGCAGATGGAGAAGCCCGAGGTCGACTCCATCGAAGGCCTGTCGCCGGCCATCTCGATCGAGCAGAAGACGACCTCGAAGAACCCGCGGTCGACGGTGGGCACCGTGACCGAGATCTACGACTACCTAAGAGTCTTGTTCGCGCGCATCGGCATCCCGCACTGCCCCTCGTGCGGACGGACCATCGCCGCCCAGACCGTCCAGCAGATGGTCGACCGGACGCTGGCCCTGCCGGCGGGGACCCGGCTCCTGGTGCTGGCCCCGGTGGTGCGGGGGCGCAAGGGCGAGTACAAGAAGCTCTTCTTCGACCTCGGCCGCCAGGGCTACTCCCGCGTTCGCGTCAACGGGACCATCCGCGAGCTGGGCGCCGACATCGACCTCGACCGCCACCGCAAGCACACCATCGAGGTCGTGGTCGATCGCCTGGTCGTCCGCGACACCCTCGGCTCGCGGCTGTCGGACTCGCTGGAGACCGCGCTCAAGCTGGCCGACGGCGTGGTCCAGGTCGATCGGCTCGACGGCGGCGAGCCGATGCTCTTCTCCGAGCGCCTGGCCTGCGCCGAGTGCGGGATCTCGCTGCCCGAGATCGCGCCCCGCATGTTCTCGTTCAACAGCCCCTACGGCGCCTGCGAGACGTGCTCGGGCATCGGCACCCGCTGGGAGATCGATCCCGAGCGGCTGGTGCCCAATCCGCGGCGCTCGCTGAAGGACGGCGCGGTGGCCGCGTGGGCCGGACGCGAGACCGTGTACTTCCGCCAGACGCTGGCCATCCTCGCCAAGCGGCACAAGTTCGCCCTCGACACGCCGTGGGAGAAGCTCAAGAAGAGCGTCCGCGACGTGGTGCTGTTCGGCGAGAAGGACGGCGGGTTCGAGGGCGTGGTCGCGGTGCTGGAGCGTCGCTATCGGGATACGGAGTCCGAGGACGCGCGGCGGGAGATCGAGCACTTCATGGCCGAGCGGCCGTGCCCGGCCTGTGGCGGCTCCCGCCTGCGTCGCGAGTCGCTCGGCATGCGGATCGCCGGGCGCTCCATCGCGGAGGTCGTGCGCCTCACCATCAAGGACGCGTCCACGTTCTTCGGCGAGCTGAGCCTCACCGAGCGCGAGATGGTGATCGCGCGCCGGGTGCTCAAGGAGATCCGCGAGCGACTCGGGTTCCTCCGCGACGTCGGCCTCGACTACCTGACCCTCGATCGGCCCTCTGCCACGCTGTCCGGCGGCGAGGGCCAGCGCATTCGACTGGCCACCCAGATCGGCTCCAGCCTGGTGGGTGTGCTCTACATCCTCGACGAGCCGTCGATCGGCCTGCATCAGCGCGACAACCGCCGATTGCTCGAGACCCTCAAGCGGCTGCGCGATCTCGGCAACACCGTGCTCGTGGTCGAGCACGACGAGGAGACCATCCGCAGCGCGGATTTCGTGATCGACCTCGGCCCCGGCGCCGGCGAGCTGGGCGGACACCTGGTGGCGATCGGCACGCCAGACGAGATCCTCGCCAACCCCGATTCGCTCACCGGCCGCTATCTCTCGGGCGTGCTCGCCATCCCGCTGCCCACCGAGCGCCGCAAGGGCCACGGCACCGCGCTCGTGATCCACAACCCGCGCGAGCACAACCTCACGGGCACGAACGTGCGCATCCCGCTCGGCACCTTCACGTGCGTGACCGGCGTGTCCGGCTCCGGCAAGTCGACGCTGGTCAACGACATCCTCTATCGCGCGCTCGCCCAGATGCTCCACCGCGCGCAGGACCGGCCGGGCGCCCACGACCGGATCGAGGGCGCCCAGCACCTCGACAAGGTGGTCGACATCGACCAGTCGCCGATCGGTCGGACGCCGCGCTCGAATCCCGCCACCTACACCGGGGTCTTCACGTTCATCCGGGCGCTCTTCGCGCGGACGCCCGACGCGCGCATGCGCGGCTTTCAGCCCGGCCGCTTCTCGTTCAACGTCAAGGGCGGACGCTGCGAGGCGTGTCAGGGCGACGGGCTCGTGAAGATCGAGATGCACTTCCTGCCGGACGTCTACGTGACCTGCGACGTGTGCAAGGGCCAGCGCTACAACCGCGAGACCCTCGACATCCACTACAAGGGCAAGAGCGTCGCCGACGTGCTGAACATGACGGTCCGCGAGGCGCTGGGGTTCTTCGACGCGGTGCCGGCCATCCGCGGGAAGCTCCAGACCCTCGACGACGTCGGACTCGACTACATCCGTCTGGGGCAGTCGGCCACCACGCTGTCCGGCGGCGAGGCCCAGCGCGTGAAGCTGGCCACGGAGCTGTCGCGCCGGGCCACCGGCCGCACGCTCTACATCCTGGACGAGCCGACCACCGGGCTGCACTTCGCGGACATCCAGAAGCTCCTCGAAGTGCTCAATTGTCTGGTCGACCAGGGCAACACCGTGGTCATCATCGAGCACAACCTCGACGTCATCAAAACCGCCGACTGGGTGATCGACCTCGGTCCCGAGGGCGGCGACGAGGGCGGGCGGGTGGTGGCGGTGGGGACGCCGGAAGAGGTCGCCGCCCAGACCCAGCGGTCGTACACCGGGCAGTTCCTGCAGCCGGTCTTGCGCAAGCGCCAATGACCGCGAGCGGGCGACGCTGAGGGCCACCGCGATCAGCGATCTCCTGCGTACCGTCTCGCGCTGGCTGGGCCGACGACCGACGCCGGCTCCCGCCGAAGCGTCGAACAACGGCGCGCGGGACGACGCCTTCCGCGCCCTCCTCGAGATCAACAAGAAGATCAATCCGGCGGCGCCGACGGAGACGCTGCTCACCTCGATCGCCGAAGAGGCCGCGCGCCTGCTCGACGTCGACAATGCCGGCTTCCGGCTCGTCGAGGGCGACGAGCTGGTGCTGGCCGGGCTCGCGGGCACGGCCCGCGAGACCATGACCCGGACGCGGATCGGCCTGCACGAGAGTCTGAGTGGACAGGTGGCCACCGAAGGTCGCGGGATCATCGCCGATCTGGAGGGCGTCGCCGACGTGATGGCCCCCGAGCACCTCACGGCCGGCCGCCGTCTCGGGTACGTCAGCTATCTGGTGGTGCCCCTGCGGGTCGGGGAGCGGATCATCGGTGTCCTATCGTTCCGAGGCCGCCGGCGCTTCACCCCGCGCGACCAGGACGTGGCCGAGGCGTTCGCCGGGCAGGCGGCGCTGGCCCTCGAGCAGGCGCGGCTCTATCGAGACACCCAACGCCAGGCCGAGCGCATGGCCGCGCTGGCCGCGGTCGAGCGGCTGGTCGCGGAAACGCTGGACGCCGACGTCGTGGCCCAGCGCATCGTCGACAGCGTGTGCGACTTGCTGGGCGCACGGTCCTCCGTGCTCTATCGCCTCGACACCGAAACCGATCGGATGGCGGCCGTGGCCGTCGCGGGGGAGACGCGGTTCACGTACGAATGGGCGAGGGGGCTGCCCGCGGATCAGGGCATCGCCGGACTGGCCGTCCGCGAACGGCGTGCCGTCCTCGCCAGGGACGCGCTGCACGATCCCCGGATCGTCTACGGACCGGACACCACGGCCCGGTTCGCGCGGTCGACCGATCGTGCCCTGCTGGCCGCGCCGCTGTCCATCCGTGGGCGGGTGTTCGGCGCGCTGGCCGTGGGCGATCGTACCGAGCGCGAGTTCAGCCCCGAAGACGTGCACCTCGCCGAGGCCTTCGCCGATCAGGCCGCGATCGCGCTCGAGAACGCCCGCCTGTTCGCGCTGGAAACCACGCGCCGGGCGCAGAGCGAGGCGCTGGCGGCGGTGGAGCGCGAAATGGCCGCCGAGCTTCATCCCGGCCGGCTCCTCGAGCTCATCGTGGACAAGGCGGGCGCCCTCTTCTCGGCCAACTGTCTCCTCTATCTCGCGCGCGGCCAGCGCCTGACCATGGTCGCCTCCAGCGCGGGGTATGACGACGAACCCGACCTGAGCTTCGGTCAAGGGCTCGTCGGCATCGCGGCGCAGACGCGGCAGGCGTTCCTGGTCGACGACTATCCCA
>DATHGT010000312.1:0-24923 GCA_035317605.1 Candidatus Acidiferrum sp. | reverse complement strand
CGAGGTCTGATCGCGATGGCGCACAAGAAAGGTGTCGGCAGCTCGAGAAACGGTCGCGACTCGAATCCCCAGATGCTCGGGGTCAAGCGCTTCGCCGGCCAGTTCGTGACCGGCGGCAGCATCCTCGTGCGTCAGCGGGGGACTCCGTTCAAGCCCGGCGTCAACGTCGGGCGTGGCTCGGACGACACGCTGTTCGCCAAGATCGACGGCGTCGTCCGCTTCGAGCGCCGAAAGGGCGACCGCTACGTGAGCATCCTCACGCCGTCTCCCGCGGAGGCGCCCGGAGCCTCCTGAATGACGGCGTACGCTCGAGAGGCGTCCCGGCTCCGCCGCGGCGTCCCGAACGTTGGGGAAGAGCGCACGAAAGAGGGGCGCCACGGCTTTGCCGGGGCGCCCCGAACGTTTGGGGGGTTTGGGGGGCGCCCGGAGCCCCCCATTCGGTAATGTTCGTCGACGAGATCGATATCTTCGTCAAGGGCGGCGATGGGGGCGCCGGCTGCGTCAGCTTCCGCCGGGAGAAATACGTGCCCCGCGGGGGGCCGAACGGTGGCGACGGCGGTGCCGGCGGCAGCGTCTGGTTCGAGGCCGATCCCGCGCTGAACACCCTGCTCGACTACCACTACAAGCGGCACTACCACGCCGGGCGCGGCACGCACGGCAAGGGCGCCGATCGTCACGGTGCGACAGGGGACGATCTCGTGCTGCGCGTCCCCGTGGGCACCATCGTCGGCGATCGCGAGAGCGGCGAGATCCTCGGCGACCTGGCGACGCCGGGCGCGCGCGTGCTCGCCGCCCCTGGCGAGCGTGGCGGGCGCGGCAACGCGCGCTTCGCGACCTCGACCAATCGCGCGCCCCGGCAAGCCGACCTCGGCCGGGTGGCCGAAGGGCGCTGGCTTCATCTCGAGCTGAAGCTCCTCGCCGACGTCGGGGTCGTGGGATTTCCCAACGCGGGCAAGTCGACGCTGGTCTCGCGACTCTCGGCCGCGAAGCCCAAGATCGCCGACTATCCGTTCACCACGCTGGCTCCCACGCTCGGTATCGTGCGGGTGGACGCCGAGCGCAGCTTCGTGATCGCCGATCTGCCCGGTCTCATCCAGGGCGCGGCCGAAGGCAAGGGACTCGGCCACCAGTTCCTCCGCCACACCGAGCGCACGCGGCTGCTCGTGCACGTGCTCGATCTCGATCCCCAGACCGGGCGCGATCCGCTGGAGGACTTCGAGATCATCAACGACGAGCTGCGCCGCTACTCGGCCGAGCTGGCCGGTCGGCCCCAGATCGTGGTGGCCAACAAGGCGGACATTCCCGAGGCGCGCGAGCGCTGCCGCCGCATCGAGGAGTTCTGTGCGCGGCGACGGCTGCCGTTGTTCGTGATCTCGGCGGCCACCGGGTCGGGGCTCTCCGAGCTGCTCCACGGGATCGCCGCACGACTCGAGGGAAGCGGATGGCTGCGGGCCGCGAGCTAGGCCCCGTCCGTCGCCTGGTGGTGAAGGTCGGCAGCGGGCTGATCACCACCCGAAGCATCGGCGTCGACGACAAGCGCATCGATGCGCTGGCCGCGGACGTGGCCGCCGCCCGGCGCGATCGCGAGGTCGTCCTGGTGACGTCGGGCGCCATCGTGACCGGCATGGCGCGGCTCGGCATGGCCGAGCGGCCCCGCACGATCCCCGAGAAGCAGGCGGCGGCGGCGGTGGGACAATCGGCGCTGATGTGGCACTACGAAGCGGCCTTCAAGCGTCATGACGTGGTGGTCGGGCAGGTACTGCTCACCGCCCAGGACATCAGCGACCGGGTGCGCTATCTGAACGCCCGCAACACGCTGCGCACCCTCCTCGACCTCGGCGTGCTGCCGATCGTCAACGAGAACGACACCGTGGCCGTCGAAGAGATCAAGGTCGGCGACAACGACAACTTGAGCGCCCTGGTCGCCTCGCTCGTCGACGCCGAGCTGCTGGTGCTGCTCACCGACGTGGACGGCCTCTACACCGCCGATCCGGCGGTGACGCCCGGCGCCCGGAAGCTCGACACCGTGGAGGCGATCACCGACGACGTCCTGAGCATGGTCTGGGACCGCGCCGAGCAGGTGTCGATCGGCGGCATGGCCACGAAGCTCGCGGCCGCGCAGAAGGCCGCCGGCGCGGGGATCCCGATGGTGATCGCGAACGGGCACGAGGACGGGGTGCTCGCCCGCGTGCTCGGCGGCGAGACCGTGGGCACCTACTTCGCGCCGCGGGCCGATCGATTGGCGGCGCGCAAGCGGTGGATCGCCTTCGCGGTGCCGCCGCAGGGACGGTTGACCGTCGACGCCGGCGCGCTGCGCGCCCTGCGCGACGAGGGCCGGAGCCTGCTGCCCTCCGGCGTGGTCTCGGTGGAAGGCGAGTTCGCGGCCGGCGAGGTGGTGGCGGTGGTCGGGCCGGTCGACGGCCGCGAGCTGGGTCGCGGCCTCGTGAATTTCGACGCCGCGGAGCTGCGCAAGATCCGCGGCGCCCAGACGCGGCAGATCGAGGAACGGCTTGGCTACCGGAGCGCCGACGAAGTCATCCATCGCGACAACTTGGTCGTCTTCTAGGAGCGGGCAGATGGAACCGAGAGAGCTCGTGGAGTCGCGGGCCCGCGCCGCGCGCAAGGGCGCCAGCGCGCTCGCGCTCAGCTCGACCCGGATCAAGAACGACGCGCTCGTGCAGATGGCGCGCGCGCTCGAGGAAAAGGGCGGCGCCCTCATGGACGCCAACCGTGGCGACATCGAGCGCGCGCGCGCCGACGGCCATCCCCGCGCCTTCCTCGACCGGCTCACCCTGACCGAGCCCCGCATCGAGGAGATGGCCTCCGGGCTCCGCCAGATCGCCGCCTTGCCCGATCCCGTGGGCAGCGTGGTCGAGACGTGGCGCCGGCCGAACGGTCTCGAGATCTCGCGGGTGCGCGTGCCGCTCGGAGTGATCGGGTTCATCTACGAGTCGCGCCCGAACGTGACCGCGGACGCCGTCGGACTGTGCCTGAAGTCGGGCAACGCGGTCATCCTGCGCGGCGGCAGCGAGGCCATCGAGTCCAACGCGATGATCGCGGCCCTGCTCGCGAAGGCCGCGGAGAAGGCGGGCGCGCCCGCCGACGCCATCCAGTTCATCGACACCACGGACCGGGCCGCGGTGGCGGCGATGCTCGAGCTGCCGGATCTGCTCGACCTCGTGATTCCGCGGGGTGGCGAGGAGTTCGTGCGCTGGGTGGCCGCCCACTCCAAGGTGCCGGTCCTCAAGCACGACCGTGGCCTCGTCCATGTCTTCGTGGACGCGGACGCGGATCTCGAGATGGCCAAGGCCATCGTGGTGAACGCCAAGGCGCAGCGTCCCAGCGTGTGCAACGCGGCGGAGACCCTGCTCGTGCATCGTGAGATCGCCGCTCGCTTCCTGCCCGCGGTGGCCCAGCGCCTGGCCGAGGCGGGCGTGGAGCTGCGCGGCTGTCCGCGCACGCAAGCCCTCGTCCCGGAGGCGCTGGCCGCGACGGACAAGGACTGGGACGAAGAGTATCTGGACCTCGTGCTGGCCGTCCGAGTCGTCGATGGCCTCGACGAGGCGATCGCCCACATCCGCCGACACGGGTCCGGGCTCGCGGAAGCCATCGTCACCAACACGCTCGGCCACGCCCGCCGCTTCGCGCGCGAGGTCGACGCCGCGGCCGTGCTGGTCAACGCGTCCACCCGTCTCGTCGACGGCGGGCAGTTCGGGATGGGCGCCGAGATGGGAATCTCCACCTCCCGCGTCCACGCGCGCGGACCCGTCGGCGTCCAGGAGCTGACGACCATCAAGTACGTGGTCCAGGGCGACGGTCAGATCCGGGACTGAGTTGTGGCCCGCACGGCGGTGTTCGGCGGCTCGTTCAATCCCATCCACCTCGGCCACCTGCTGATGGCCGACGAGATGCTCGAGCGGCTCGCCCTGGATCGGGTGGTGTTCGTGCCCGCCGCCGCCCCGCCGCACAAGCCGGCCACCCTCCTGGCGCCGGCCGCGCACCGCTTCGAGATGGTGCGGCTGGCCGTGGCCGGCCATCCCGGCTTCGAGGTCTCCGACATCGAGCTGCGCCGCCAGGGACCGTCCTTCACGGTCGACACCGTGGAAGCGCTGGCGCGTCCGGGGGAAGAACTCTTTTTGCTCGTGGGTTCCGAAACGTTCCTCGATCTCCTGTCGTGGCGCACGCCGCGTCGCATCGTCGAGCTGGTCCGCCTGGTGGTCGTCCCGCGGACGGGCAGCACGTTCGATCCCGAGAGCGCGGCGGCCCAGAAAGTCCTGCGCGAGATCGGGGCCGAGGATTTCGTGGGGCCGGACGATCCCGTCACCCCGGCCACCGTGGTCGTCGTCCACGCGGCGTCGCTGCCCATCTCGTCGTCCGACCTGCGGGCGCGCGCCCGCCAGGGACGCTCGCTCGCCTACCGGGTCCCCGAGGCCGTCGCCGCCTACATCCGTGGCCAGCGTCTCTACGCGGGGAACGAGCCGTGACCCCGGCGGGGCCGACAGACCGAAAGGTTCGTCTGGCGGCGCGGGCCGCCCTTGACCGCAAGGCCGTCGACCTCGTGGTCCTCGACGTCCAGGGTCTCTCCAGCGTCACCGACTTCTTCGTGCTGTGCAGCGGACGGTCGACCACCCACGTGGCCTCGATCGTGGAAGCGATCCGCGCGGCCATGAAGGCCGAAGCGGTGCGGCCCCGGCACGCCGAGGGCACGCCGGAGAGCGGCTGGATGCTCCTCGACTACGGCGACGTGCTCGTCCACGTGTTTCTCGAGGACACGCGCGTGTACTACGCGCTCGAGCGGCTGTGGGGCGACGCGCCCTCGGTGCCGGTGGAGCGCTGACGGCGCGCGCTTGGTTGCGCGGGTCGGGGGCGCATGCTAGCGTATGGCCCTTCGTCGAGACGGACGTGCCCGATGGGAGGTCGGAATGAGGAAGGATCGACTGGCGAACTTCAAAAAGCGCCTGATCGAGAAGCAGCGGCAACTCGTCGACGAAGTCGGCAAGAGTGCCTCGTACGGCAAGGATCAAGAGGACGACTCGATCAAGGACCTGGGCGACCAGGCCAACACCGCGTACACCCGCGAGTTCTTCTTCGAGCTGGGCAACGGCGACCGGCGCCTGCTGCGCGAGGTCGTGGCCGCGCTGGCCAAGATCGACGACGGGAGCTTTGGTTCCTGCGAGCGGTGCGGCGAGACCATCGCGGAGAAGCGCCTCGACGCGGTGCCGTTCGCCCGCTACTGCATCAACTGCCAGCGTCTCGCGGAGGAAGAAGAGCGGATGGCCACCGGCTGAGCCGGCCGCGAGTCCCGCGTCTGCCGCCGTCCCCTCCGTCATGACGTCGCCGTTTCGGAACCTGCTGGCTTTCCTCGCGCTGTTCCGCTCCCTCCGTTCGATCCTCGGTCCTCGCGCGTCCGCCGGCGACGGCGGTGGCGACGAGCTGGTCGATCGGGCGACGGCCGCGCGGGCGGCGGGGCGCCACGACGAGGCCTCTGCGCTCTTCGAGCAAGCGCGGCGCACGCATCGCGGGGACGCCGGGCGGCTCGCGGTCATCCACTACGAGCTGGGTCGCCTGGAGACCGAGCGCGGGCGGTCCGCCTCCGCCCTCTCGCACTTCAAGAGCGCGTTGCGCGCCGACCGGGGGTTCGTCCCCGCCGCCGTCGCGCTGGGCGACGCGCAGGAACGCGCGGGCGATCTCCGGGAGGCCGTGCGCACGTGGGAGCGAGCCGCCGAGGTCCAGCCGGCCCTGGTCCTCCTCGGCCGGCTCGAACGCGTCTATCGCAGCGAGGGCCGGCCGAGCCGCATGATCGCCCTCTATCGGGCCGCCTGCGAGCACGCGCCCGACGACCTCGCGGTGGCCGTCGCGCTCGGCCGCGTCTACTTCGAGCTGGAGATGCTCGACGAGGCGGCCGATCAGCTCGAGAAGGTCGAGGTGCGCGCCCCCGATCTGCCGGTCGTCCATGCCTTCCTCGCCGCGGTGTTCGAGCGGCGCGGCGAGACGCGCGACGCGTTCGAGGAGTATCGGCGCGCGCTGCGCCTGGCCCGGACCTTCGACTGGCCGCATTCGTGCGCCGCCTGCGGGGCCGGGGCGGCGGCCTGGGAAGACCGCTGTCCGCGGTGCTCGCGCGTCAATACGCTGCGCCCGGTCGGCCCGACATGAACGCGTGGGCGACCGCGGCGCTCGATCTCCTGTATCCCGCCCTCTGTCCGGTGTGCGAGCACGGCCTCGACGCCGGCCGGCGCGATCCGTTGTGCCGAGCGTGCTGGACCGGCATCGAGCGCATCGTGGCGCCGTACTGCGCGACGTGTGGACTGCCGCTGCCTTCGTTCGAGCCGCCCGCGGGAGCCCTCGCGCCACGCTGCCCGGCGTGCGTGGCGGGAGCCCCGCCCTTCGACTATGCCCGCGCGGCCGGCGCCTACTCCGGCGTCCTCCGCGACGCCCTGCACGCGCTGAAGTTCGGCGGCAAGCGAACGCTCGCCCGGCCGCTCGCCGCCTTGATGCTCGAGCAGTGCGGCGCCGTCCTCGGTCCCGACGTCGATGCGCTCGTGCCGGTGCCGCTGGCGCCCGGGCGTGAGCGGGAGCGGGGATTCAACCAGGCGACGCTGCTGGCCGGCCATCTGTCGGCGGCGTCCGGCCTGTCGGTCAAGTCGCGCTGGCTGTCGCGCCGCCGGAGCACGCGGCCGCAGACCGAGTTGACGGTGGGCGAGCGTCGGACCAACGTGGCCCGCGCGTTCGCGGCCTCGTCGCGCGTCGCCGACGCCCACGTCGTGCTCGTCGACGACATCGTGACGACCGGGGCCACCACCGCCGAATGCGCCCGGACGCTGCGCGCCGCCGGGGCCCGCGCGGTCGGCGTCCTCGCAGTTGCCCGAGTCCTCGCCGTGACCCTATAATCGGACCACGTTCGCCGCCGGGGAGTCCGAGGGGGCGTAGCCCTCTCGGCGCGAATAGGCCTACTAAGGAGCCCTCCATGAGCATTCGAGTCGGCGTCAACGGATTCGGTCGCATCGGCCGTGTCTTCTTTCGCACCGCCCTGGGGGACGGTGAGATCGAGGTGGTCGGCGTCAACGATCTGGCTGACGCCAAGAGCCTCGCCCATCTCCTGAAGCACGACTCTGTCCACGGCGGTCTCAACGCCGAGGTGTCGTCCAAGGACGGCGCGATCTTCGTCAACGGCCGCGAGGTCCGGGTGACCGCGACGAAGGACCCGGCGGCCCTGCCGTGGAAGGAGCTGGGCGTCGACGTGGTCGTGGAGTCGACGGGCATCTTCCGCGACACCGCGACCGCCTCGAAGCATCTGCAGGCCGGGGCCAAGAAGGTCATCATCACCGCGCCGGCCAAGGATCCGGACGTCACGGTCGTGCTCGGCGTCAACGAGCAGGCGTACGATCCCAAGAAGCACCGGATCATCTCGAACGCCTCCTGCACCACCAACTGCCTGGCCACGACCGTGAAGGTGCTGGACGACGCGTTCGGCGTGAAGCGCGGCTTCATGTCGACCGTGCACTCGTACACGAACGATCAGCCCATCCACGACTTCCCGCACAAGGACCTGCGCCGGGCGCGGGCGGGCGCGGTGAGCATGATCCCCACCACCACGGGCGCGGCCACCGCCGTCGGTCTCGTCCTGCCCAAGCTCAAGGGCAAGCTCGACGGCATCGCGATCCGCGTGCCCACGGCCAACGTCTCGGTGGTCGACCTCACGGCCGAGCTGGCCAAGCCGGTCACAACGCAACTCGTCAACGAAGCGTTCCGGGAGGCGGCGGCGGGACGGCTGCGCGGCATCCTCGACGCCACCGACGAGGAGCTGGTCTCCGCGGACTTCAACGGCAACCCCCACTCCTCGATCGTGGACCTGCCCTCGACGGCCTTGATCGAGGACAACCTGATCAAGGTGCTCGCCTGGTACGACAACGAGTGGGGCTACTCGTCGCGGGTGCGCGACCTGATCCGCTTCATCGGCAAGACCCTCTAGGGGCGTGTCCAAGCTTTCGATCGAGCAGCTCGACCTCGGAGACCGTCGCGTCTTCCTCCGAGCGGACCTCAACGCTCCGCTGGAGGGTGAGACCGTCAGCGACGACACGCGGCTGACGGCGGTGATACCGACGATTCAGCACGCCCTCAAGGCGGGGGCCTCGGTCGTGCTCGCCTCGCACCTGGGACGTCCCAAGGGCAAGCCCGCGCCGGAATATTCCCTCGAGCCCGTGGCCGAGCGGCTGGCCGCGCTGCTCGGCCAGCCCGTCCCGCTGGCGCCCGACTGCGTGGGCGAGGAGACGCAGGCGCGGGTGAGTGCGTTGCGCCCCGGCGAGATGCTGCTGCTCGAGAACCTCCGCTTTCACGCGGAGGAGGAAGCGAACGACGAGGGCTTCGCCCGCCAGCTCGCCGGCCTGGCCGATTGCTACGTGAACGACGCGTTCGCCGCCGCGCACCGGGCCCACGCCTCGATCGAGGCCATCACCCATCACCTCCAGCCGGCCGCGGCCGGACTGCTGATGCGGCGGGAGCTGGAGGCCCTGACCCGGATCCTCGAGCGGCCCGAGCGCCCGCTGGCCGCGATCCTCGGTGGAGCGAAGGTCTCCGACAAGCTCGCGCTGGTCGAGCACCTGCTCGAGCGCGTCGACGCGCTGTTGATCGGCGGGGGCATGGCGTTCACGTTCCTCAGAGCGCTGGGGCACGACGTCGGGCGCTCGCTGGTGGAAGCCGACCGGGTGGAGACAGCGCGACGCGTGCTCGAGTCGGCGCGACGCCGGGGCGTGGCGATCGTGCTGCCCGTCGACGCGATCGTCGCGCCGGGGATCGACAGCACCGAGGGCCGGCCGGTGGGAATCCGCGAGATTCCTCCCACGCAGATGGGGCTCGACATCGGGCCGCTCACCGTCGATCGCTTCGCGACCGCGCTCCGCGCGGCCCGGACCATCGTCTGGAACGGCCCCATGGGGGTCTTCGAGAAGCCGCCGTTCGCGAATGGTACGCTCGGCCTGGCCCGCGCGGTGGTCGAGGGACCGGCGTTCTCCGTCGTGGGCGGGGGCGACACGGTGGCCGCGGTGACGCGGGCAGGGGTCGCGGGACGTATCGGATACATCTCGACGGCGGGTGGGGCGTTCCTCGAGTTTCTCGAGGGTCGAAAGCTGCCGGGCGTCGAGGCGTTGACGGAGGCGTGATGCGGAGGCCGCTCTGTGTGGGCAACTGGAAGATGTTCGGCACGCTCGCCGAAGCGCGGCCGCTGGCCACGGGCGTGCGCGATGGGCTCCGGCGGGTGAAGGACGTGGAAGTCGTGCTCTGCCCGCCATTCACCGCGCTCATGGCGGTGGGCGAGATCCTGGCGGGTAGCTCCGTCGTGCTCGGTGCCCAGAACTGTCATCACGAACCCTCCGGCGCCCACACCGGCGAGATCGCGCCGCCCATGCTCACCGAGCTCGGATGCCGCTACGTGATCCTCGGCCACTCCGAGCGGCGCCGTGAGATCGAGGAGGCGGACGAGCTGATCAACCGCAAGGTCCGCGCGGCGCTGGGCCACGGGCTCACGCCCATCCTCTGTGTGGGCGAGACCGCCGAGGAGCGGCGTCAGGGGCTCACGTTCACGACCGTGGAAGGCCAGCTCCGCGCGGGGCTCGCCGAGATCGCGGCCGAGGCCATCGCCGGCGTGGTGCTCGCCTACGAGCCGGTGTGGGCGATCGGGACCGGCGCCAACGCCACGCCGGCCCAGGCCGGCGAAGTTCACGGCTATCTGCGGGGCTTGCTGTCCGAGCTGGCCTCGAAGGACGTCGCGGGCTCGATCCGCATCCTCTACGGGGGCAGCGTCAAGGCCGAGAACGTCGAGACGCTGGCCGCGGAGCCCGAGATCGACGGCGCGCTCGTGGGCGGCGCCAGCCTGAACGTTCAGGGATTCGTGACCATCGCCAAGAAGACGGCGCAGGCCGGCGCCGTACGGGGGAACTGATGCATCTCGCTCTGGTGATCCTTCACGTGATCGCGTGCTTCGCGATCATCGGTCTGGTCCTGCTCCAGTCGGGCAAGGGCGCCGACATCGGTTCGGCCTTCGGCGGTGCCGGCAGCCAGGCCGTCTTCGGGTCCATGGGCACGCCGACCCTGCTCGGCAAGATCACCACGGCGGTGGCCGCGGTCTTCACCATCACGTCCTTCAGCCTCGCCCTGATGGGCGGCCAGCGCAGCGGATCGGTGGTTCGCGAAACCGCCCCGATCAGCACGCCCGCGCCCCCGACTCAGGCGGTCCCCGCGACTCCTTCGGCGCCCGCCGCTCCGGCGGCGCCGGCTCCCGCGAAGTAGTGCGCGCCGTCCTGCTCGTCCTCCTGCTCGCCGCCGCGCTGGCCGGCTGCACCGACCGGCGCGACGACGTCGCCGTGAGCGCGGCCCCGCGGCCCACCGGCGACCGGGCGTACGGCGACACGCTCATCCGGGCCCTGGCCGCGAACATCTCGGGGCTGATCCCGAACATCGTCGGCGACAAGTACTCGCACGACGCGGTGGCCCTGGTCTACAACGGCCTCATCACCCACGACAAGGACACCAACATCGTCCCCGACCTCGCCGAGTCGTGGGACCTCGCCGCCGACTGTCGCGAGCTGACATTCCGTCTCCGCAAGAACGCGCGCTGGCACGACGGGCGCGCGTTCACCGCGGACGACGTGGTGTTCACCTACCAGCTCATGTCCCATCCCAAGACGCCGAGCCCCTACAAGGACGACTTCGAGGACGTCACCTCGGTGGAGGCCCTCGACCCCTACACCGTCCGTGTCCGCTATAAATCATCGTACGCGAACGCCCTCATGATCTGGGGGCAGTCCATGCTGCCCAAGCACCTCCTGGAGTCGTACATGCTGGCCGGCAAGCTCAAGGAGGCGCCCCAGAACTTCACCACTCCCGTGGGCACGGGGCCGTACAAGTTTCACGAGATCCGCGCCGGCGAGAAGATCGTGCTGGTCGCCAATCCCGACTACTACGCGGGCCGTCCCTACATCTCGCGGATCGTGTACCGGATCATCCCCAGCCAGGCCACGATATTCCTCGAGCTGAAGGCGAAGGGCATCGATCAGGCGGATCTGACCGCGCTCCAGTACCAGCGGCAGACCGACTACCCGGCCTTCAAGAGCGCCTACAACAAATTCCGCTACGCCGACAAGGTGTACAACTACCTCGGTCTCAATCACACCGACCGTCGCTTCGCCGACAAGCGCGTCCGTCAGGCCTTCGCCCACGCCATCAACAAGCGCGACCTGATCGAAGGGGTTCGGTTCGGCATGGCCCGCGAGGCGACGGGACCGTACAAGCACGGCACCTGGGTCTACAACCCCAACGTCCGCACGTATCCCTACGATCCGGCCCGCGCCCGCAAGCTGCTCGCCGAGGCCGGGTGGACGACCAAGAACGCCGAGGGGTTGCTCGTCAAGGACGGACAGCCGTTCACGTTCGAGCTGCTGATCAGCCAGGGCAGCGACGAGGGCAAGAAGATCGCCGAGATCATCCAGTCGCAGCTTCGCGATGTCGGGGTGGGCGTCGAGCTCCGCGTGCTGGAGTGGGCGGCGCTCCTGAAGGAGCACATCAAGAAGCACCGCTTCGCGGCGGCCGCCATGGCCTGGAGCACGGGCCTCGACCCGGATCAGTACAGCATCTGGCACTCCTCGCAGACGGGGCCCGACGAGTTCAACTTCGTCTCGTACAAGAACCCCGAGGTCGACGGGCTGCTGGAGCGGGGCCGCCGGACCTGCCGCCAGAGCGAGCGCAAGCGAGTCTACGATCGGTTGCAGGAGATCTTCGCCGAGGAGCAGCCGCTCGTCTTCCTGTACTTCCGCGATACCATGCCGGCGGTGGCCGCGCGGGTGCAAGGGATCGTGCCCGGCCCGATCGGCATCGACTACAACATGTACGAATGGTACGTGCCCAAGCAGCTCCAGCTCTACATGTCGGAGTGACCGCGCATGGACGGCTGACCTGACGCATGCTCTGGTACGCGCTCCGGCGTCTCGTCCTCGCCCTGCCCCTGCTCGTCGGCATCACCTTCATTTCCTTCGCGGTGATCCACCTCGCCCCCGGCGAGCCGGTCGACGTCACCGGCGGCACCATGAACACCAAATCGAGTGCCCAGGCCCGCCAGCTGCTGCGCGAGATGTACGGGCTGGATCAGCCCATCGCCGTGCAGTACTGGAACTGGCTGGGGCGGATCGCGCGCCTCGACTTCGGCCGGTCGTTCGCGCCGGACGGGCGCCCCGTGCTGCACAAGATCGGCGAGCGCCTGCCGGTGACGCTGATGCTGAACATCGTCGAGCTCCTGATCATCGTGGCCCTCGCCATCCCCATCGGCATGGCCAGCGCGACCCGCCAGTACTCCGTCTTCGACAAGGTCACCACCGTCTTCGTCTTCGTGGGGTTCGCCACCCCGGACTTCTGGCTGGCCCTGCTGCTCATGATCCTGTTCGGGGTCGAGCTGGGATGGCTGCCCATCTCGGGCCTGCGCTCGCTCAACTGGGAATACATGTCGGGCTGGCGGCAGCACTGGGACTTCGTGAGCCACCTCGTGCTGCCGATCCTGGTCGCCACCTTTGGGGGGCTGGCGGGATTTTCCCGCTACATGCGGCAGAGCATGCTGGAGGTCATCCGCCAGGACTACATCCAGTCCGCGCGGGCCAAGGGACTCAGCGAGCGGGTGGTGATCGGCAAGCACGCCCTGCGCAACGCGATGCTGCCTCTGGTGACCATCCTCGGGCTCTCGCTGCCCGGACTCATCGGGGGCAGCGTCATCGTCGAGTCGATCTTCGCGATCCCCGGCATGGGCCAGCTCATGGTCCAGGCCGTCTTCGAGCGCGACTATCCGGTCATCATGGGCAACCTGGTAGTCGTGGCCGTGCTGACCCTGGTCGCCAACCTCCTGGCCGACGTCGCCTACGGTCTCGTCGATCCCCGCATCCGTCTGGGCGGACGGGGACGCCGGTGACCCGGTGAAGCATTTCTGGCAGGCCTTCGCCAAGAACCGGCTGGCCGTCGCCGGGGGCGCGGTCGTGCTGGTGCTCGTCCTGCTCGCGCTGCTCGCCCCGGTGCTCGCGCCGGCCGACCCGCACCGACCCGACGTGCACAACATGCTCGGCGCGCCCTCCGCGAAGCACCCGCTGGGGACCGATCAGCTCGGCCGCGACGTGCTCTCGCGCATGCTCTACGGATCGCGCGTCTCGCTCGCGGTCGGGTTCGTCTCGGTCGGCATCGCGGCCGCGATCGGCATCGTGCTCGGCGCGGTGGCCGGCTACCGCGGCGGCCTGGTCGACGCGACCATCATGCGGCTCGTCGACCTCATGCTGGTGTTTCCCCGGTTCTTCCTGCTGCTGGCCGTGCTGGCCTTCCTGCGACCGTCGATCTGGACGATCATGGCGGTCATCGGTCTCACGGGCTGGATGGGCGTGACCCGGCTCGTGCGCGGCGAGTTCCTCGCCCTCAAGGAGCGCGAATTCGTGCTGTGGTCGCAGGCCGTGGGCGCCGCCGGGTTCCGCGTGGTGTGGCGGCACATCTTGCCCAACGCGATGGCGCCGGTCCTGGTCGCGATGACGCTCGGCGTACCCGCGGCGATTCTCACCGAGTCGGGGCTCTCGTTCCTCGGATTGGGCGTGCAGCCCCCGTTCGCGACGTGGGGCAACATCCTCAACGAGGGCAAGGACGCGATCGAGATCGCGTGGTGGCTGTCGTTCTATCCGGGGCTGGCGATCCTGATCACCGTGCTCTCGTACAACCTGCTCGGCGAGGGTATCCGCGACGCGCTCGATCCCCGTCTGCGCCAGTCCCGTCGGCTTGCCGCCTCACGCGGCTGAGGTATACTTCGCTCTCATCTCGCTCGGGCCGAAGTGGCGGAACTGGCAGACGCGCACGTTTGAGGGGCGTGTGGGGCAACCCGTGGGGGTTCGAGTCCCCCCTTCGGCAGGACCAACCATCATGGGGGTGCGAGACGCACCCCCAAACCCCCTGGCAGGCTCGTCACGCCCCGGCGGAGCCGTGGCGCGCCTCGGTCACGCCCTAGCCTGCGCGGCGTCCTCGACTCTTCTTCACTCGTTGCGCTTCAGGCTTCGCGCTTCGGGCGTTGCATGTGTGCGTGCTTCTTTTCGTAGTTTCGGAGGCGCGCGCAGCGCCCAAAGAGGGTTTGGGGGGAACCAGTCGCTGGTTCCCCTTGGTCCATCACGACGGTCGCGCGGAAGTTACCTGATAACGCTGGGCGGCGGCGGTGGCGCGGGCAGAGTCGCTCCGGCCGGGATCCAGACCCAGTAGTACGGGGTGCTCATGCCGTCGCCGTAGAGTTCGTAGCGGCCGCTGGGATAGTTGACGATGCGTGGGTTGGCGGGCGCCGTGACCACGATCGTCGTCGCGGTCGTCGGGGGGCTCGCCGCCGGCATGACTGTCGTTCGGGAACTGCATCCGGCGAGCAGCGTGGCGCCGAGCACGGCGATCGCGGCGACGACTGAACCCTTGCGCAGGGACGTGGCTCTGCCCATATGGTCCTCCCATCAACGGCGTGTCGATTCTGTATCTCAGGGAGGAGCAACTTCGTTGCCAGGGAGTTCCGCTATTTCGTGCCCTGCTTGGCGATGATGTGGTCCTTGACCTTGTCGTAGGTCGCCTGCGGGACGATCTTCTTCTTCACCAGCTCGTCCTTGCGCTTGTAGGGCCGGTTCTCGACGATCTTCTTCGAGTAGGCCTCGCCGATGCCCGGAAGCGTCTCCAGCTCGGAGGCCGGGGCGGTGTTGATGTCGAGCAGCGCGTGCTTCTTGTCGCCGCCCTTCGCGGGCTTGGCGTCGGCTTTCTCGGCCTTCGCGGGCGTGGACTGCGCGAGGGCGTGGGCAGGCAGGACGGCGCCGACGGCGAACAACAGTGCGATCACCAGGGCCAGGACTCGAGCCATGCGTTCCTCCATCGATCGTTGTCACCGGCGCGCGCGCCGGCTGTTTCGGAAACGATACACCGTCGCGCGCTCTGGGTGGCCTCGAACGATCGTGGCATAATGAAAAAGTTTTGACCGTTCAGTCACTCCCACTGCTCGAGTCGGCCGCGGTGCCGGATGGGCGTAAGCCGGCGTGGCTCAAGGTGCGCGCTCCCGGCGGACCGAACTACCTGCGACTCCGCCGGCTCGTGCGCGAGCGGAACCTCCACACGGTCTGCGAGGAAGCGCGCTGTCCCAACATCGGCGAGTGCTGGCAGGACGCCACCGCGACCTTCATGATCCTGGGCGACGTGTGCACCCGCAACTGCGGCTACTGCGCCATCGCCCACGGACGTCCGGTGTGGGAAGACCGCGAGGAACCCGAGCGGATCGGGCGCGCGGTGGCCGATCTCGGTCTCGACTACGTGGTGATCACGTCGGTCAATCGTGACGACCTCGCCGACGGCGGCGCCGCCCACTGGGCGGCGACCATCCGCGCCGTGCGCGCCCAGGCCCCGCGGTGCCGCCTGGAAACGCTCATTCCCGACTTTCAGGGCCGCGCGAGCGCGCTCGACTTGGTGATCGCCGCGGGGCCGGACGTGCTCAATCACAACACCGAGACGGTGCCCCGGCTCTACAAGCTGGCCCGTCACGGCGGGCGCTACGACCGCACGCTCGATCTGTTCCGTCACGCGCGCGCGACGGCGCCCGAGCTGACGACCAAGTCCGGCATCATCCTGGGGCTGGGAGAAACGCGGGACGAGCTGATCGAGACCCTGCGCGACCTGCGCGCCGTCGACGTCGACCTCCTCACGCTGGGCCAATATCTGAGGCCGTCGCCGGCGCACTTGCCGGTGGTCAAGTACTACCGGCCGGAGGAATTCGCCGAGCTGGGCGCCGTCGGCCGCGCGCTGGGATTTCGCCACGTCGAGTCCGGCCCGCTCGTCCGCAGCTCGTACCACGCCAAGAGACAGGCGCAGGCGTGACCGAATACTCGACGCTCGTGATGGTGTTCGTCTTCGCGGCGGCCGTGGCCGGCGCGCTGATCGGCCTCCCCGCTCTCCTGGCCCCGCGGCGGCTCACGCCCGTCAAGGCCATGCCCTTCGAGTGCGGGAAGGACCCCATCGCGGTCTCGGAGGGCCACTTCGCGATCAAGTTCTCGACGGTCGCGATCTTCTTCATCATCATCGACATCGAGCTGCTGTTCATCTGGCCGTGGGCGATGCTCTACCGCTCGCTCGGCTGGTTCGGCTTCGTCGAGATGATCGTGTTCCTCGGCATCCTGATGCTCGGCTTCCTCTACATCTGGCGCAAGGGAGGGCTCGAGTGGGAGTAGGCGGCTTCTTCACCGGCAAGCTCGACGCCGCCATCGGCTGGGCCCGCAAGTATTCCATCTTCCAGTACCCGTTCGTGACGGCCTGCTGCGGGATGGAATACATGGCCACGGCGTGCTCGCATTATGATATTGATCGCTTCGGCGCCGGCCTTCCTCGTTTCTCTCCTCGCCAAGCTGATGTTCTCTTCGTCGTGGGCACCATCAGCCACAAAATGGCTCCCGTCCTCAAGCGCATCTACGACCAGATGACGGAGCCGAAGTGGGTGGTCGCCTTCGGCGTGTGCACCTGCACGGGCGGGTTCTACGACAACTACGCCACCGTGCAAGGCATCGACACGATCATCCCCGTCGACGTCTACATCCCTGGCTGCCCGCCCCGGCCCGAGAGCGTCATCGACGGCCTGATGAAGCTCCAGGACAGGATCGCCACGAGCGCGCAGAGGTTTTGATCGGCGCATGACCGGGCCCGCCCTCCTCGACGAGCTCCGAGAGCGTTTCCCCGCGGCCGTCGTCGAGACCCACGACCAGCACGGAGATCACACGGTCGTGGTGCGGCGCGAGTCGCTGGTGGAGATCCTGCGACACTGTCGCGACGTGCCCGCGCTCGCCTTCGACATGCTCACGGACCTGACGGCCGTCGACTACCTGAAGTTTCCGGGCCGGGAGGACGGCCCGCGCTTCGAGGTCGTCTATCACCTCTACTCGCTCTCCCACAATCACCGGCTGCGGGTGAAGGTCTCGGTGGAGGAAGACGACGCGGTGGTGCCCACGGCGGTCCCCCTCTGGCCCATCGCGAACTGGCTCGAGCGCGAGGTGTGGGACATGTTCGGCATCCGCTTCGAGGGCCATCCCGACCTCCGGCGCCTGCTCATGTACGAAGAGTTCGTGGGACACCCACTCCGCAAGGACTATCCGATCAATCGCCGCCAGCCGCTGATCGGCCCCGCGATCTGACCAGAGGCCATGGCTGAAACGACACGGCGGGAGTTCATGCTGGGGGAGGGGGCGGGGACGGGCAGCGGGAACCCGAACCTCACGGTCGGCGTGGGGCCCGCGCACCCCGCCATGCACGGGATCATCCGGATCCTCGCCGAGCTGGACGGCGAGGTGATCCGGAAGGCCGACGTCGAGATCGGCTACCTGCACCGCGCGTTCGAGAAGGACTGCGAGGTCGGCGGCTACAACAACGCCATCCCCTACACGGACCGCCTGAACTACGTCTCCCCGCTCATCAACAACTTCGGCTACGCCTCGGCCGTGGAGAAGCTGCTCGGCATAGACGTGACCGAACGCTGCAAGTACATCCGCGTGATCATGAGCGAGATCTCGCGCATCTGCGATCATCTCACCTGCGTCGGCGCCTCGGCCATGGAGCTCGGGGCGTTCACGGTCTTCCTCTACATGATCAAGGCCCGCGAGTTCCTGTGGGAGCTGGTGGAGGATGTCACCGGCGCCCGGCTCACGATCTCCTACGGCCGGGTGGGCGGGGTGAAGGCCGACCTTCCCGACGGCTTCGCGGAGAAGACGCGCCACGCGCTGAAGCAGGTGCGCGAGGTGCTCGACGAGGTCCATCGCCTCCTCACCGGCAACCGGATCTTCCTGGACCGCATGGTGGGGATCGGCGTGCTGTCGCGCGACCAGACCGTCGCCTACGCGATCACGGGTCCGCTGCTGCGCGCGGTCGGCGTGGCCTACGACGTGCGCCGGGCCCAGCCCTACTACGTCTACGACCGGCTGGAATTCGAGATTCCCACGCGGCCCGAGGGCGACAACTACGCGCGCTACCTCGTGCGCATGGCCGAGATGGAACAGTCCATGCGGATCGTCGAGCAGGGACTCGACACGATCCCGGGCGGCCCCATCAACGTCGACTTCGAGGGCCGGCCGCTGGATCCGGCGAGCTACGTGGACCAGGGCAAGCAGGGCAAGACCGAGGGACTGTTGCTGATTCCGATCACGCTGTCGCCGAACCTCCAGGGTACGGACCGCGCGTCCCAGGCGCGCGTGAACGTCCCCGACAAGCGGGTGGTGATGCCCCCGAAGGAGACGGCGTACGGCTCCATCGAGGGATTGATGAACCACTTCATGCTCGTCATGGAGGGGTACGGGATCCGGCCGCCGATGGGCGAGGCCTATTTCCCGGTCGAGGGCGCCAACGGCGAGCTGGGCTTCTACGTCGTCTCCGACGGCGGCGATCGCCCCTATCGCGTGCGCTGCCGTCCTCCGTGCCTGATGCCGATGGCGGCCTTGCCGCGGATGATCGAGGGCGGCATGGTGGCCGACATGGTGCCGACGTTCGGCTCGGTCAACATGATCGGCGGGGAGCTCGACCGGTGAGCGTCGCGGCCATCGCGTTTTCGCCCGAGCAGCTGGCCGAGGTCCGGCGGCTGCAGTCGCTGTATCCGGACAAGCGCGGCGCGCTGCTCCCGGTGCTTCACATGGCCCAGGACACGTTCGGCTACGTCTCCCTGGAAGCCGAGGAGTACGTGGCCGGCCTCTTCGACCTCTCGCCCGCGCACGTGCACGAGGTGGTGACGTTCTACACGCTCTACTTCCGCGAGCCCAAGGGCCGCCACGTGGTCGCGGTCTGCCACAACCTGTCCTGCCATCTGGCGGGCGCTCCCGAGATCCTCGCCCACGTCAAGCGCCGGCTCGGGATCGAGGCCGGCGAGACCACCGGGGACGGTCGCATCACGCTCCAGGCCGTCGAGTGCCTCTGCGCGTGCGAGGCCGCGCCCATGATGCAGGTGGACGACCGCTACGAGCTGAACCTCACGCCCGAGAAGGTGGACCGCATCCTCGAGGGACTCGCGTGACCCTCGTGCTGACCCGGAGCTTCGACGATTCGTCGTCCCATACGCTCGAAGCCTATCGCGCCCACGGCGGCTACGCGGCGTGGGAGAAGGCGCAGGCGATGGAGCCGGCGGCCATCGTCGACGAGGTCAAGGCCGCCAACCTCCGCGGTCTGGGCGGCGCGGGGTTCCCGACCGGCGTGAAGTGGTCGTTCATCCCGAAGAACCACACGGGCCCGGTGTACCTCGTGGTCAACGCGGACGAAGGCGAGCCCGGGACGTTCAAGGATCGCTACCTGCTCGAGCGCGATCCGCACGCCCTCATCGAGGGCATGCTGATCGCGGCCCGCGCCATCCGCTCGGCCCTCGGCTTCGTCTACATCCGCGGCGAGTACGTGGAGCCCTGGCGCCGGTTCTCGGCCGCGGTGCGCGAGGCCTACGACGCGCACCATCTCGGGCGGGGCTTCGACGTCGTCGTCCACCGCGGCGCCGGCGCCTACATCTGCGGCGAGGAGACCGGGCTCATCTCGTCGCTCGAAGGCAAGAAGGGCTGGCCCAAGGTCAAGCCGCCGTTCCCGGCCATCAAGGGCGCGTTCGGCCAGCCCACCATCGTCAACAACGTCGAGACGCTCTGCTGCGTGCCCCCCATCATCGAGCGGGGTGCGGCCTGGTTCGCCGGGCTCGGCACCAAGACCCAGGGCGGGACCCGGATGTACTCGGTGTCCGGACGCGTGAAGCGCCCGGGCGTGTACGAGACGCCGGTGTCGGTGACCCTGCGCCAGCTCATCTTCGAGCACGCGGGCGGTGTGACAGCGTCCGGACGGCTCAAGGCCGTGGTGCCGGGCGGCGGTTCGGCGCCGATTCTCACCGCCGACGAGATCGACGTCACCATGGACGTCGACGGACTCAAGAACGCGGGCTCGATGATCGGCTCGGCCGGCGTGGTCGTGATGGACGAGAGCGCGTCGATCCCCGAGGCGCTGATGGTCCTCGCCCGCTTTTACGCCCACGAGAGCTGCGGCCAGTGCACGCCGTGCCGCGAGTCGACGGGCTGGATCTACAAGATGGTGCACCGGATCGTCGAGGGCCACGGGCACAAGGACGACCTCGACACCATCGTCGACGTGGCCAAGCGGGGCGGGGGCACCACGATCTGCGCGTTCTACGACGGCGCCGTCGGCCCCTACGTCTCTTACATCGAAAAATTCCGCCCGGAGTTCGAGGCGCTGATTTCCCGTGCCTAAGCTCACGATCAACGGCAAGGAGGTCGACGTCCCCGCCGGGACGAATCTGATCGAAGCGGCGCGGGCGGCGGGCTTCGAGGTGCCGCACTATTGTTATCACCCGGCGCTCTCCATCGCGGGGCAGTGCCGGCTCTGCATGGTGGACATCGAGAAGGCCCCGCGGCCGACCATCGCGTGCAACACCCTGGCGGCTGACGGCATGGTGGTCTTCACCGAGACCGACCGGGTGAAGGAGACCCGCCGGTCGATGATGGAGTTCCACCTGATCAACCATCCGCTCGACTGCCCGGTGTGCGACCAGGCGGGGGAGTGCTGGCTCCAGATCTACTACATGAAGCACGGGCTCTACGACCCGCGCATGACCGACGAGAAGGTCCACAAGCCCAAGGCCCTGCCGCTGGGGCCCCACGTGATGCTGGACGCCGAGCGCTGCATCCTCTGCTCGCGCTGCGTGCGCTTCTGCGACGAGATCACCGGCGGAGGCGAGCTGGGCATCTTCAACCGCGGCGACTACTCGGAGATCGGGCTCTTTCCCGGCCACGACCTCAGCAACAAGTACTCGGGCAACGTGGTCGACATCTGTCCGGTGGGCGCGCTCACCGACCGCGATTTCCGGTTCCAGGTGCGGGTCTGGTATCTCGACACCGCGAAGTCGATCTGCCCAGGCTGCGCGCGCGGCTGCAACATCGACGTCCACGTCAACCGCCGCCGGCCGCACCACAACGGGGGCCGGCGGGTCGCGCGCCTGAAGCCCCGCTTCAACGCCGACGTCAACCGATGGTGGATCTGCGACGACGGCCGCTACGGCTTCGACTTCGTCGACGCGCCCACCCGGATCGGCATGCCCTCCCGCCGCGCAGACCGCGGCCCCCTCGAGATCACGTGGGAGGAGGCGATCGCGGAGGTCGCGTCCAGGCTCGCGCGCTATCGCCCCGACGAGATCGGGATCCTCGCCTCTCCCCGCATGTCCAACGAGGATCTGTTCGCGCTCGAGGCGCTGGCGGGAACCCTTGGCATCGAGCGCCTGGCCTTCGCGGTCCCACCGGCGGCGCCCGGAGACGAGGACAAGCTCTTGATCCGGAGCGACAAGAATCCGAACAGCCGCGGGGCCGAGCTGATCGGTCTGGGCGGCAGCGCGGACGCGCTCTTGGACGACGCGCGCGCCGGTCGCCTGCGCTGTCTCTGGGTGTTTCACCACGATCTGCTGGCCAGCGCCTGGCCCGCCGCGGAGACGCGCGCCGCGCTCGAGCGTCTCGACACGCTGATCTGGAGCGGAACGAACACCGGGGCCACCAGCGAGCTCGCTCACCTGGTCTTGCCCTCGGCGGCCTGGGTCGAGCGCGAGGGCACGTTCACGAACTTCGAGGGACGCGTCCAGCGCTTCCGCACCGCGGTGGAGCCGTTCGGGAGCGCGCGGCCCGACTGGGACCTGCTGGGACAGGTGCTCGCCACGGTGACCGGTGAAGGGGCGCCCGCGCGGGCCGAAGGGTGGTTCCGCCGACTCGCGGAGGCGGTCCCGGCGTTCGCGGGCATGACCTATCGCTCCATCGGCGACGCCGGCCAGGTGGTCTCCGTCCCATGATCGCCGATCTCGGGATCGCGTTCGGGCGGGTCGCCGTGATGATGTTCTTCGTGCTGAACACCGCGGCCATCCTCGGTTGGGTCGAGCGCAAGCAGTCGGCGATCATGCAGGACCGGATCGGCGCCAACCGCGCCTCGATCTTCGGCCTGCGGGTCATGGGACTCTTCCATCCGCTCGCCGACACCCTCAAGATGCTGACCAAGGAAGACTTCCGGCCCGCGCGCGCCGACCGCCTGCTCTTCGACCTGGCCCCCTTCGTGTCGGTGTTGTTCGCGCTGATGGCGTTCGCCTCCATTCCGTTCGGCGACACGCTGCGGATCGGCGACCGGGTCATCCCGCTGCAGGCCGTGACCCTCAACGTCGGGATCCTCTACGCCTTCGCCATGCTCTCGCTCGGCGTCTACGGCGTGATGATGGCGGGCTGGTCCTCGGCCAACAACTACGCGCTCCTCGGCGGCCAGCGGGCGGCGGCCCTCATGATTTCCGCGGAGATCGCCATCGGGGCGTCGATCATCGGCGTGGTCATGGTCTACGGCTCGCTCAACCTGATGGAGATCGCCCGCGCCCAGGGCGCTCTGCTGTGGGGCTGGCTGCCGAAGTGGGGCATCGTGACCCAGCCCCTGGCCTTCATCCTGTTCCTGACCGCGGGCATCGCGGCGACCAAGCGGGTGCCGTTCGACACGCCGGAGGGCGAGTCGGAGATCATCGGCTATTTCGTCGAGTACAGCGGGATGAAGTTCGGCATGTTCCTGATGACCGACATGGTGGAGACGACGGTCCTCGCCGGGCTCTCGACCTCGCTCTTCCTCGGGGGCTGGCAGGTGCCGTACCTCGGGGCCGCGGGCTTCGCGTTCCCATGGGGCGCGACGCTGGCCCTGCCGCCGCTCGCGGTGACCCTGCTCCAGGTCGGAGCGTTCGTCACCAAGGTCGCGGGGATGATCTTCTTCCTGATGCTGATCCGGTGGACGCTGCCGCGGTTCCGCTACGACCAGGCCATGAAGCTGGGCTGGCTAGGGTTGTTCCCGCTCTCGATCCTCAACATCGTGTTGACGGGCCTCGTCCTGCTCGTCGCGAGGCCGTCGTGAGGCTGGGGCAGCGGTTCTACCTGCGCGAGGTGCTGGCCGGCCTGCGGCTGACCGCGGGGCATTTCTTCCGCAACCTCGGTCGCCACGTCGCGCGCTCGCTCGGGCGCCGGACCACGCCGGGCGCGGTCACCATCCAGTATCCCGAAGAGCGCAGGCCGTACTCGCCGCGACTGCGCAGCCTGCACCGGCTGGTGCGGCGGGAGGACGGCTCGCCCCGCTGCGTGGCCTGCATGATGTGCGAGACGGTCTGCCCGGCCCACTGCATCTACATCGTGGCCGACGAGCACCCGAACCCGGAGATCGAGAAGGTCCCGGCGCGGTTCGACATCGACCTCGGCAAGTGCGTGTTCTGCGGCTACTGCGTGGAGGCGTGCCCCGAGGACGCGATCCGGATGGACACGGGGATCCTCGAGTTCTCGTCCTACAGCCGGGGCGGCATGATCTACACCAAGGAGATGCTGCTCTCCCTGGAGCCGGCCGGCCCCAACGGCGTGCCCCGGTCTCCGGTGCCGATTCCGGCGGGACGGACGGTGTGATGGCGGCCGTGGCGTTCGCGATCATCGCGCTCATCGTGGTTGGCTCCGCCCTCGGGCTCGTGCTCAAGCGCAACCCCATCCACGGCGCGCTGTTCCTGGTGGTGAACCTCGGGGGCATCGCCGCCCTCTACTTGATGCTGGGCGCCGAGTTCCTGGCCGCCGCGCAGGTCATCGTGTACGCCGGCGCCATCATGGTGCTCTTCGTCTTCGCGATCATGGTGCTGATCCCGGGCAAGGAGGAGACGGGCCCGGATCCGCGCCGGCGCTATCGGCTGGCCGCCGTTCCCATCGGCGCGGCCCTCCTGGTCGAGCTGACGCTGATCGTCGCCCGGCGCGGCGCGGCGCCCCCGGGGCCCGCGGTGGCGGGCGGAGTGGAGACGATCGGTCGGCTGCTCTTCACCAACTACCTGTTTCCCTTCGAGCTCACCTCCCTGCTGCTGCTGGCGGCGATGGTGGGCGTGATGCTGCTGGCCAAGCGCACGTGAGCGCCGCCGGAGCCTCGCATGGTCTCTGAGTCGTACTACCTGGCGCTCTCCGCCGTCCTCTTCGTCATCGGCGTGACGGGGGTGGTGGTCCGGCGGAATCCGCTCGTGATCTTCATGTCGATCGAGCTGGCCCTGAACGCGGCGAACCTCGCCCTGGTGGCCTTCGGCCACCGCCACGGCAGCGCCGACGGCCAGGCCCTGGTGTTCTTCGTGATGGCGGTGGCGGCGGCCGAGGTGGCCGTCGGTCTGGCCATCATCGTGGTGATCTTTCGGACACGCCACCGTCTGTCCGTCGACGATCTCAGCTTGATGCGCTGGTAGGAGGAATCATGGCTTCGAACGTCATCACCACGGAGAGGGCGGCGCGCGCGCCGGCCCTCGACGTCGATCTCGCGAAACGACTGCTCCGCGACATGATGCTGATCCGGCGCTTCGAAGAGAAGGCGGCCGAAGCCTACGCGCTCGGCAAGATCGGCGGGTTCCTGCATCTCTCGATCGGCGAGGAAGCGGTGGCGGCCGGCGCCACCTCGGCGCTGCGTCCGGACGATTACGCGATCTCGACGTATCGCGAGCACGGGCACTGCCTGGCCAAGGGCTCGGATCCGCGCCGGGCCATGGCCGAGCTGTTCGGGCGGCGCGACGGCCTCAGCAAGGGCAAGGGCGGCTCGATGCACCTGTTCGACAAGAGCCGGAACTTCCTGGGCGGGCACGCCATCGTGGGCGCGCACCTGCCGCTGGCCGCGGGGGTGGCCTTCGCGATCAAGTACCAGGGCGGCGACCAGGTCGTCCTCTGCTACTTCGGCGACGGCGCCGTCCCCGAGGGCGAGTTCCACGAGTCGATGAACCTGGCCGCGCTGTGGCAGCTGCCGGTGATCTACCTCTGCGAGAACAACCGCTACGCCATGGGGACCTCGCTGGAGCGCGCGCTGGCCGAGACCGAGATCTGGAAGTTCGGGCG
>DATHGT010000311.1:0-9056 GCA_035317605.1 Candidatus Acidiferrum sp. | reverse complement strand
CGCAACACCGAGACCACCCGCAACCGCGCCAAGCTGTTCGTCCTCCAGGCCCTCCAGGCGGAGCCTCGCGTCGAGCGAGTGCTGTCGGCGCGGGTCGTTCAGGCCGACCGGTCCCAGATCGACATCCACGTGACGCTGCTGGCCATCGAGGGCGTGACGCCGCTCAACCTCGTCGTGCCGTTTTCGCTGGCGGGAGGACCCGGGCCGTGAACGCTGAGACCGTCGCCCTGCTCACCCGGCCCTACCAGGACATCGTGGACGACATCCTGACCGCGATCGTCGGGGGCGTGGTCAACGAGCCGATCTTCTTCGAGTTGACCGAGGACACCTATCGACTGTCCCAGCCCGCCCGCGACCTTCGCGGCGTCACCAGCGTCGTGAACGCCGCCCACCACACCTTCCGCAAGGACGTGGACTTCGCGTTCAGCGAGGGCGACAACGCCGTCGTGTGGCTCCCGAAGGGCGACCACCCCGACGACGAGAGCCCCTTCTACGTCGACTACGTCCGGCGCGACGCGCGCTCGCCGCTGAGCGACATCAACATCGGCAGCGTCACCCGCACGCTCGGGGAGGCGATCGGCCGCGAGATCGCCACGGTATACCGGCAGATCGACCTCGCCTACCTGGCGGGCTTCATCGACACCGCCGAGGGCCATTCGCTCGACCTGGTCGTGTCCATCCTGGGCGTGACGCGCAAGACGAAGGACTTCGCCGTCGGCCTGGTCACCTTCTTCCGCGATCCCGCCGTGCCGGGCACGATCACGGTCCCGCAGGCGACGCTGCTCTCGACGACGAAGGGCGAGGTCACCTTCGAGACCACGGAGCCTCGCACCTTGCAGCGCGGCCAGGTCCGCATCGACGTGCCGGTCCGCGCCGCGAAAGACTTCAAGGGCGACCAGGGGAAGGTCGAGGCGGGAAAGATCACCGTCCTCGCCCAAACCCTCGCCGGCGTCGCGCGGGTGACGAACTTCGAAGCGACGATTCTCGGCGCCGAGGACGAGACCGACCAGGAGCTGAGAGAGCGTGCCCGGGCCGCCATCCGGGGACTCGGCCAGGGAACCCTGCTCGCCCTGGCCCGCGCGATCTTCGAGCGGCGCGGCAAGCTACTCGAAGCCTGGGATCCGAACAGCCCGCCGCGAGTGTCCGCCCCGGGCACCGTGACGCTCCTGGTCGAGACCGAGCCGGAGCGCTTTCCGAGCCTGCGGGCCGCCGTGGAGGAAACGCGCGCCGCGGGCGTGCAGGTCACCCTCGTCGCCCGCTACGTCTTCATGAAGCTCCACCTCACCGTGAAGATCGCCGCGGGCCTGCCGGCGGCGGGCAAGGACAAGCTCGTGCAGGAGCTGATCGCCGCGCTGCAGCAGTACGTCGACGGACTCAGCAGCGGGGATCCCGCCAAGGGTCAGGATCTCCTGAAGGCGCTGGCGACGGTCAAGGACGTCGGCGATCCCAAGATCGTCGAGGTCCAGACCTCGCGCTCCGATCTGGGCGCCTCCGGCCCGAGCAACCAGCTGGTGGACGCCATCGTGTCGGCAGTGCAGGCCGTCCCGGCCGCCGACGCGGCCGCGCTGCGGGCGGCGGTGCTGGGGGCGCTGACGGGCGAGGCCGCCCCGCTCGCCCCGTCCGGCGGCCGCGTCCCCGACCGCAGCCTCGTGAAGGGGCCGACCGGCGCGCCCGCCACGGACGCCGAGATCGAGGCGGGGACGTTCCAGGTCGTCGCCGTCATCGACGGTCAGCCCTGGTCGGTGTTCCTCGACATGGAGCCGGCGGACATCCTCATGGTCGAAGGCTGAGATGCCGACCAAGACCGAGCGCATTCTCGGCTACCTGCCCTCCACGTTTCGCGCGCGGCCGAGGCCAACGGCCCTCTATGCGTTGGCCGACGCCTTCGGCGGCGAGCTGCTGAACGCCGAGAACACGCTGGCCGAGCTGATGCTGGCCCACTGGGTCGATCACGCTGACGAGGGCAAGTCCGTCATCGACGACCTCGCGCGCCTGGCCGCGCTGTATGGCCTGGCCCCGTCCTCCGAGGAAGACGTCGAGCAGTTCCGCGATCATCTCAAGCGCTACGTCCGGACCCTGCTCCAGGGGACGGTGACCGTGCAGGGCGTGCTGCGCGTGGCGGCGGAGGCCCTCGGCCTGCGGATCGCGGACGACTACGCCGAGATGCAGGCGTGGTGGACCCGGCCGGAGGCGATCCTGACCGCCTCCGTGCCGCGGGGCGACGACGCGGCGCTATTGGTGTTCGGCGTGGACGCGGGGGCGATCGCCGGGCAGCCGGCGACGCCGGCCCACGTCGTCGGGACCATCGACGTCGGCGCCGGGGTCGACCTTCGCGGCGCATCGGTGCTGCGCGTCGCCATCGACGCGGCGCCGGCGGTCGACGTGGACCTCGCCCTCCACGTCGCCGATGCCGCCGCCGCCAGGCCCGACGAGATCGTCGCCGCCCTCGACGCGGCGCTGGGCGCTCGGGTCGCCGGCCACGATGGACGCCATCTCACGCTGGCCTCGCCGACCCTCGGGGCCGCGAGTCGGCTCGTGATCGAGGAGGTCGCCGGCGACGCCGCCCCGCGTCTGCTCGGCCTGCGCGGGCGCGCCTATCACGGGGTGGACGCGACGAGCGCCCGCGTGACCGGCACGGTCGATCTGAGCGGCGGCGTGGATCTCGGCGACCTGCGCTACCTGCGTCTGGTCGTCGACGGTCACCGGGCAGAGGTGGATTGCGCGGGCGCCCATCCGGCCGCCACCACGCTCGACGAGATCGCCGCCGCGATCGACGCGGCGCTCGGAATGGATGTCGCGTCGCACGACGGGCGCGTCCTGACGCTGACCTCGCCGACCACGGGGTTCGACAGCAGCATCACCTTCGAGGCGCCGGCCGCTCAGGACGCCACCGCGCGGCTGTTCGGCCCGGTCGCGCCGCTCTCCATCGGACGCGACGCGCGGCCGGCCGAAGTCGTGGGCGCGCGCGATCTGAGCGCGGGGGTCGACCTGAGCGGCGCCTCCGATGTCCGCGTGCGCATCGACGCCCGTCCAGCGGTCACCGTGAATTGCCGGGGAACGGATCCGGCGCACACGACGCCGGCCGAGATCGTCGCCGCCCTCACCGCGGCGCTGGGACCGAACGTCGCCTCTCACGACGGACGCGTCGTCCGGCTCAGCGCGCAGGTCCTGGGAGCGGCCGGCCTCATCGTCTTCGAGGCCGGCGCCGCCGACGCGACCGAGGCCGTGTTCGGCGTCGAGCCGCGCAGCTTCCAGGGGTCCGCGGCCACCGGCGCGCGGCTGACCGGCGTGCCCGACCTCGCCACCCCGGTGGACCTGGCCGCGCGACACGTCGTGCGGGTCGCCCTCGACGGCGGCCCCTCCACCGACGTCGACCTTCGCGCGACGGCCGCGAATCCGCGCGCGGCGACCCTCGACGAGATCGTGTCGGCCCTCGGCGCGGCCGTCGGCATCGGCGTGGCGTCCCACGACGGCCACCGATTGATCCTGACGTCACCCACCGGCGGCGGCGCGAGCCGGGTGGCCGTCGAGCGGCGGGAAGAAACGCGCCACCGTCGCTTCGTCAGCCGTGCGTTCGTCACCGACGACGCGGCCCAGAGCCTCTTCGGCTTCGTGTTCCGAACCGCCCGCGGCGCCGGGGCGACCGCGGCCCGGGCCGTGGGGACCGTCGACCTCAGTCGAGGCGTGGACCTGCGCGTGGCGTCGTTCCTCCGCATCGGGCTCGACGGTCGGCCGGCCGTCGACGTCGACTGTACGGCCCGGAGCCCGCGTCCGGGCGCGGCCCTGCTCGACGAGATCGTCGCCGCCGTCAACGCGGCCATTCCCCGGCTGGCCTCGCACGACGGCCGGCACCTCGTGCTGACCTCGCCCACTTCAGGCGCCGCCAGCCTCATCGCGTTCGAGTCGCCCCGCGCCGCCGACGCGCTGCCGCCGGTGCTCGGACACGAGCCCGCCACGTTTCGCGGACGGGCGGAGAGCGGCGTGCGGGTCGCGGGAACCGTCGATCTCTCGGACGGCGTGGACCTGAGCGGCGCCGACATGATCAAGGTCGCCATCGACGCCGACGCGCCGCGCGAGATTCACTGCGCCGGTGCCGTCCCGGCCCGGACGATGCTCGTCGAGATCGTGAACGCGATCAACGTGGCCTTCGGCCGGGCGGTCGCCGGCTTCGACGAGACGCGCGTCACCCTGGGCTCGCCCATCACCGGGACCGCAAGCCGGATCGAGTTCTCGGCGCCGGCCGGCCCCGACGCCACGCGGAGGATCTTCGGATTCGGGGCGCCGCGGCGCTATCACGGCGCCGACCCCCTCCCCGCGCGGATCGAAGGGACCGTGGATCTCCACGCCGGCATCGATCTGCGCGTTTCGCATTTCCTGACCATCGCCGTCGACGGGCGGCCGCCGCAGGACGTGGACTGCGCCGCGCGGGCCGCCGACCCTCACCACGCGACGCTGGACGAGATCGTCGCCGCGATGACCGCCGCGCTCGGGCCCGGTGTCGCCACGCACGACGGCGCTCACGTGATCCTCACCTCTCCGACCGTCGGCGCGGCCGGCCGGCTCGAGCTCCGGCCGTTCAGCGCCGGCGACGCACGGCAGGTCGTGCTGGGCGGCGTGCCCGTGCTCATCAAGGGCGCGGATCCGACGCCGGCCGTGATGACGGGCGAGGCCGACCTCTCCGCGCCCCCGAACCTCGGCGAGCGCCGTCGGCTCCGGCTCAGCGTGGACGGCGGCCGCCCGGTCGACGTCGAGGTCGCAAGCGCGGATGGGCCGGCGACGTCGTTGAGCGACGTCGTAACCCGGATCAACGCGGTGCTGCCCGGCGTGGCCGACGCCACCGCCGACAACCGTCTGCGGCTGACGTCGCCGACAGCCGGCGACGCCGGCCGCCTCGAGGTGTTGCCCTCGCGCGTGCTCGAGGTCGTCGAGTACGTGCCGGAGCCCGTCGCGTCCCCGGCACGGACCGTTCGTCACGGGGACCAATGGAGCCTCGACAACGACGGGGCCGCCGACGCGGAGCTGGAGATCGAACTGAGCGGCCTGCACGGCATGGTGGGCCCCGAGCTGATCAACCGCAGCGCGGCCCGGCGCGTTCGACTGCTGCACGCCGTCCGGCCGGGCGAGCGAGTCCGCCTGTGGCACGATCCACTCGCCGGCTTGCGCGCAGCCATCGTCGCGAGCGACGGAGCGCTCACTCCGGTTCCCCCATCGCAGATCCTCGCGGGTCCCCTCGGCGCTCAGGCCTTGGTGCCGTTCACCGGCGAGTGGTCCTTGAGCGGCGGGACGGCCGGGGCCAGCGCGACGCTCCAATTGAACAACCCCTCCGTTCCCGTCACGGTGGTCCTGCGGGCGAGGCCCCCGGGCACCGAGCGCGATCGCATCGCGGTGAGCGTGACCGAAGCGGACCTTGGAACGCTCACCAGCAGCGCCCTCGCCGCCGACGGGACGCCGCGGCGAGTGGTCGGGCGCGTGGGGGGCGGCGCCACCGGTCACCGGCTGGTCGACGTCGCCGGCGCCACCCTGGCCGATCTGCGGGCCGGCGCCGGTGTGGTCCTCGACGATCACCGCGACCGGGTAGTGGCCGCCTATGGGTCGTTGCACGCCGGAACCCCGGCGCCGGTCATGATCGTGGAGCACATCGCCGACCTGTTCGACGTTTCGCTCCGGGACCAGACCGGCCCGGGGGCTCCCGAGACGTACCGCCGCGTCACCATCGGCGACGTTCCTGCGAGCGGCGACGGGCTGACCGCCCGGATCATGGGCGCGCCGTCGCAGCTCGTGCAGGCCGAGGACGTCGACAAGGCCGCCGCGCTGGCGCTGCCGCGTGGCCGAACCGCGTGGACGTACACGGAGTGTTACGCCGCGCGCTTCGACCACGCTCGCTTCGACGCCGCGCGCTTCGCCGGCGGCGGGTGCTTCGAACGGGCCATCTTCAACGTGAGCCGCTTCCCGCGCCGGCCGCCGGGAGCCGAGGCACCCGTCTTCGGCCACGCCGGCCCCATCGACGATCCGCCGGTCGACGTCACCTTCCGCTGGACGCGCCACGCCCCCGGCACGTTCGTGCTGAACCTGCCGGACGATCTTCCCGAACGATTCGGGGGTCGGTTCAACGACGCCTGTTTCGGAAGCCGGAGCGACGCGAGCGAGTCGTACGCGAGTGTCGTCACCGAGCCCGCCGCGGATGCCGACTACATCGGCACGCGCGTGGCGTCTTCGAAGCTGATCGCGGTGCTGCGTCTCGACACGGCGCCGCCCGGTGTCACGCCGGTGGCCATACCGTTCCGGCGACCACGCACGCACAGGCTCACGGGCGGCACCAGTGTCGCGCCCGCCCGCCTGTACCTGTTCGACCCGGGAGCGGGCGGCGTCATCGAGGTCACCGGCCGTCAGCCGGGCCCGTGGGGCAACGCGATCGCGCTGACCGTCCTCAAGGCGGGAGCCGGACGGTTCGACCTCACCGTGCACTTCGAGGGGGCCCGGTTCGAGAATGCCCGCGCGCTCGTGCTGGGGCCCCCGCTGCCCGCGCTGGCCCAGGCGCTGTTGGCGCCGGGGCCCCTCGGCGTGCGGCAGGCCAAGGCGGCGGGCGTGCGCGCCGGCGTCGCCCGCGCAAGCGCGGAGCCGATCTATTGAGCGCTAACGGAGCAGACCACCAATCAATCACCAGGGGAGGAAGACCATGCCGCCGACGACACCCTACATCACGCGCAACCCGGGAGACGTGTGGACCGTCGAGGACTTTCACGACATCCAGATCAAGACCAAGGAAGACATCCAGGCTCAGGTGCAAAAGGCCGTGGGCGAGATCAAGCGCGTCGAACGGGCCGGTGACGCCGAGAAGCTGGACGGCAAGACCGTCGACGCCCTGACCAAGGAGATCCTCGAGGCCGCCCTCAAGGCGATCCCGGCGCGCACCGGCTACCGGATGCTGTTCAAGCGCCTGAAGCTCGGCGAGGAGCGGGTGATCAAGCACGGGCTCAAGGCGTGTCCGCTGGTCGACGTCTACCAGCTCGACTACTTCCGGGTCGTGTGCGCCGACGACGATCACGACCGCCACTGGGCCTGGGTGAACTTTTACCTCTATCACACGAGCGAGAAGAGGATTCGCCTCGCGGGGCCCCCGGTTGCGACCATCGAGATCGAGTCGATCGACAGCCAGCCGTTCAAGATCCCGTTCTGGGACCTGCTCAAGCAATACAACGTCGAGTACACCGACGATTCGAGCCTGGACGACCTCGTCACCGAGTTCTGGACGGCGCTGTTCGCCGCCCCGAACGACGCCTTCGAGCCCGAGCAATACTGCCTCTCGCCGTGGTTCACGAAGTGCTGTGGCGAGAAGCGCACGGTGGGGGAGATGCGCAAGCACGGCGACTTCGACGACCTGTGGTTCCAGATGCGATCGCGGAAAACCATCAACCTCGACCTGACGGGAATGACACCTACAGGTGAAGCTACGGTCCTACTCCCGGCCCCGCAGCAGATCCAGGTCGTCCACTTCGATTTCGACACGCTCGGCGTGAAGCTCCTGGCTCGGGTGAGGCATCCGTTCGAGACCTTGGATCCACGCGAGACGAAAGTCATGCTGCTGCTGAAGGTCTAGGCCGGAGCCGGCCCCGACCGCCATGCTCCTGCGTGACCGCTACGATGGCGGCGACGCCCCGCTCCGGGGTGAGCGCGTCCTGTTGCTGCGGAGCCTCCCCGCCAACGCCAGGATCTTGAAGGCCACCGCCACGGTCTCGCCCGTGGACGCGTCAACGGGGCGAGATCCGTTCGCCGAGACGATTCGCTTTCAGGGCGCCACCGGCGACTGGGGCGCCACCAAGACCGCGACGCCGGGCTGGGTCGAGGTGGATTTCCACGGGCGCCAGACCCTCGCCCGCGTCAGCGGGACCAACCTCTCGAACGCGACGATCCAGGTCGACCTCGGCGCCGGCGCCTACGTCGAGGTCAACCCGCTCGGCGCCTTCCGGGCGCCGAGCGACCCCCGCTTCATGCTCGCGGCCACGACGCCGGCGCCGCTGCCTGCGCTGATCGTGGCGCGGTTCAAGCTCACCCACACGGGCAATCCGGACGTCGGCGCGGTCACGATCCGCAGCGTCCCCTCCAACGTGCGCCTGCGCCTGGGCACGCTTCCCCCCTTCTGGACATACACGGGCGAGCTGACCGCGCCGCAGACCACGCCCGACTTCGCCGACGTGCTCCAAGCCTTCCTCGCCGACGGTACCGTGGAGCACGGTTTCTACGTGATACCGGTGCGCGTGGAATCCGCCACGATTGCGCGGCTCGTCGTGGCCGTGGAGATCGATTACTTGCTGGAATCGGCGGCCCTTCCGTCCGGGCTCGACGAGGTCTCTATGTCCTTCGACTTCGGCGGGGCTCCGCGGGAAATCGGAGGGCGGCTCAACGTCGCGCTGCCCTCCGGTGCGCGCGTCGTCGCGAGTCAGACCAGGGGCCGCGCAGTGGGCGCGTTCGAGAGCAGCCGCATCGCCCACGGGCCCCTGGATGTCGCCGATGCGAGCGTCACGGTCGCGGTGTCGCCGGAGTCGTCGCAAGCGCAACCCATCGTGCTCGCCACGGCGGTGACGGCGACGGCGATCGATCTGCTGGTCTCTGCGGTCACCTCGAAGGCGCGGCTCCAGGTCGAGGTTCGCGCGGATCTGAACGGCAAGCCGGGACCGACGTCGCTCTTGCCCGGGCGAACCGTGGTCGATCTCGACCGCGCCATCGCGGGACGGCCGACCTGGGTCAGCGTGCGCCTGCCCGGAGCGTTCAGGTTCGGCGCGGGTCACTCATGGCTGGTGGTGCAGTCCTCCGAGGGCGAAGCGGCCTGGAGCGTTTCTGCAGCGCTCCCAAATGCGCTGGGGATGCAGGCGACTCGCAACGGTGGCTTGTCCTGGCGCGCCTCGGGGGCCGCGGGGGGGCCCGGAACCGTCGACGGTTTTTTCCGGTTGCGCCGAGAGCCACCGGCGTTCGAGATGCCGATCGAGCTCAAGGTCGGTGAAGACCCCCGCGCCTCTCGAGTGGCGCTGGACCGGTTCGAGGCGCTCGGACGGGTCGAG
>DATHGT010000310.1:0-3691 GCA_035317605.1 Candidatus Acidiferrum sp. | reverse complement strand
TGGCCGGAGTGGAACATCTCGCCGATCCAGTTGTGGGGGTCGGCGTAGTAGGTGCTGATCCAGTAGACGACGAGGTCGGGCGAGGTCTCGGGCTTCTTCATGCGCTCGACCATGGTCGGCCACAGCTCGCTCACCAGCTTGGTCTCGACGCCGGCCTTGCGGAGCCCGTTGGCCATCACCGTGGCCGCCTGCTCGGTCTGGCTGAATCCCTGGAGATATCCGACGGTCAGCGGACGGTCCACCTTGGCCTTGGCCTGGCTCAGCTCGGCCTTGGCCTTGTCGATGCTATAGGTATAGCCCTTCACGTCGCGCGGCACGCCCCACAGGTTGTTGGGGATGGGCACCGGGTTGCGCTCGACGGTGCCGCCCAGGATCTCCTTGTTGAAGCCCTCGTAGTCGAAGGCGTAGCTGACGGCCCGGCGCACGTGGACGTCGTTCATGGGCGCCCGCTGGTTGTTGATCTGGAACATCATGATGCGCATCGACTCCTGCTCGACGATCTTCACGTTCGGCGCCTCGCGCAGCCGCTTGACCTGATCGTTGGGCAGGTAGCCGCCGGTGCCCTGGTAGTCGCCCTTGATCATGCCGAGCACGCGGGTGTTGTCTTCCTTCACGTGGCGGAACTCGATCTCGTCGATGTACTTCGGCCCCCACGGCATGAAGTGCCCGGCGAACCGCCTGGCGATGAAGCCGAGGGCGGGATCGTAGCGCGACAGCGTGTACGAGCCGGAGCCCGCGTCGTTGCCGGTGAGCCAGCCGCCGCCCCAGTCGCCGTCTTTCTCGTTCTTCTTGAGCAGCGCGGCGTTGACGACGTGGATCTCGGGGACCACGGCCATGAAGATCGACGCCGGCTTGGTGAGCGTGAACTGGACGGTCGACTTGTCGATGGCCTTGGTGGTGCCGGGCGCCACCATGGTGCCCAGCAGCGCCGCCGCGCCCTTCTTGCCCGCCAGGATGCGCTCGATGCTGTAGCGCACGTCCTCGGCGGTGACCTCGGCGCCGTCGTGGAACTTGGCTCCGCGCCGGAGCTTGAAGGTGTAGGTCAACCCGTCGGCCGACACCGTGTGGCTCTCGGCCAGCCACGGCTCGAGCTTGGGCGGGTTGTCGAGCCAGCGATAGAGCCCGTCGTAGAGGTTCAGCCGCACGGCCACGCGCCCGACGTCGAAGGCGGCGTGCGGGTCCATGGTGTCGTACGGACTCTCGTTGGCGAACACGAACCGCGTCTGCGCTGGAGCCGGGGCCGCGGCGAGCGCGACCGCGACGCCGAGCAGGATCACGACCAGCCAGGGCTGCTTCTGACTCATGGCGACGCCTCCGTGAGGTGCTGAATTCGAGGGCGGCCCCTTGTACTCGAGGGGCCGGTATGGTGCCCGGGATCATACTGCACGCCTTCGCGGCCGAGCAACCCTCGGATAGTCAGAGGCGATCGAGACGGATGAGATTCAGCCCAACCTGCGTATAGGCTTCGGACCGTCGCGCCCACTGCCGCCACGCCCGCTTGACGGCGGAGAAATCATAGTGGAGCCCACCGCCCTGTTCCACGAGATCGACCAGGAGCGTGTAGGTTCGTGCGAACCGCTCGAGGTTGCCGGGGATCGTGGACGGAATGACCACCGCCTGCGCGGCCCCGAGCCGCCACGCCGTCGAGGCGCCGAGCGCCGCTTCCACGCGGCCGAGGACGTTGCGATCCCGGCCCGCACGACGTTCGTGCTCCGTATAGGCGGCGAAGAATTCCGTGAATTCCGGCAGGTCGGGATGAAAGTACCTCGCCCGATCGTCGGCATCGATGATGAGCGCCGACTCCCCGGGGTGAAGCAATTCGGCGACGTGGTCGAGGACAGCAGGAATGTCCTCCAGGTGCTGGAGCAGCAGGCGCATCAGGACGAAGTTGTACCGTTCCCGCGTGTCGAAGAGGCTCCGCTGGGCGAACGACACCGGCCCCGGGATCGCGTGCCGCTCCGCGCGGGCGATCAGCTCGGCGGAGACGTCAACGCCCCGATAGATCTTGTCGGGGAACCGGGCCGCGAGCTGCCGGAGGTAATAGCCATTGCCGGTCCCGAGGTCGAGAACCATCTTCGCGGCGTGCCACTGCGGCGATCGGTAGTACAGCGGGAGCTCGTGGGCCAGCCCGAAATCGGACTGCAGCCGCTGCATCTCGTCCCAGATGTCCAGGATCGTCGCCCGCTGCGTCGCGAACAGCGGGTCGGGACCGGGTCGGTCCGCGGCCGTCACCTCATTGCCGCGCGCCGGCCGCCGGAGTGATGACCGTCAACGTCTCGGGAAGCTCGATGTAGACGATCAGAAGGTACATCGTGTGCGGCCCGTCCTTGGGGCGATCGATGACTTCAGCCACCACGCACGGCAGATATGCCGTCCCTCTGTACTCGCGCCAGCGGTGCGTCTGGTTGACCCGAAGCGGCTCTTTGGCGCGCGCGAAATCGTATCGTTTGAGGACCTCGGTGAGATCCCCCTGCTCCCGCTCGAACGGCGCCCAGTGTTCCGGGTCCGAGATCTTCTTGACGCGCGCCAGGAGCTTGGCGAGGGTCAGCGGTAGATCCGTTTCCGCATCCTGCTTGTTCGCATAGCCGTACAGCTGGCTGAACGCGTTGTCGAAATCGACCACCTCCGCGGCCTGGCCCTCATCGAACGTGCTGCGGGCCGAGAATTCGACCTTCACGATCGAGTTCGGGTAGAAGCTCACGGTCTTGTCCGACACGATGCCGCGCAGATGCTCGACGGCTTCATTGACGCGGAGCTTGAAGTTCTTCTCGACTTCGAAGAGCGCCGCCTCCAGGCCTTCCTGCAACACACCGTCGTTCTCGTCGATGGCCTTCTTCAAATCGTCGGGGATGCCCATGTTGAAATCCCGCACCTCCCGGCCGTTGTCCCCGGCGATGGTATCGATGCGCTTCAACACCTCGTCCTGCTTCCAGCTTTGATAGGCGAGGGACCTCACGTACAACGGCAGGTCGTCCGCGGAGTCGACGACGAGGACGACGGTACGGTCACGCGCTCGCCGATAGGCGACTTCGTAGATGACGTTGGGGTTGTTCTCGGCGACGAGCGCAATGAGGACATCCGCGGAATCGATCTGCTGCAGCGCCTTCTCGGGAATGTCATCCATCGCCGTCCTGGCCAATTCGACGGCGTACGCGACCGGCTCGGTGGCCCGGTTGGGCATGGTCGCGGTGACGTGGCACTTGGTTCGGATCAGGTATTCGAGCCGCTTGAACCTGAGAATCGCGCGTCGGCGCTCGAGCTCGCCCCTGCCCCCGAACGGCATGACCACAACCAAGCTTCGTGCAGGCATAGGTTCCTCCGTCCCCGGCGATCGATGCCGGCCACTCGAGATCGCGCGGGGTGCCATCCGCACGTACCGACGTCCCGTCGCGGCACGGCCGTCTGCGACACGCTCACCGTTGGGTCGTCGTCCGGCTTGGATCGAGTAGGGACCCATAGAACGTCCAAGCGGCACCCGGACGCCATGGCACGGGCCGCCGATTGCTGGGATAGATACCACCGGACGAGTCGACAGACAAGCCCCGATTCCGTTCGTGTCGGGAGCACATCATCTGTCCGCTCCCGAGAGCAAATGATTTGACCGCTCCCAGCCGACCGCCGGGTTGTCATCCCCATCAAGGAGGTGGGGATGATCGTTACCCAGGCGGCAGTGGAGCGAGCCATGAAGGTG
>DATHGT010000309.1:0-10415 GCA_035317605.1 Candidatus Acidiferrum sp. | reverse complement strand
GTCCTCGGCGATCCGAGGTGCGTTCAGAACTCGACCGTGCCTCTCACCGCCGCCATGAACTCGGCAAACGCCAACGCCTTGGCAAGCGTGGTCACCGGCAACGTGGTCATCATCGGCACGGATCCAACTGTTCACGCGTCTCAAGGCGGAGAGCAGCTGTGGAGGTCGGCGATTCAGTTTGCCGCCGCTGGCCCAGGGACTGGGGCCGTCATCTCGCTGAGCTGTTACTACGACTACGGTGGCGCCCCGACCCCAACACCGGTGGCGGCCTTGAGCGGCTTCGGAACCTTCATGACTCAGCAGGCGGCCTGCGCCAACAAGGTCGCCATCGTCGCGAGCAGCCCGGCGCTGACCGGGCTGATGAATGCCGTGCTTTCAAACTGGGGCTGCTCGGTCCACGAGGGGTTCACGTCGTGGCCGGCCAACTTCACGCCTCTCGCTCTGGCCACCGACTCCACGGTGCCGCACATCTTCACCGCGGGCGACGGGACGACAGGGTTTCCGTACATTCTCGCCCGGGGCGTGACGCCCGTCGCGGGAGGCACCGTCAAGGTTTGCAAGGTCGCCGGCCTCGGGGTGCCCGTCGGCATGACGTTCCAGTTCGACGTCGGCGGCACCATGGTCCCGGTCCCCGCGGGTCCGCCTCCCGGCGGCTACTGTGTAGTCGTCGACAGGCCCTTTCCCGTGGGGACGTCCGTGACGGTGTCCGAGATGATTCCGCTCCATCACGTGGTGTCGAGCATCGTGGTCGAGCCGCCGCCGCCGACCAAGCCAAACCCCGCGACGGGCAGCGTCGACGTGGTGATCGGCAAGGGCGTGACCGAGGTGACGTTCACCGACAAGCACACCGGCTTCATCGAGATCTGCAAGAAGGGCCACGTCACCGGCTCCTTCAAGTTCTCCGTCAATCCCGGGGCCCTGGGCGTCGTGGTCCCCGCCGGCGCGTGCTCTCCGGCGATCGAGGTCGCTGCCGGTCAAGTCACGATTCGGGAGCTGTCCGTCGCCCCTGGAACGATGGTCGGTTGCGCGACGATTCCGGCCAGCCAGCTGGTCAACTGCAGCCCCGGGACGCTGACCGCGACCGTGAACGTCGCTCCCGGCGACGTCTCCGCCCAGACCATCGTGTTCATCACCAATCGGCCGCTCCTCCCTGACCTGACCACGCTCGGCACGCAGTCCGGTGCCCACGAGCACGGTCAGCCTCAGCGCTGACGGCGAGGCTCAGTTGCCAAACGATCCTGGCCGCCGCCCACGAGCGGCCAGGGTCGCGCGGCCCGCGCCGGATGAGGTGTTACCCTGCGGTCCATGTTCATCGTCGGCGTCGACGTCGGTGGGACGTTCACCGACGTGACTGCGGTCGATACCGAATCGGGTGACGTTCGGATCGGGAAAGTTCCCTCGCAGCCGCTCGACGAGGCGGCGGCCGTGCTGGCCGGGCTCGCCGCGCTCGGCGTGGACAGCGCGGCGGTGCGACGGCTCGTTCACGGGACCACCGTGGGGACCAACGCCATCCTCGAGCGCCGGGGTGCGCGGGTAGCATTGCTGACGACCGCGGGGTTTCGCGACCTGATCGAGATCGGGCGGACCAAGCGCAATATCCCCGCGCTGTTCATCCCCACATTCGTGCGACCGCGCCCGGTCGTGGAGCGCCCCCTTCGGTTCGAGGTCGCCGAGCGCATGCTGGCCGACGGCAGCGTGTACCGGCCGCTCGATCCGGCCGCCACGGCGCCGGTTCTGGAACGCGTCGCGTCGGCCGCGCCGGAGGCAATCGCGGTCTGCTTGCTCCACGCCTACGCGAATCCCGATCACGAGCGGCAGCTCGGCGAGCTCGTCGCCGCGCGGCTGCCCGCGGTGCCGGTGTCACTCTCGTTCGACGTCGTCCCCGAGTACCGCGAGTTCGAGCGCTTCTCCACCACCGTGCTCAACGCGTACCTCCAGCCGCTGATGGATCGCTATCTGGGCGGGCTCGAAAAGCGACTGTTCGAATCCGGATACGCGTACGGGGTGCTCACGGTCGGGTCCAGTGGCGGAATGATGACGGTGGAGACCGCGCGCCGGCTGCCCATCAAGACCATCGTGTCCGGTCCGGCCGGCGGCGTCAGCCGGGCCTGCTTCCTCGCGCGCCACGCCGGGAGCGGCGATTTCATCACCTACGACATGGGCGGCACCAGCACCGACGTCTGCCTCGTCCAGGGCGGCGTGCCCGTGACCACGACCGACAACGAGATCGGCGCGTTCCCGGTGAAGGTCCCGCAGATCGACATCCACACGGTCGGCGCCGGCGGCGGCAGCCTCGCCTGGCTCGACGTGGACGGCAGCCTTCAGGTCGGCCCGCTCAGCGCAGGAGCACGGCCTGGCCCGGCGGCGTACGGGCTCGGCGGCACCGAGCCGACTGTGACCGACGCCAACGTCGTGCTCGGCCGCATGGGCACCGACCGCGTGCTCGGCGGCACCATCCGCCTCGACGCCGAGAGCGCCCACCAGGCGATCGCCCGCCTCGCCACGGGCCTCGGCCTCGACGTCCACGCGGCGGCCGAGGGCATCGTGCGGATCGCCGTGGCCAGGATGACGTCGTCGATCCGCGAGATCTCGATCGCCCGCGGCCACGATCCGCGCGAGTTCACGCTGGTGGCCTTCGGGGGGGCCGGACCGATGCACGCCGCGCTGATCGCCGAGGAGCTGGCCATCCCCCGCGTGCTGGTTCCCGAGCATCCCGGCAATTTTTCCGCGCTCGGGCTGCTGGTCTCCGACGTCAAGCACGACGACTCGCGCACGCGGGTCGGACTCCTCGGCGCGCGGCGCGACGCGATCGACGCGGCGTTCGCCGAGATGGAGGCCGCGGCGGTCGAACGACTGGCCACCGAGGGGTTCGCGGCGGGAGACCGCCGGATCGATCGCGCCCTCGACCTGCGCTACCTCGGCCAGGCCTTCGAGCTGACGGTGCCCCTGGCGCCTGGCCCGCTCGACCTCGGGGCGATCACGCAGGACTTCCACGGCCGCCACCTCGCCACCTACGGTCACGCCGACCCGGCCGGCGACGTCGAGCTGGTGAACGTGCGCATCGCCGCGCGCGGGATCGTCGACAAACCGTTGCCGCGAGCGTACGTGGCGCGTGGCCAGGCGCGTCGCGGCACGCGCACGGCGTGGTTCAACGGCGCCGCCACCAGCGTGGAGGTCTACGAGCGCGAAGGACTGGCGACGTCGACCACGCTGCGCGGCCCGGCGATCGTGGAGGAATTCGGCGCGACCACGGTGGTGCCGCCCGACTGGAGCGCGCGTGTCGACGAGTCGGGCAACCTGGTCCTGGAGCGCGGATGACCATCGACCCGATCACCCTCGAGGTCGTGCGGGAGGCGCTGTCGTCGATCGTGCGCGAGATGCGGATCACGCTCGTGCGCACGGCCTACTCGTCGATCCTCTACGAGGGCGAGGACTTCTCGTGCGTGCTCATGGACGGCGACGCCCAGATCATCGCCATGTCCAAGGGCCAGGACCATCCGCTGCACATCGTGCCGATCGCGTGGTCGATGAAGGCCGTGCGCGAGCGCTTCGGCGACGACATCCACGAGGGCGACGTCTTCCTGCACAACGACCCCTACACGGGCGGGACGCATCTCAACGACGTGGCGATGATCTATCCCATGTTCGCCGGCGGCGAGCTGTTCCTGTTCCCGGTCGTGCGCGCCCACTGGGGCGACGTGGGTGGCATGAGTCCGGGCAGCCTCTCCGGACGGGTGACCGAGATCTACCAGGAAGGCGTGCGCATCCCGCCCATCCGGATCTACGAGCGCGGCCGGCCCAACGACGGGGCGCTGGAGCTGATCTTCGCCAACATGCGCGGTCCGCGCGAGCGCGAGGGCGACTTCCGCGCGATGCTCGGCACCTGCCGCAAGGCCGCCGAGCGCGTGGAGGCGTTGATCGGCCGATACGGGCGCGCGACGCTGAAGGCCGCCATCGGCGAGCTGCTCGACCGCGCCGAGGGGCGGATGCGCAGGCGTATCGCAGAGCTGACACCGGGACGTTACGTCTACGAGGCCTATCTCGAGGGCGGGCGCGAGCGGCTGGAGCCGCTGCGCGTGCGCGCGAGCGTGACCATCGAGCGCGAGTCCATCACCGTCGATCTCGCGGGGACGGCGGCCCAGACGGCGGGACCGACCAACGTCGGCCCGGCCATGGCGCCCACCGGCGCCTTCACGATCCTCAAGTCCTTCCTCGATCCCGGCGGCGAGATCAACTCGGGCGCGTTCCGCCCGCTGCGCGTGCTCGCCCCCGAGGGCACGGTCGTCAACGCGCGGCGGCCGGCCCCGTGCGGCGGCATGGTGGAGGTGAAGTACTGCGTGGAGTCCGCGGTGATGGGCGCCCTCGCCCGAGCCATGTCCGGCCGGATCAGCGGAGACATCAAGGGCGGCGGCAATCACTGCTACGTCGGCGGTCCCGCGTTCATCTTCTACGAATACCCGGCGGCGGGCACCGGCGCCTGGGAGGGCGGCGACGGCAACAACGCGGTGCGCGCGTTCACCGAGAGCGACATCACCACGATCCAGCCGGTGGAGGCGATCGAGAGCAAGTATCCGCTCCGCGTCGAGTCGTGCGCGCTGCGCGAGGGCTCGGGCGGACCGGGACACTGGCGCGGCGGGCTCGGGCTCGTCCGCGAAGTCCGCGTGCTGGCCCCGGACGCTCAGCTCTCGGTGCTCGCCGAGAAGGGCGTGCTGCCGCCGTACGGGGTGTGCGGCGGGAGCTCCGGCGCGACGAATCGCTTCTACGTCAGGCGAGGTGAGATCGCGATCAATCCGTCGCCGCTGCCCGGCAAGGTGAGCGGCTTCCCGCTGCAGTTCGACGACGTCGTGGTGATGGAGACGTCGGGTGGCGGCGGATACGGCGATCCGTTCGAGCGCGATCTCGCGGCGGTCGCTCTGGACGTGAAGGAAGGCGCGATCACCCGCGGGATTGCGGAGTCGACGTATGGCGTGGTCTTCGTCGGCGACGCCGTCGATACCGCGGCCACCGGCGAGCGTCGCCGCGCGCTCCGTGCCGCGCGCGTGACGGTCGAGATCGCCTCGACCGACGGCCTCGACGAGAGCAGGGTCTCCGGCATCACGCTGTCGCGGCCGATCGCCGAGCGCCTCCGCGCCGGCGTCGGCGCGGTCGTCGAGCTGGTCGAGCCGCGGGGCGCGCCGCTGCGTCTATGGGTGTCGGCGATCACCGATGGGGGCAATGGGCGGGCGCTCGTCTCCGCCGAGACCTTGCGAATGCTCGGCCTCGCCTCCGGAGCGCGCGTCGAGATCCGACCGCTCGTGTCGTTTTCCGCCTGATTCCGCGCGCCACGGGCGCCGATCTTGCACCCGCTTCCCTTCGAGCTCGCGACGCGACGAGCGCGCGAAGCGACCAGGAGGAGTGTCAGATGGCGAGGTACGGCAGAGCAGCAGCGAAGTCGGTCAAGAGCGCGATGCGTCGGCGCAAGCGCGGCACGCTCAAGAGCGGAGGCAGCGGCAAGAAGGTGACCAGCCGCAAGCAGGCGATCGCCATCGGCCTCTCCGAAGCGCGGAAGAAAGGCGCCAAGGTTCCCCGCAAGCGCACCACCCGCGCCTCCAGCCGACGGAAAAAGGCCGCGTAGACGAGGCTGATTCGACGGGCTCGCGTCAGAGACGCGGAATCTGCGGCAGGTGATCGAAGTGCGCGTCGCGAGCGAAGAGATGAAGGTCGTGTTGAACCGCGAGTGCCGCGATCCAGAGGTCGTTCGTCGGGATCGGCGTGCCCTGCCGGCGCAACTGATGAAATAGCCTTGCGTAGTGATGCGTGGTGGCCTCGTCGGCGAACACCACGTCGACCCGACGGCTGTTGAGGAATCGAACGAGGCCGGCCTCGTTTTGCACGCCACGAGTCCCGCTGGCGAACCCGGCACGCAGCTCGCCGAGCACGACGAACGGCACGAAGATCTCGTCCGCGCGCCGGAAGCGCTCGACAGCCTCGGGTATCCCCTTGGCGAAATCGACGTAGCGGTTGGTGTCGATCGCGACTCTCACCGCCAGAGCGCCTCGTCGACCCGGTCCTGTGCCTGGATCGCGGCGTCGAAGCCGGGATCATCGACCCACGAGCCGGCGAGGGCATCGAGGTCGGAATACACGCGCTCCGGCACGTCGGTTCCCTCGGCTTCTCGAATCAGTGCGGCGCGCAAGACCTCGTTGAGACTGATTCGCCCACTCTTTGCCTTGCGTCTGAGCGCTTTGTCGATATGCGCCGGAACACTTCGCACGGTGTATTGGACCGTGGAAGCAGAAACCACGCTGCCGCGTCCACGTCGTGCCGCTGCGATCCTCGAGGGCCCTCTTGCCTGCTTACGCATGCATGCACTATATCTACTCAGTGCCTACATTGTAAAGACGCGCGAGCCGAATGGGGTCGTCACGAGACCACGAGACCGGCACAGTATTGTCGGTGGGGACGAAAATACTCGCGAGTGTTTTCGAGTCAGCCGGAAGAGCCTCTCAGTGGTAGCCGGCGGGGTCCTGGTTCACGGTGCGCCAGAACTCGGGGTCGTGGCCGGGGAAGACTCGGGCGCCGGTGAGGCGGGCCAGCGTCTTGAGGCGCTTGATCGAGTGGAGGGCGAGGGTCGGGTTCCAGACCACGCCGGGGACGCGCTCGTGCTCGAGGTGCTCGCGCCAGTAGCAGGCGTCGCCGGTGAGGAGCACGGGACCCGTCTCGGGCAGCTCGACGAGCAGCGACTGGTGGCCGGGCGTGTGGCCGTCGCTGCGCAGCACGGTCAGGCCCGGGGCCAGCTCGGTGTCGCCGTCGAGCAGGCGCCAGGTGTAGCCGGGCAGCTCGAAGTTCTTGCGGTAATAGAACGGGGCGAAGAACGACGCAGGGTAGTGCGCGTACGCGTACTCGTCTTTCTGGACGCAGAGCTCGGATTGCGGAAACAGGTCGGCGCCGCCCGCGTGATCGTAGTGCAGGTGGGAGAGGACCACCGTTGAGACGTCGCCAGGCTCGAGCCCGAGCGCCGCGAGACGGTTCACCAGCAGGTCCGCCTCGTCGAACCGCGCCAGCGGATCGTTCCGGCGCAGCCCCGGCACCGCCCGCGGCGAGAGTCCGGTGTCGAACAGCACGTTGCCGTCGGAGGTCCGGATCAGATACGCCGCGATCGGAATCTGCGTGGCCGCCTCCGAGAATTCCCCGTAGAACAGCAGCGACCGCTGCGCCCCCATGAACCCGTTCTGCAACGCGTGCAGGCTCTTGACCGCCATGGCCGCGATGATACCGCGGAGCGGCGCGTGCGCTAGAATCCACGCATGAACTTCGAGCTGACCGAGCAGCAGGAGCTGATTCGCAAGGAAGTGACGGCGCTCGCGCGCTCGTTCGCGCCGGACTACTGGCTCGAGAAGGACCGCAAGGCGGAATATCCCTGGGAGTTCGTGCGCGCGTTCGCCGAGGGCGGCTGGCTCGGGGCCATTGTGCCCGAGGAGTACGGCGGCGCCGGGCTGGGAGTCACCGAAGCCGCGCTGATCCTGCACGAGATATGCGCCGCCGGGGCCGGGACCTCGGGCGCCTCGCCGATCCACTTCTACATGTTCCCGCCCATGCCCGTGATCAAGCACGGGAGCGAGGCGCTCAAGCGGCGCGTGCTCCCCGACATCGCGAGGGGTGAGATCGTGATGTCGTTCGGCGTGACCGAGCCCAACGCCGGCACGGATACCTCGCGCATCGAGACGCGGGCCGAGGCGCGCGCGGGCGGCTTCGTGGTGCACGGCCGCAAGGTCTGGAACACCAACGCCCAGAACGCCACCCACATGCTGCTGCTCGCCCGCACCGCGCCGCGCGACCACGCCAAGCCGTTCGGCGGGCTCACGCTGTTCTTCACCCCGTTCGACCGGTCGAAGATCACCGTCAAGGTCATCGAGAAGCTCGGCCGCGCGGCCGTGGATTCGAACGAGATCTTCATCGACGGGCTCGAGGTTCCGGCCGACGACGTCGTCGGCGAGGTGGGGCGCGGCTTCTATCACCTGCTCGATTCGCTGAACCCCGAGCGGATCATGACCGCGATCGAGGCGGTGGGGATCGGCCGGGCCGCGCTCGACCGCGCGGTGCAGTATGCCAAGGAGCGCGTGGTGTTCGATCGGCCCATCGGCCAGAACCAGGCCATCGCCCATCCGCTCGCCATGGCGTGGGCCAAGCTCGAGACCGCCGAGCTGATGTGCCTCAAGGCCGCCTGGCTCTTCGACCACGGGCGTCCGTGCGGGAGCGAGTCCAACACCGCCAAGCTCATGGCGGCCGAGGCCGGCTTCGAGGCCTGCGACGTCGCGGTCCAGACACACGGTGGTTACGGATACGCCAAGGAGTTCCACGTCGAGCGGCTCTGGCGCGAGGTCCGCCTCTACAAGATCGCCCCCGTCTCCCAGCAGATGGTCCTCAACTACCTCTCCGAGCACGTCCTGGGGTTACCGAAGAGTTACTAGTGAATCGACGGACGGGAACGTCCGTCTGACAGGATGAGCCCATGCGGCCGTCTCTTCGTCGCCGCGACCGGGCCGGCGGCGGTCGCTCCGTCAGGCGATCGTCGGCAAAGGCACGGCGTGGTACCTCCTCAGCGGGAGCGCCGCATGGGCTCACTTCGACACGCTTCCCGCGCCCGGCTCAGCCAGACGCCGATCCGTCTCTCCGTCCAGGGAATTGAGGAGAGCGGCGACGGTGGCCAGGCCCAGGCCGAGGGTGATGCCGCCCAGGACGTCCGAGGGCCAGTGGGCGCGGAGGACGATGCGGGCGAGGCCGACGAGCACGATGCACGCGACGGCGAGGACGCGAACCACGCGGCGGCTCAGCGGTGGTAAGGAGCCGGCCAGGTAGAGCACCGCGCCGAAGAAGGCCGCCGCCGCGGTCGCGTGGCCGCTGGGAAAACCGAAGGCGAGACTCTCCGGCCGGGCCCGGCCGATCGCGATCTTGAGCAGACCCTCCGCGGCCGGCGCCGCGATCATCAGGGCGATCCACAGCCACCAGCGCTCGCGGGCGCGGCGGAAGACCGCGAGCAGCAGCAGGGTCCCCGGCAACAAGAGTCGCCAGTCGCCGCCGCGGTTGACGATTCGCATGAGATCGATCATCGCGGGCGTCGCCCATCCGAGGAGCGCCTCGCGCACCGCCGCGTCGGCGGGCAGGACGCCCACCATCGCCACGGCGGCGCCCAGCGCCACGAAGAACGCGCCGAGGACGGTCAGGGCCGCGCGCGGATGCATCGCACGCATCGGCCCATTAAATCACGGCGCGGACGGCCGTCCGCCGGCTCGACGCCCGGCCGCCAGCGCGGCGGCGCCCGTCGCCGGACGCCAGCCCGAGATGCGGGCGACCACGGCGAAGATGAGCAGAGTGAATCCGAACGTGCACACCACGGTGGCCCCGGTGGGCAGGTCGAGCGCGGCCGAGGCGGCCATTCCGAGGATGCTGACCAGCGTCCCGAACCCCCAGCCGATGATCAGCCGCGCGGCCACGCCGCCGCCGAGGGCGACGCCGGCCAGCGCGGGCACGATGAGGTACGAGAAGACCAGCAGCACTCCGCCCACGCGCACCGAGCTGGTGACGACCACCCCGAACGACGCGTAGAAGACGAAGTCCCACGCGCGAACCCGCCAGCCCTGGCCGAACGCCGCGTCGGGATCGGTGGAGATCAGGAAGAAGGGCCGGCGACAGAGCCAGTGCAGCAGCCCGACCGCCGCGTAGAGCAGGGCGACCTTGGCCACTTCCGCCGGACGCACCGAGAGCAGGCTGCCGACCAGCATGGCCCGGACGTGCTCGGCCCCGTGGGGCGCGCGATCGGCGAGCAGCACCGCGCCGGCCGACGACACCGCGTAGACGATGCCGATGATCGCCTCCTGCGAGACGTGCCGGTGGCGGGTGCGGGTGAGGGCCAGGACCAGCGCCCCGAGCACGGTCGCGGTGAGCCCCGACGCGTACGATTCCCACGTGTCGAGGTCGTAGCCGAACAAGAAGGCTGCGGTGGCGCCCAACGCGGCGATCTGGGCGAGCGCGATGTCCACGAATACGACCTCGCGGGCCAGCACGTGGACGCCAAGATAGGCGTGGATGCCGGTGAGAACCAGGCACATCAGGAACGGCACCCAGAGGAGCGCGATCAGGTCGCCGAACACGATCTAGCGCAGGGCCTCCGCCAGCGTCTTCACGTTGAAGTCGATGGCCGCGATGTAGTTGTCGGCGCCCTTCACCGCGCCCACGGCCGACGCGAAGACGATCGCCTTGGCCCCGGCCTCCTCGGCGAGGCGTTGCGCCAGCTTCACGTCGTTCCACGGCTCGACCAGGATCACCTTGATCTTCTCCTCCTTGATCTGACGGATGAGGCGGACCACGTGCTGCGGCGAGGGCGGGATGCCCGGCTTGTCCTCGACCGTGCCGGCCTGGACCAGCTCGAAGCGGTG
>DATHGT010000308.1:0-9107 GCA_035317605.1 Candidatus Acidiferrum sp. | reverse complement strand
GGCCAGGTTCACCTTCGTGGTCGTCATCGCGCCGCCCCCCCTCGATCCGCAGTCTATGCCACAGATCGGGCGGCCATGAACACAGTCGTAACACTGCCACCATAAGGTGCCGTGTTTCAGGGCAGCCTGCACAGCGCTCGTGGCAGGGCCGGGAGCCCAAGCGCGGGCCGCGCATGACAACACGGGACCTTGCGACGCGGCATGCGTCTTGCCGCAGCCCCCCGGCATCATGACGGCGCCCCTCCCGTGCGGAACGGCCCGGCCTGAGCCCATCCGCATCCTCATCGTCGACGACGACGCCGGACTGCGCACGGCGCTGCTGGCGATCTTCGGCGCACACCCCCACTACTCGGCGCAAGCCGCGACGGACGCCGCCGACGGGCTCTCCCGGATCAGCACCTTTCGCCCGCACCTGGTGTTGCTCGATCTCCGGCAGCCCGGGCTGGCCGCCGCCGACCTCTGTCGGGCGGTGAGAGCCTCGCCCGCGATGCGCTCGATCAGGATCCTCGCCATGAGCGGACCCCCTGACGAGGACGCGGGTCCGCGCCTGCTGGCCGCCGGCGCCGACGCCTTCCTCCCGAAGCCCTTCACCCTCGCCCAGCTCGAAGCCGAGGTCGCGCGGCTCGTCTGAGCGGCCTCACTCGGCGCGTCCCGCAAGCCACGGGCGGGTTTGACAAACGGGGCCGAAACGGCGACGCTGGCCGCTGCCGTGGCCCCGCGCGGGGCCCGCCACGAGAATTCCTGAAGTCAGAGGAGGCCCGCCGTGCGTTACGAGGTGATCTCGGCCGACTGTCACGTCGATCTGTGCTGGCTGCCACCCGATCTGTTCACGACCCGCGCGTCGGCGACGATGCGTGATCGCGTGCCGTACGTCACCGAGGGCCCGAGCGGCCCGATCTGGGTGACGAAGAAGGGCGCCAACCTCGGGCGCGTCAACGGAATGGGGTCGGCGGGGCGCGAGTACATTCCCGGACGTATCCATCGCTCCGATCGCATGGCGTCGACCGGGCTCTACGACGACGGCAAGAAGGGCATCCGGCGCCTGACCGATCCCGAGCTGCGGGTGAAGGACCAGGACCGTGACGGCGTGCAGGGCGAGGTGCTGTACGGGATCCTCGGCGCCACCGGTCGCCTGAACGATCCCGAGGCGGCCCACGAGACCATGCGCATCTACAACGAGTGGCTGGCCGAGTTCTGCTCGGCGCGGCCCGAGCGCTTCGCCGGGCTGGCCTCGATCCCCAATCATCCGCTGGACGCCGCCATCGCCGAGGTCGAGCGCGTGGTCAAGCGCGGCGCGCTCAAGGGCGTCGACATCGCCAACTCGGCGGACCTCAAGCCACTCTGGGATCCGTACTGGAACCCGCTCTGGGACGTGATCGACAGCTGCGGGCTGCCGCTGCACTTCCACACCGTGGGCGGCTACATGCCCGATCACCTGCGCAAGATCGTCTTCATGGGCTCCGATCCGACGCGGGCCAAGCTGCCCGACGCCCCCGACGTGCCGATGGCCGTCGCTCGCGCGGCGTTCGCCACCAACATCACGCACTTCCAGATCAACATGTCCAACATCCTGACCTCGATGATCTTCGCGGGCGTGCTCGAGCGGCACCCGCGGCTGAAGCTCGTGCTCGGCGAGAGCGGCATCGGCTGGATCCCGTACGTGCTCTGGCGCATGGACGCGGAGTGGGAGGACCAGTTCAAGGATCTCTCGCTCACGATGCCGCCGAGCGACTACTGGCGCCGCCAGTGCTGGGCGACGTATCAGACCGACCCCATCGGCATCAAGATGATCGAGGAGCTGGGCGCCGAGCGGATCATGTGGGGCTCGGACTTCCCGCATCCCGACGGCGTCTGGCCCGACTCGCAGGAGATTCTCGCCAAGGAGCTGGGCCACCTGCCCGCCGACGTCCGCCAGAAGGTCGTCTGTGACAACGCCAAGACTCTCTACGGCTTCGGCCGGTAACGGAGATCACGAATGGGAACGTTCCGACTCTTCACGGGCCCGGATCAGCAATCGCACATCGAGCCGATCGATCTCGCCAAGGCGAAGGAGTGGAAGGACGGCCTGGCGACCTCGAAGATCACGTTCAGCGAGTGGCCGGTGGGCCGCGACCTCGACTGGCATCCGGCACCACGCCGCCAGTTCGTGATCATCCTCTCGGGCCGGCTCGAGATCGGGCTCGGCGACGGCACCAAGCAGGTCTTCGGTCCGGGCGACGCTCGCCTCGTCGAGGACACCACCGGTAAAGGTCACACCACGCGCGTGGTCGGCAACGAGCCCGTCGTGACCGCGACGGTTCCACTGGCGTAAGGAGACAACCGAGCATGGCGACCAAGATCCTCTTCTCTCCCAACCAGCCCGAAGAGATCCTCAGCATCGCGCGCACGATGACGCCGCCCGGCTACGAGCTCGTGGTCGCCGACGTGGGCACGCCGAAGTTCTACGACGTGGCCCCCGAGATCGAGTACTTCATGGGTCTCTCGCGCGGGATCGGCGGCGAGTTCTTCCGCTCCACGCCCAAGCTCAAGCTCGTCCAGCTCCTGAGCGCGGGCTACGACCGCGTGGACATCGAGGCCGCGCGCAAGGCCAAGGTGCCGGTGTCCAACAACGGCGGCGCCAACGCGATCGCGGTCTCCGAGCACACCGTGCTGCTGATGCTCGCCGTGCTCAAGCGCCTGGTCCGCTTCCACAACGACATCGTGGCCGGCAAGTGGCGGGTCGGAAACCAGGTCGACGGCGCCGTTTACGAGCTGTCGAGCAAGCTGGTCGGCATCGTCGGCCTCGGCAACATCGGCAAGAAGGTCGCGCGGCGGGTCCAGGCCTTCGACGCGCGTGTGCAGTACTACGACGTCCTCCGCCTCACGGAAGCCGAGGAAGACCAGCTCGGCGTGCGCTTCGTGCTCCTCGACGAGCTGCTGCGGACCTCCGACATCGTGAGCATGCACGTCCCGCTCGACGACACCACCCGCGCGATGATCTCCACGCGCGAGCTGTCGCTCATGAAGCCGAGCGCGATCATCGTCAACACCTGCCGCGGGCCGGTGATCGACGAGGCGGCGCTCCACGCCGCGCTGACCACGAAGAAGATCGCGGCGGCCGGCCTCGACGTGATGGTCGAGGAGCCGCCGGCGAAGGATCACCCACTGTTCAGCCTGCCCAACGTCACCTTCACCCCGCACTCCGCGGGCCCGACGTGGGAGAACTGGACCGCGCGCTTCCGCAACGGCTTCGACAACATCCAGCGCGTGGCCTCGGGCCGCGCCCCGAAGTGGACCGTGTTCGAGATGAAGTAGCGTGAACCCGGGCCAGGCACCGTCGGCCCGGCGACGGCATGAGGCGTAGCGCCGTCGGATGCGCATCGCCTTCTTCAGCCCGCTTCCGCCGCTCCGCACCGCGCTCGCGGATCACAGCGCGGGCCTCCTGCCCCACCTGAAAGTCGGCGCCGACCTCGACCTGTTCATCGACGAGGGCTACCGGCCGACCGGAGACCTCGTTGACCGCTTCGACGTGTACTCCTACAAGGAGTTCGAGCGCCGCGCCAGCGAGTACGACGTGGCCGTGTACGTCATGGGAAACGACGCCCGCTTCCACGGCTACTTCTCCGACGTCATGCGCGCGCATCCCGGGGTGACCTTGCTGCACGACACCGCGCTTCAGCACTACTTCTTCGTCGACGCCGGGCAGCACGGCGACATGGCGCGCTACCAGTCCGCCCTGGAACGGGCTTACGGCCCCACGGTCGCCCACCGGATCGTCGGGCGGGCCTTGACCGGACAGCTCGACCGCGTGCACGACCTCTATCCCTTGCTCGAGCCGGTGGTCGACGCGAGCCTGGGGGTGGTCGTCTACAACGAGTTCGCCCGCCGGACGACGCTGCGGCGCCGCCCGCACGCCCGGGTCCGACGCTTGAAGTACCACTTCTACCTCCCAACCGGCTTCCCCGACGCCGTGGACGTACCGCGGCTCAGGGCGCGGTGGGGCCTGGGCGACGCCTTCGTGGTCGGCTCGTTCGGTTTGCTCCATCCCGAGAAGCGACTCGACGTCTGCCTGCGGGCGTTCGCGCGGCTTCGCCGAAGGCGACCCGATGCCCGGTATCTGCTGGTGGGCGAAGGGGTGCCGTCGTACGACGTCGCCGGGCTGATCGCATCGCAGGGACTCACCGAGAGCGTGGTCTTCACCGGGTGGCTCGACGCGCTGGCGTTCACAGAGCACCTGTGCGCGGCCGACGTGGCCGTCCACCTGCGCCACCCTCACGTGGGGGGTACGCTCTACACGCCGCTGCGCTTGCTGGGCCTCGGACGGCCGACGGTCCTGTCCGACATCGAGCCGACGGAGGAATTCCCCGAGGGGTGCTGCGTCAAGATCCGTCCCGACGACGACGAGGAGGAGGTGCTGTTCGAGGCCCTCACGTACCTGGCCGAGCATCCGGAGTTCCGCCGGAACCTCGGGGCCAACGCCCGCGACTTCATCCGCCGCCACTACGACGTCGCGCGCATCGCCGAGGACCACCTCGACTTCTTCGCGCACATCGCGGCCGCCGCGGACTCGACCCGTCGCCAGCACACCCGCCGGCGCGCGGACGAGAACGTGACACCCGGGACCGCGGCGCCGGGTCTGGATGAGGCGGCCGCGATCCTGCAGCAACTCGAGCGCAACGCGCGCGAGCGCCACTCGCGAGACGAACTGGGCCACGGCGAGCATCTGCTGAACGCGTTCGAGCAAATGCGCCTCACCAGCTGGGTCAACAGCCATCAGCCCATCGCCTGGCCTCACTGGCCCAAGGGCGTGTGGGCCAAGGCGGGAGCCCTGGCGCAGAAGGTGACCCGCCGGCTGCTCGCGTGGTACGTTGCGCCGATCGTCGAGGAGCAGAACCAATTCAACGCCGCCGTCGAGCGTGCGTTCCGCGCCCTCATGGACGAGAACACGAGGCTGCGGACCGAACTGCAGGCCCTGGCGGACGATCAGCCCAAGCGGCCCGAGCGGTAGCCCGGTTGACGCCCAGCGCGTTCATCTCACCTTCACCCCGCACTCCGCGGGACCGACGTGGGAGAACTGGGCCGCCCGCTTCCGCAACGGCTTCGACAACATCCAGCGCGTGGCGTCGGGCCGCGCCCCGACGTGGACCGTCTTCGAGATGAAATAGCCGCTTCGAGGGGGAGGGGGCCCGCTAGGAGCGGGAGATGCCGTGCTATCGTGTGAGCCGTCGATGATGTCCTCCACGCTCCTGCGCGATACCCTCTGGAGCCTGCCGTTCTGGACCGCCCTCGGCGTAGCCATCCTGGCGGGCTCCTCCGACGTCAGCCACGCCACCGAGCCACCGACGGCGGCCGCGATCCTGCAGCAGCTGCGCAGCTTCGCCACCATGGGCAGCGTGCTCTACGTCGCCGCCCATCCGGACGACGAGAACACGCAGGTCATCACCTACCTGGCGCGTGGCCGCGGATACCGGACGGCCTATCTCTCGCTCACCCGCGGCGACGGCGGACAGAACCTGCTCGGCCCCCAGCTCGGCGAAGTGCTGGGCGTGGCGCGCACGCAGGAGTTGCTCGCCGCGCGCCGGCTAGACGGCGGGCGGCAGTACTTCACCCGCGCGAAGGACTTCGGTTACTCGAAGACCTCCGAGGAGACGCTGAGTGTCTGGGACCGGCAAGGCGTTGTCGGCGACATCGTGCGTGTGATCCGCGAGTTCCGCCCGGACGTGATCATCACGCGCTTCTCCCCGAAGCCCGCGCGCACGCACGGTCATCACACCGCGTCCGCCGTGCTCGCCGTCGAAGCGTTCAGGCTCGCCGCCGACCCCACGGCGTTTCCCGAGCAGCTCCGCGAGCTCAGGCCCTGGCAAGCGCGACGCATCGTCCACAACGTCGGCCTGGGCGCCGCCGCGGCGAATCCGGGCGCCGGCATGGCCATAGCGGGCTCGCCCGCGAACGTGCCGGATGGTCCGGGCGTGGTGAAGGTCGAGGTCGGCGGCCGGGATCCGGTGTCGGGTGAGTCGTTCGCGTCGATCGCCGCCCGCAGCCGTGGCATGCACAAGACGCAGGGATTCGGCATCGGCGGCCCGCCCGTGAACGAGGGCTCGCGGATCGAGCCGTTCGTGCTGCTCGCCGGCGATGCGGCGACGAAGGATCTCCTCGACGGCGTGGACACGACGTGGAACCGCGTGCCGGGCGGCGCCGAGATCGCGCGGTCGACCGACGAGGCGATCGCTGAGTTCAACGCGCAGGACGCGGCCTCTCGCGTGCCCGCGCTGCTCGCGATCCGCCGCCGGCTCGCCGCCCTCCCCGCGGAGCCCCTGGTGAGCGACAAGCGCGAGCAGCTCGATCGGATCATCCAGGCGTGCCTCGGCCTCGAGGTCGACACCGTGGTGGATCGCGCCGAGGTCGTGCCCGGCGAGACCGTGAAGCTGCGCCACGCGGCCGTCGCGCGCTCGCGCATCCCCGTGCGCTGGACGGCGGTTCGGTACCCGAGCGTTCCTCGCGCGATCAACAAGGCCGTCGAGCTGCGCCCGAACCAGCCGGTGGTTCGCGAGGTCTCCCAGGTCGTGCCGGCGAGCACCCCACCGAGCCAGCCATACTGGCTGCGCACGGAGGGCACGGCCGGGATGTTCGACGTCGACGACCCGGCGCTCATCGGCCGTGCCGAGAACCCGCCCACATTCCCGCTCGAGTACGTCTTCGACGTCGGCGGGCAGACGCTGGTGATCGCCGGAGAGCCGATGGCAGCCGCGGATCCCGCCAAGCCCGCGCTGCGCCGGCCGCTCACGGTGATCGCGCCGGTCTCGTTGCGGTTCATCGCGGGCGTGCGGCTCTTCGCGCCCTCCGCCTCGCGTTCGGTGACGGTGGAGCTCACCGCCGCCCGCGCGCGCGCCGCCGGCACCGTGCAGCTCGACGCGCCCGCCGGCTGGACCGTGACGCCGGCCTCGCAACCGTTTCGACTCGCCGGCCCTGGCGAGCGCGCGCGCTTCTCCTTCGCCGTGACCGCGCCGGCGCAGCTCGCGGTCGCACCGCTCGGCGCGAGCGTGGAGATCAACGGCCGGCGGTTCAACCAGCAGCGCGTCGAGGTTCGCTACGATCACCTGCCGCTCCAGCTCCTGCAGCCCCCGGCGCGTGCCAAGGCGGTGTCGCTCGAGCTGGCGACGCGCGGCCGTCACGTCGGCTACCTGCCGGGCGCCGGCGACGAGGTACCTCCCGCGCTGGAGCAGATGGGATACGAGGTCACGTCGCTGACCGGCGCCGACCTCACGCCGGAACGGCTGCGCGGCCTCGACGCCGTGGTCATCGGCATCCGCGCCTTCAACGTGAGGACGGATCTCGTCGAGCGCCTGCTCGCGCTGTTCGCATACGTCGAGGCGGGCGGCACGGTCGTCTCGCAGTACAACACGCTGGACCGCCTCCGCGAGGGCTGGCTCGCGCCGTTCCACCTGCGCCTCTCGCGCGACCGCGTGACCGACGAGCACGCACCGGTGACGATCCTGGCGCCCGAGCATCCCCTGCTGACGACACCCAATCGCATCACCGCGGCGGACTTCGAGGGCTGGGTGCAGGAGCGCGGTCTCTACTTTCCCGACCAGTGGGACGAGCGCTTCACCGCAATCCTCGCGTCCGGCGACGTCGGCGAGACGCCGCTCAAGGGCGGCCTGCTGGCGGCGCGGCACGGCAAGGGGTACTTCGTCTACACCAGCCTGGCGTGGTTCCGCCAGCTCCCCGAAGCAGTCCCCGGCGCGTATCGGCTGTTCGCGAATCTCGTCTCGCTGGGCAAGTGACGCCGGCGCCGCGCCCCGACGAGCGCTCCGAGGCCGAGCCGCCCGACGTCCCCGGGTTCCGCACCTGGCGCGGCGTCTACCTGTTCGTCTTCGCGTTCTTCGTGCTCGTGGTCGCCCTGCTGACCGTGTTCACGAGGGTCTTCTCGTGAACGTCGCCGACTGGGTGGTCCTGCTCGGCACCATCGTGGGCATCGCCGCGTACGGCTCCTGGCGCACGCGCCGCGTGCGGAGCCTCGACACGTACCTGCGCGGCAACGCGTCCACCGGCTGGGGCACGATCGGCGTCAGCGTGATGGCCACGCAGGCGAGCGCGATCACGTTCCTCTCGATCCCGGGCCAGGGCTTCGAGAGCGGCATCGGATTCGTGCAGAACTACTTCGGCCTGCCGCTGGCGCTCATCATCGTGTGCGCCGTGTTCCTGCCCATGTACCGGCGGCTCAACGTCTATACCGCCTACGAGTTCCTCGGCCAGCGGTTCGACGAGAAGACGCGCCTGCTCGGCGCCGGCCTCTTCCTGCTGCAGCGCGGCCTCGCCGCCGGCGTGACGATCTACGCGCCGGCGATCATCATCTCCACCGTGCTCGGCTGGCCGCTCGACCTCGTCATCGTGCTCACCGGGCTGCTCGTGATCGTCTACACGGTCACCGGCGGCAGCGAGGCCGTCGCCCTGACCCACAAGTGGCAGATGGCGGTGATCTCGGCCGGCATGGTGACGGCCATGGTCGTGCTGCTGCTCCGGCTGCCCGCCGGCCTCGGCTTCACCGGCGCCGCGCACGTGGCTGGCGCGCTGGGCAAGCTGCAGGCGGTGGACTTCTCGCTCGATCCGAGCCGGCGCTACACGGTGTGGACCGGCGTGTTCGGCGGGTTGTTCCTCTCGCTCGCGTACTTCGGCACCGACCAGTCACAGGTGCAGCGCTACATCGGCGGCGCCTCTCTGCGCGAGGGCCGCCTGGGCCTGATGTTCAACGCGGTGCTGAAGATCCCCATGCAGTTCGTCATCCTGTTGCTGGGCGCGCTCCTCTTCGTCTTCTACCAGTTCGCGCCGCACCCGGTGTTCTTCAACCAGGCGGAGTGGCGCCGCCACGCCCAGGACGACCGCTTCCAGGCCCTCGAGGCCGAGCACGCCGGCGCCGTCGCGCAGAGCCAGTCCGCGATCCGCGGGTGGCTCGAGGCGCGCGCGTCCCATGACACCGCGCGGGAAGCCAGCGCGCGGGCCGTCATGGTCGCGGCCAGCCAGCGCACCGACGCCATCCGCGCCGAGGCCAAGGCCGCCCTCCTGGCCGCCGACCCGCGCGCCAAGACCAAGGACTCCGACTACGTCTTCATCACGTTCATCCTGACGCA
>DATHGT010000307.1:0-26253 GCA_035317605.1 Candidatus Acidiferrum sp. | reverse complement strand
CGAAGTCGGGATGGACGGTCTTGGTACTTCCGATGGCGGCCACATAGTCGCCGGAGTGCAGGTGGATAGGCAAAGTGTCAACGCGGACGTTCCAGATATTGTCAGCGGGCAGGAGCGGGCATCCGGCGATCGTCGGCCCGCTGCTCTGGGCGCCGGCCCTCACGGCGACGACGCAAGCGGAGACCACGAGCATAAGTTGAAGACTCCTCAGCACTGGCCTGCACACGAGTGACCCCTCCCAGGTGGGCGCCGCGACGGTCGCCTGACGCAGCGGCGACCGTCCCCGCGCAGTCTTGGAATCCATCTGAATGGCCAACGCAGCCTCTGTGCCAGACGGAGCGGGTCTGTCCCGGCTCGAGAAACGCGACGCGCAATCGCGGATGACGGTCGTCGTGAGCAGCGGCAGGGCGTATAGTTGCCGCGCTATCCTACGAACGGGAGCGAGAAAGCCCACGTGACCCGGATCGCCAGCGTCAAGCCCCATCCGATCTCGGTGCCGTTGCAGGAGGTGCTGTGGACGGCGCACGAGGAGCTGAAATCATCGAGCGTCATCGTGGTGGAAGTGCGCACCGACGACGGGCTCACCGGCTACGGGCAGATCCACGGCTCGCCGATGAAGGCGATCTGCGCCTGGATAATCCGGTTCGGAGAGATCGTCAGTGGCATGGACGCGCTCGCCCACGTCGCGGTGTGGGACCGGCTCTTTTCCCTCACGTGCCCGCGCCCCGGAGGCATCGCCGGAGCCGATGGCCTGCCGCCGCCACTGCCGCGCGGCGAGCGGCCGCAGATCATGGCCGCCATCGGGGGCATCGACATCGCGCTCTGGGACATCAAGGGAAAGCACGCGGGCCTGCCGGTCTGGCGGGTGCTGGGAGGCGAGAAGCGCCCGATTCCGACCTACGCGACGGGGGGCTACTACCGTCCCGGGGCGCCGGACAAGGTCTACGCCGAGGAGCTCGCCGGCTTCGTGAAGGCGGGCTATCGCGCGGTCAAGCTCAAGACCGGCGCCGGCAGCCCGGCGGACGAGGCCAAGCGGGTGCGGACGGTGCGCGAGGCCATCGGCGAGGACATCTCCCTGATGCTCGACATGAACGCGCCCTACGACGTCGACGGTTGCATCGAGTTCGCCCGCCGGGTCGAGCCGCTCGACATCTACTGGCTGGAAGAGCCGCTGCACTGGTACTTGCAGCCGGCGGATTTCGTGCGGCTTGCCGCCGCCACCTCGATACCCCTCGCGCACGGCGAGCGCGAGCTCACCCGCTTCACCGTGCGCGACTTCATTGCCACCGGCGCGATCCGCTACGTGCAGTTCGACAGCACGCGCGCCGCGGGGTTCACCGAGGGGCTGCGCGTCGCGGCGCTGGCCGAGCAGCACGCGGTCATGATCGCGCCGCACACCGCGCCCGAGCTGCACGGGCATCTCGTCGCGGCCCTGCCGCGCTGCGGCTTTGGTGTGGAGTCGCACGGCGACGCGGCGCGCAACCCCCTGTCGCACCACCTGCTGGTCGGCGGCGCCGAGACTCGCGACAGCTTCGTTCACCTCAACGATAAGCCGGGCTTCGGGGTGGAGATCGACTGGGACTACGCCAGGCGCTATGCGGCCTGATCACGGCACGTCAGGGGTTAATATCCGACTCGCACCTGGAGGAAACTGATGACTGGTCAACCCGCGCTCGCCGGCATCCGCGTCGTCGATCTCACCCAGTTCGAGGCCGGCACCTCGATCACCGAGACGCTGGCCTGGCTCGGTGCCGACGTGATCAAGGTCGAGAACCCGGTCGGCGGCGAGCAGGGCCGCAACGCCTCTTCGGAGCGCAAGGACGCCGACAGTTACTACTTCATGCTCCTGAACGCCAACAAGCGCTCGGTGACGCTCAACCTCAAGGACGAGCGCGGCAAGAAAATACTGCGCGATCTGATCGCCAAGGCCGACGTCTTCGCGGAGAACTTCGCGCCCGGCGTCATCGAGAAGCTCGGCTTCTCCTACGAGGACGTGGCGGCGATCAACCCGCGCATCGTCTACGCGACGGTGAAAGGCTTCGGCAAGGGCAGTCCCTTCGAGTCGAACCTGGCCTTCGACATGATCGCCCAGGCGGCCGGCGGCGTCATGAGCATCACCGGTGAGCCGAACGGCCCGCCCATCAAGCCCGGCGTCACCCTCGGCGACACGGGCACGGGCCTGCACGCCGCGATCGGCGTGCTCGCCGCGCTCTTCCAGCGCACGGTCACCGGTCGCGGCCAGAAGATCGAGGTCGCCATGCAGGACGCGATGGTGAACTACTGCCGCATCGCCTACTCCTCGCAGCTCCTCACCAACAAGGCCTGCGAGCGGAAGGGCAACCGGGTCGTGCTCGGCAACGCGCCCTGCGACGTGTTCAAGTGCAAGCCCGGCGGCAAGAACGACTACGTCTACATCTACACGAGCCGCGCCACCAACGCGCACTGGGAGCGGCTCTGCGAGACGATCGGGCGCGCGGACCTCAAGGCCGACCCGCGCTTCGCCACGCCACCCCTGCGCGGCCAGCACAACGACGAGATCAACACCCACATCGAGGCGTGGACCCAGAACTACACCAAGCACGAGGCGATGGAGCGGCTCGGCCGGGCCGGGGTGCCGTGCGGCGCCGTGATGGACACCATGGAGCTTTCCGAAGATCCGAGCATGCGCGAGCGCGAGATCTTCGCCGAGATCGACCATCCGGTCCGCGGCAAGGTCGTCATCCCCGGCTGGCCGGTGAAGATGTCGGAGAGCTACGTCAAGGTGAAGTCCTCGCCCATCCTCGGCGCCGACAACACCGACGTCTACGGCGAGATGCTCGGCCTCTCCAAGGACGATCTCGCGGCCTTGAAGAAGGACGGGGTGGTCTAGTCCATGCGCACGAATACGACGAAGGCAAAACTGGTCGAGGGCAAGGCGGTCTTCGGCGCCATCATCAGCCGCCACGCGCCTGACCTGGTCGAGCTATTCGGTGCGATCGGCTACGACTTCGTCATGATCGATTGCGAGCACGGCCCGATGAGTCTGGACGAGGTCGAGCACATGGTGCGGGCGGCCGAGGTGTTCGGCATCACGCCCATCACGCGCATTCCCAACCACGAGGACTCCACGATCCTGCGCTTTCTGGACCGCGGGGTGCAGGGCATCATCGTGCCGCACGTCAACACCGCTCAGGCGGCGGAGGCCGTGGCCAAGGCGGCCCGGTACTGGCCGGACGGCAACCGAGGGATGGCCGCGGGCGGGCGCGCCCACGACTACGGCGTCGGAACGACGCGGGACGAATCGACCCGCTGGATCAACGCGCAGCTCCTGGTGATCCCCATGATCGAAGAGACCGAAGCCGTGGACAATCTGGACGCGATCCTCAAGGTGCCCGGGGTCGACGTGCTGCACGTCGCGTCCAGCGATCTCGGCCAGAGCATGGGCAATCCCGGCGCGGCGAAGGTGCGCGAGCTCATGCGCCAGGTCGTTCCCAGGATCAGGGCGGGGGGCAAGCTGGTCGGCGTGGGCGGCAACAACCCTTCCGACGCGGCGGGGATCGCCGAGTTCATCAAGCTCGGAGCCAACTTCGTGACGGTCTCGTCGCAGGGCCTCCTGCGCCTCGGCGCCGACGACTTCCGCCGGCGCGTGCAGGCGGCGCTCTAACGTTCGGCATCACCGGCTGAATGGGAGGAAGTGGCGATGGATTTCGGCATCTTCAACCTGATGGGGGCGCGCGAGGCGAGCAAGCCGACGGCGCAGGTGTTCGGCGAGGTCGCCGAGCAGACGAAGCTCGCTGACGAGCTCGGCTACACGATCGCCTGGTTCGCCGAGCATCACTTCTCGAACTACTGTCTGTGCGCGTCGCCGCTGATGATGGTGGCGCACTGCGCCTCGATCACCAAGACGATCCGGCTCGGCACCGCGGTCGTGGTGTTGCCTCTGTACAACCCGGCCCGGCTCGCCGCCGAAATCGCCACCGCCGACGCCCTGTCGAACGGGCGGCTGATGCTCGGCATCGGCGCCGGGTATCAGCCCTACGAGTTCGAGCGGTTCGGCGCCGACATCGCCCAGAATCTCGAGATGACCGAGGAGTTCTGCGACATTCTCGACCTGGCCTTCAGCCGGGATTTCTTCAGCTACCAGGGCAAGCACTACCGGATGCCGGAGACCCACATCCCCGCCCGTCCCGTACAGAACCCGCTGCCGATCTACGTGGCCGGCCACTCGCAAGCGATGTTCCGCACCGCCGCGCGGCATGGCTATCGGGTCCTGTCATCGGGGCGGGTGGGCGGCGCGAAATTACTGGCCGAGCAGTATGCCGACATCGTCGCCGCGTTCGCCGCCGAGAACGCGCCTCTGTCGCGGGCGCACATCACCGTCAACCGCTTCGCCCACATCACCGACAGCCGCGAGGACGGGATGCGCTTCGCCGAGAACGCGCGCTATCAGACGCGCCTGGCCTCGAGCCTCCGGCGCCGGCAGGAAGTCATGCAGGGCACCGTGCTGGTCGACGTCCCGTTCCCGGACGAGCCGCCGCTCGAGACCATCCACGACAATCTGCTGATCGGTGACGTCGAGACGGTGGCCGAAAAGCTCGTCGCCGAGATCGACGCGGCCAAGCCCGTGCATCTGTGCTTTTCGTTCAAGGTCGGCAACACGCCGCACAAGGCGGCGATGCGCTCGATGGAATTGATGATCGGCGAGGTCAAGCCGAGGGTCGAACAGGCGCTCGGGGCGCACTGACCGCCGCCGCGTCGAAGCGGACGTGGAGCGCGGTGAGGCCGCGAAGGGCCAGGTGCGACCGCCACATGAGCGGCTCCGGCTCGAGCTGGAGATTGGCGAGCCGGCGCAGGATCGTGGCGAAGGCGATCTGTCCCTCCAGGCGCGCCAGCGGCGCCCCGAAACAGAAGTGGCTGGCCCAGCCGAACGCCAGATGGCGGTTGTCGGTGCGGGCCACGTCGAGTCGATCCGGATCGGGAAAGCGTTCGGGGTCGCGATTGGCGGCGCCCATCACCGCGATCACCGCCTGACCCGCGCGAATGTGCTTGCCGCCGAGCACGAGGTCCTCCGGCGCGATCCGCGTCGTCTGCTGGCTCGGGCTCTCGTAGCGCAGCAGCTCCTCCACGGTTGACGGAATCAGGGTCGCGTCGCCCACCACGCGCGCCAGCTCGGACGGGTTGCGCAGGAGCGTCAGGATCCCGTTGCCGATCAGGTTCGTCGTGGTCTCCTGCCCGCCGACCATCGTGATGATGCAGTTGGCGACGACCTCGTCGTCGGTGAGACGGTCGCCGTCGATCTCCGCGGTCATGAACGCGTGGATCAGGCCGTCGTGGGGATGCCGGCGCTGCTCGAGGATCGCCGACTGGAAGTAGGCGATCATCTCCTCGGTCGCCTTCAGGATCTTCACGGCGCGTTCCGGATCGTGCTGGAAGGCCCCGAGCGCCTCGGCGAAGTCCGCCGACCAGATCTTGAGCTGCTGATGATCGCTCGTCGGGACGCCCAGCATCTCCGCGCTCACGATCGCGGGCAGCGGGTTGGCGAAATCGCCAATGACGTCCATCCGTCCCGCCGGAGCCACGCGGTCGAGGAGGCCGTCGACGATGTCCTGGATGTGCGCGCGGAGTCGCTCCACGCGCCGTGGGGTGAAGGCCTGCGAGGCGAGCCCGCGGATGCGCGTGTGAGCGGGGGCGTCCATGAACAGCATCTGACGCACCATCACCTGCGCCACCGGAGTGAGCGCGCTCAGCCCGACGGCCTGGAGATGTTCGGGCGTCGGGGTGGCGCGGGCGGAGAATCGAAGGAGCACGGTGACGACGTCGGCGTAGCTCGTCACCACCCAGGCGTGCAGAAACGGGTCCCAGTGAACCGGATCTTCGCTGCGCAGCCGCCGGTAGAGGGGATACGGGTCGGCCACGACCGCGGGATCGAGCAGCTGGAACAGGCTCAGCGCGGAATCGCTGTGGTCCACGCGCCGTCCCGTGGTCAGTCGGCCCGTCAGGCCGCTCTCGCCGGGAGCGCGCGCTCGATCTCGGCGGCCAGCGCCTCGATCGTGGGACCGGCGAAGAGGGTCCGCAGCGAGAGCGAGACGCCGAACGCGTCCCGCACGCGCGCGAGCACCTGGGCGCCCAGCAGGGAATGGCTGCCGAGCAGGAACAGGTTCTCGCTCACCCCGACGCGCTCGAGTGACAGCAGCTCGGCGAGGATCGTCGCGAGGCGGGCCTCGATGGGAGTCCGCGGCGCGACGACCGTCCGCTCGCGAAGCGTGTTGGTCTCGGTCGGCGCGGGCAGGCCAGCGAGGTCCACCTTGCCGCTCGGCATGAGGGGCAGCGCGGCCAGCTGCACGAACTCCGCGGGGATCATGTAGTCCGGAAGCGCGGCGGCCAGCGTGGCCACGAGCTGGCGATGGGTGAGCTCGCCGCCGACGCGCGGGACGACGTAGGCGACGAGCCGTCGCTCGCCGCACGGGTCCTCGCGAGCGACGACCACGCACGCGGCGACCGCGGGGTGCTGCTTGATCACGGCCGCGATCTCGTCGGTCTCGATGCGATAGCCGCGGATCTTGACCTGGCCGTCGATCCGTCCCAGGAACGCGATCCGGCCATCGACGAGATAGCGGCCGAGATCGCCGGTGCGGTACAGACGCGCGTCCGGCTCCGTCCGGAACGGATCGCTGACGAACTTCTGCGCGGTGAGGTCCGGACGGTTCAGGTATCCACGGGCGACCCCGGCGCCGCCGATGTAGATCTCGCCGGGCGTGCCGACGGGGACGGGCCGCATCTGCTCGTCCAGGATGTGGATCTGGGTATTCGCGATGGGCTGACCGATCGTGGGCAGGCGCTCGGCGCCATCTCCGGCCCGCACGACCCCCGACGTGGCCACCACCGTGCACTCGGTCGGTCCGTAGTTGTTCACCACGGGGAACGGCAGCTTCGCCGACGGATAGACGTGAAGGGTGTCGGCGCCCGTGAGGAGCAGCCGCAGGCGGCTCTGGGCGGGCCAGTCGAGCGCCATCACGCGTTCCGCCAGTGGCGTCGGCAGGAAACTCACCGTGATCCGCTCGGCGACGATCCAGTCCCGGAGTCTCTCCGGATCGAGTCGGGTCGCCTCGTCCATCGCGTGCACGCTCGCGCCGGCGCTCAGATACGGCCAGAGCTCCCAGACCGCGGCGTCGAAGCCGGGACTCGCGTGCTGCGTCGCCCGGTCGGTGCGCACGATGGAGAACGCCGCGCGATGCCACAGCACGAGGTTCAACAGGCCACCGTGGGTGATCGCGACGCCCTTCGGGGAGCCCGTCGATCCCGAGGTGTAGATGATGTAAGCGAGGTGGCTCGGAGCGAGCGGGACCGTCTCGAGCGTGTCGTCTTCGATTCCTCGATTGGCGATGGCGTCGACGGTGATGACGTGGCAGTCGCTCGCCGGGAGCCGTGCGGCCCCGCGCTCGTCCGTGACCACCACCGGCGGCTGGGCATCGCGAAGCACGGCGGCCACGCGGGCGTCGGGATAGGAAGGATCGATCGGGACGTAGGCGCCGCCCGCCTTCATGATGCCGAGCGCGGCGACGACCATCCCGGCGGAGCGAGGCAGGAGGATCGCGACCGGGACGTCGATCCCGACGCCGAGCCCGCGCAGACGCGCGGCCAGGCGGTCGGCGTGCGCGTTCAAGCTCGCGTAAGTCAGGGTCTCCACACCATCGTCGATGGCGATGGCGTCCGGCGTGTCGGCGGCCTGCTGCGCCACCAGCTCCGGCACGTAGACCTTTCGCGGATACGAACCCGTCACCCCGCTCGTCGCGATCGTTCGCGACGGCGCCGTCTCGGTCCCCACGACAGCGGGCATCATCGAAAGCCTCCCGTGTTCGCTCGTGCGCGATTCATGCTGCGGGTTACAGACTCGCGTCGCCGTCGTACAGCGACGGCGACCATACCTCTGGGTTGCTCAGGCTCGCCGCCAACGTCGGCGTGTTGGCGCGATAGTGGAATTTCCAGGTGGGCAACTGGCGGGGATGGGGAGCGGCCGTCTCGAGCAGTTCGCCGCGGCCCAGCCAGCGGCCGACGACCTCCAGCGTGTGGATGCCTTCCGTCCGGCACCTGGTCAGGGCCCACGAGAGCAGGGGAGGCAGCAGCGTGGTGCTTCCATCGAGCGATTGGAAGTCGACGAGCCGCATCCGCGTGCCCCACACCGGCCTCTCGTCTCGCTGGAACGTGGCATAGGCGGCCAGACCGCCGCCGTCGAGAACGGCCGCGATCCACGCGTGTCCGTTGGAGAGCGCGGGGCCATAGTGCCACCGCAGCATCTCGAGCGAGCGAACGGCCAGCAGCCGCTGCGCGTGCTTCGTCCTGAAGTCCACCCAGAATTCGTCGAAGCGTTCGTCGAACCCGGAGCAGGCGGTCACCTCGACGTCGCCCGCGCGCAACGCCCGCGTGATCAGGCGGTCCCTCAACGACACGGGCGCCGATAGCGCGTAGCTGAGCGGTTTGGCGAAGGGCCACTTCTGCTGGAGTAGCCGCGTCTCGTAGTAGCGCTGTCGATGCGTGTACCAGACGCCCGACCGGTCCCACCGCCCGACCGGCACCCGCGTGCAGTCGAAGGCGTCCACGGCGGCGGCGGACGCCGCGGTGACGGTGTTGTTCACGTAGAGATCGACGCCGCGCTGGTTGACCACGAGGTCCAACAACAGCAACGCGGCGCTCCGGTGCGCCGGCTCGGCGACCCAGTTGTGCCCCGTGGCCACCACGATGGGCTTCCCCTCGAACTCGTAGGGCAGCGGGATGTTGGCCATCGAGGCCACGATCTGTCCCTGCTGGTCCTCGAGCACCCAGCCGATGCTCCAGTCCGCTTCGAGCGTCCGGTACAGTGGATTGCCCAGCCACAGATGGCGCCACGCGTCGTAGGTCTTGGGGGTGAGGCCGTAGCGCGATTCGAGCCGAGCGATCTGCTCGTGGTCCGCGAAGACGGCCGCTCGAAGTGTCGAGGCGCCTTGCCGGCTGGTTGTCTCAGTCGTCCGGCGAAGGTCAGGTAGCGTGGCCACGGGCGTCTCTTCCCTGAGGAAACTCACCGTCATCCCTAGGGCAAGGAGCGTGCCTGACCTATGAGCCTCGCAAATTCACTGGCCGGAAGCTATTGCCATCCTGGTCCCCCGGCGAACCTTCCAAGGGACGGCCGGGCCTTGGAGCGAATATGGCCAAACTGACGACACCCTTGCAGCTTCTACCCTGAAAACGGCTGGCCGCCGCGGCTGGTGTATCGTAAGCGACTGATAGATCAAACCCGGAGGGCTAGCCTCAACTGGCAAGGCAGTGGACTTGAAATCCACCGGGCCGCAAGGCCCATGGGAGTTCGAATCTCCCGCCCTCCGCCATAAAACCAGGAGCTTGCGACACGACCCCGCACCCTGCTCGCCCCCGGGGGAGGCGCACGATGAAACCTGTCAGCGACGTGCACGAGTTGTTTTACCGGCAGCGCGCGATCCGCAACTTCACCGATGAGGACGTTCCGGACGCGCTCGTCGATCAGGTCCTGACCGCCGCGATCCACGGGCCCTCCGGCTCCAATACCCAGCCCTGGCACTTCATCGTGATCCGCGACCCGGCGGTGAAGCGGGCCGTCAGCGAGGTGTACGAAGAGGCGCGGGCCGACGCCTACCGCGACAGGCCGCCTTCTGCGGGCGGGGGGCGTCAGCCGCTCTCGGCCGCGCCGGTGCTGATCGTCGCCTGCGTGGACACGCCCGCCTCTGGCCAGGCCGGGTTCCAGACGGGCGCCTCGATCTACCCGAGCGTGCAGAACCTCATGCTGGCGGCGCGGGCCCTCGGGCTCGGAACGGTGCTCACGACCATGCACCGCCGGCGCAAGGCGCGCATCCACGAAATCCTCGGTATTCCCGACCGTGTCGAGAGCGCGGCGATCATCCCGCTCGGCTGGCCGGACCGCGAGTACGGTCCCAACCGCCGGCCGCCGCTGGAGCGGTTCGTGATGCGCGACCGCTGGAGCAGCTAGGAGCTGCCGGTTGCCTGAGAATCCCAACGGGAGGTGACACGTGAAAGAAAACAGCATCCGCAGAGCCGTGCGTGAGGGACGCGCCGCACTCGGCACCGGGCTCAAGGAGTTTGCATCGCGAGGCGTGCCGCGGATCATCGAATCGTCCGGGTTCGATTACTGCATGATCGACATGGAGCACGGCGCGTTCGGTCTGGAGACCATCGCCGATCTCGCGGGTTGGTTCGCGGCTACGAACGTGTCACCGATCGTGCGCATCCACAAGGCGTTCATTCATCATATCCCGCTCATGCTGGATCAAGGCATCATGGGCATACAGATCTCGGGTGTGGATAACGCGGACGAAGCGCGCGCTATCGTGCGCGAAGCCAAGTACCCGCCGGTCGGGAGCCGCGGGATGTCCGGGATGGGACCCCATACGGGTTACAAGAGCTATGGAAACCGCTACCAGACCGAATACGCCCCATGGGCGAACGAGAACGTCATCCTCTGCCCGTCGATCGAGTCGCTGGAAGGATTGAAGAACGTCGACGCGATCGCTGCAGTGGAGGGCATAGACATGATTGCGTATGGCCACTCCGACTTGAGCGGGGCCCTGGGGATCCATTTGCAGCTCGATCACCCGCGCTTCAAGGAGGTCGTGCGCACCATAGCGGATACCTGCAGGAAGCACGGCAAGCTCGCCAGAGGCTCAGCGGAGACGGAAGCGCAGATCGAGGAATACTGGAAGCTCGGCTGCAAGGTATTGAATCTACCCGGGACCGACACCAGCACCTACCACGACGGCCTCAAGGCCCGCGCCGCACGTGCTCACGCGCGCCTCAAATCGATTGGAGTTCCGACGCCGTGAATCTCAGGCGGTGGTCTAGGAGTCAAGCCGGTAGATACGGGCGGCCGTGTTGTGGAGCATGGCGGCGCGCTCGGCCGGCGAGTAGGCTGAGGACAGCCGCTTGAAGGCGTTGTAGATGACGTTGTAGGAATACGACACTTTGTCGACCGGGAAGTTGCTTTCGAACATGCAGCGGTCGGGGCCGAACTGCTCGATGCAATACTGCATCAAGGGAGACAGCGCCTCGGCCAGCTCTGCCGAGCCGATGGGCTTGGCGCGTTCCGCCCAGTCGAAGCCAAAGCGGCGCTGCCCGACACCGCCGAGCTTGATGATTACATTGGGGCAGGCCGCCACGGCGGCAATGCCCCGCCGCCAAGCGGGCAGCACGGCGTCGTCCCGGTTGGCGTACGGGCCGACGCGCACCAGGCCACCGATATGGTTCAAGATGATCGTGAGATCGGGTACCGCCCTGGCAAACAGGGCCAACTCTGTCAACTGTGGGTGGTACAGGGAATTCTCCAGACATAGCCCTCTGCGCGCCAACTCCCGGGCACCCGCCCGATAATTGTCGCTGGCCAGCACCCCTTGGATGTCCCTGTTCACCAGCTCCGGGCTGGGGTCCCAGCCGACCGAGTGACGGACGCCACGGAACCGGGTGGGGCTGGCGGCCTGCATCGCGTCGAGCACCGGCGCAACCCGCTCGCCCAGTTTCAAATCGGCGTAGCCGATAATCGCCGCGGCCATCCGGGCACGACCGTGTTGACCGCCGGCGCCTTCCGTCGCCAGCCCCTCGACGAATTCGACTTCACCGATCGGACGCATCTCCTCTGGACCGTCGGTGCGGTACCGCGCTTTGACCTCGATGAACACCGTCGACCGCACGTTGTGCCCGCTGTTCAGATCCTCGGCCAAGTCTGACAGCAGGTACCGTTGATAGTGGACGGGCTCGGGCCGAAATTCCCAGAGGTGGTGGTGCGCGTCGCAGATGGGGAGATCGGGCTCCAGGGTCGGTTCAGACGTTAGTGCGAGCCAGTCCCGGCCGCTCAGACGATACCTTCCTTGCGCAGCGCCTCGACTTCCTGGGGGCTCATGCCCAGCCAGCCATTCAGGACCTCGGCATTGTGCTCACCCAGGAGCGGCGACGGCTTGACCCGCGCCGGCGCGCCGTCGAAGCGCACCGGCCAGGCCGGCATCTTGACCGCCCCCGTGGTCGGGTGCTGGATCGTCTGCATGATGCCGCGCTCGGCGAGCGAGGGGTCGTTCATCAGTTCCAGCGTGTCGAACACCGCCCCGGCCGGCACCCCGGCGTCGCCGATGACCTTCATCACCTCTTCCTTGGAGTGCTCGCGAGTCCACGCGGCGATCAGCTCATCGACCTCGGCCGCGCGCTGGCCGCGCGCCGGTCCGGTGTCGTAGCGCGCGTCGCCGATCAGGTCCTCGCGTTCGATCGCCTTCAAGAGGCGCCGCCAGTGATCGGGATTGGCGCGGCTGGTGAAGATATAGGCGTAGTCGTTCGGCCCGCCCCCCTTGCACGGGTAGAGGGCCGACGGGGCGAGGGCGGGGTTGGACCGGCTGCTGCCGTTGCGGAGCTGAGCCTGGCCGCTCTGCTGGGTGCGGGAGAAAGGCACGCGCATGTAATGGATCATCGCGTCCTGCATCGCCACCTGCAGGCGCCGCCCCTGGCCGGTCTTGGTCCGCTGGTAGAGCGCGCCCAGGATGCTGACCGCCATCAGCATGCCGGTGCCGGTGTCGCCAAAGCTCGGGCCGGGTTTGACCGGCGCTCGGTCGCCCTCGCCGGTGACGCTGATCGGGCCGCCCGCGGCCTGGGCGATCATGTCGAAGGCGAGGTTGTTCTCGTACGGGCTGCCGGTGCCGAAGCCCTTGACCTGGCAATAGATGATGCCGGGGTTGATCTGCTTGACCGCGTCATAGCCGAGCCCGAGGCGCTCGATCGTGCCGGGCGCCATGTTCTCGACCGTGACATCGGCCTTCTTCAGCAGGGAGCGCACGAGCTCCAGCCCGCGCGGCGATTTGAGGTTCAAGGTCAGCGATTTCTTGTTCGCGTTGAACTGGTGGAAATACCAGGGGTCGTTGTCGGGCTGCCCGGGGCGCAGGCGGCGGCCAGGATCGCCGGTCGTCGGGTTCTCGATCTTGACGACCTCGGCGCCGAGCCAGGCCAGGGACTCGGTGCAGGACGGTCCCGCCTCGAACTGGGTGAAATCCACCACCTTGACGCCTGCGAGACAGTCAAGCTCAACGCCGATCTCAGCCATTGCCCACTCCTCCGTCAGATCTTCCGGGAGGGGGGCTCCGCCCCTCCGAGTTGTGAGCCGCGATGCTCCGCTGGCGTAGCCGAGATGTCAAGCGGTCGGGCGGGCCGGGGCCTCGACGGATGGCGCCCGATGGTTCAGGGGCGCGGCGGGAACTTGAAATCCACCGGGCCGCAAGGCCCATGGGAGTTCGAATCTCCTGCCCTCCGCCAATCAAGTCTTCGGTACACTCGCTGGATACCATGTTTGGGGTGAATCGCCGCATGATCGCTGGGCTCTGGCTCGGGATCGTCCTGCTCGGCGCCGGGCTCTGGCCCGACTCTGCGTCCGCCGATCCACGGGCGGCGCTCCGGCCGGTGACGGGGAGCGAGACGCCGGCGCTGCTGGACACCGGCGACTACGCGTCGCTGCGGGAAGCGATCATTCAGAGCCTGGCCTGGCTCACGCGCCGGCCGCCGCGCAGCACGTTCGTCTTCGGCGCGCGCACGGTCACCGCGGGTGAGCAGGCGCGGGCGCTCGAGCGTGTGCTCGGGTTCCTCGCCGACGATCCCGCGCCCGACGTCCTCGAGGCTTTTCTGCTCGAGGAGTTCGACGTGGTGCGGAGTGTCGGGAGCGGCGACGGGACCATGCTGGTCACGGGCTACCACGAGGTGACCCTCGACGCGGCGCTCGAGCGGAGCGCCGAGTATCACGTGCCGATCCTCGCGGCGCCGGTCGATCTCCCGGCGCATTCGCCGATCGCGACGTCCTATCCGACCCGCGCTGAGATCCAGGCCGGGCGGCTGAATGGACGCACCGGGGCGCTGGCGTGGGCACGAAGCGCGATCGACGTGTTCTTCATGGAGGTCGAGGGCAGCGGGACCCTCAGGCTCACCGACGGCCGCGACCTCAGCGTCGGCTACGCCGGGACCAACGGCCGGCCCTATCGCTCGATCGCGCGGCTGCTGATCGACGAGGGCCACATCGACCGCGACGCGATGTCGATGCGCGCCCTGCGTGAATGGCTGACCGCGAATCCCGACCAGCTCGCGCGCGTGCTGAACCACAACCAGTCCTACGTGTTCTTCGGCCGGCGGAACGGTCCGCCCGTGGGCAGCCTCGGGGTGCCGTTGACTCCCGGACGGTCGATCGCGACGGACCCGAAGATCTTTCCTCCGGGCTCGCTGGCGTTCCTGCTCACCGAGCGGCCGCGACAGACCGCCGGCGGTGACGTCGATTGGAGCCCGGTCTCGCGCTTCGTGCTGAGCCAGGACGTCGGCGGCGCGATTCGGGGTCCGAGCCGCGTCGACGTCTTCTGGGGGCGCGGCCCCGACGCCGACCTGGCCGCGAGCGAGATGAAGCAGCCCGGAGAACTCTACGTGCTCGTCCCGAAGCCTCCGGGCATTCGCCCGCTGTCGCCCGCGAAGCCGGCCCCGACGGTTGACCTTCCCGCGACCGCGCAGTCTCCCGCGCTCGACGCGCAGACGCCGGGCACCGAACGCCCGACACCCGACGTGGCCGCACGCGAAGACGTGGCGGAAACTCGGGTTGCCGAAGCGGGCGTGCGCGCGATCGTGGAGTCCCAGACGGTCGGCGCGGAGAGCGATTAGGAACACCGCAGCTCCGGTATAGTGCGATCCACGGAGGGCCACGACGATGATCGGTCGGCGCCAGTTCTTGCTCGGGACCGCATCCACGCTCGCGATGGCCGGGGCTCCCAGCATCGCGCGGGCGCAATCGGTGAAGCCGGGTGACGCGGACGTGCTCGTCGTCACCGACGTGCAGAACTGCTTCCTGCCCGGCGGCACCCTGCCGGTGCCCGAGGGCGACAAGATCATTCCGATCATCAATCGGCTGGGCGCGCTGTTCCGGAACGTGGTGATGACGCAGGACTGGCACACGGCCGGGCACATCTCGTTCGCGTCGAGCCATCCGGGCAAGAAACCGTTCGAGACCATCCAGCTCCCGTACGGGACGCAGGTGCTCTGGCCCGATCACTGCGTTCAGGGCACGGTCGACGCGGACGTCGCGAAGGAGCTGCGAGTGCCGCACGCCCAGCTCGTCATCCGCAAGGGCTATCGCCAGCACGTCGACTCGTACTCCGCGTTCCTCGAAGCCGACCGCAAGACCATGACGGGCCTGACCGGCTATCTGAAGGAACGGGGCCTGAAGAACGTGTACTTCACCGGGCTCGCCACCGATTTCTGCGTGGCGTGGTCGGCGCTCGACGCCCGGCGCGCCGGATTCGAGGCGGCGGTGATCGAAGACGCCACCCGCGGCATCGACGCGGGCGGCTCACTCGCCCGCGCGTGGAGCGACATGACCAGCGCCGGGGTCAAGCGCGTGCAGTCCAGTCAGCTCCTGCCGTAGCGCACCATGAGCCGATCACTCCGCGTGCTCGTCCTGCTCGTCGTCGCGACGCTTGGACCCATCGGGCTGTCGGCCGCCGGCGCCCAGGCGCCGTCCGGCCAGATGACGCTGGTCTACAACATCTCGATCGTGCCGCGCTGGTTCGATCCCGCCGAGTCCGAAGGGCTGGTGACGCCGTTCATCTTCTACTACTCGATGCACGACGCGCTGGTGAAGCCGATGCCCGGCAACACGGCGGCGCCGTGCCTGGCGGAGTCGTGGAGCGCGTCGCCGGACGGGTTGACCTACGAGTTCGTGCTGCGCAAGGGCGCGCGGTTCCACAACGGCGAGACCGTCACCGCGGACGACGTGAAGTTCTCGTTCGAGCGCTATCACGGCGCCTCGGCCAAGACGCTGAAGGAGCACGTGGCTTCGGTGGAAGTCGTCGATCCCCTCCGCGTGCGCTTCAGGCTCAAGCGCGCGTGGCCGGACTTCATGACGTTCTACGGCAGTCCGGCCACCGGCGCCGCCTGGATCGTTCCCAAGAAGTACATCGAGAAGGTCGGCGACGACGGGTTCAAGAAGGCGCCCATCGGGGCCGGCCCGTACAAGGTCGCGTCGTACAAGCCCGGGGTCGAGCTGATCCTGGAAGCCCACGAGCAGTTCTGGCGCAAGACGCCGTCGGTGAAGACGTTGGTCATGCGGTCGATCCCGGACGAGTCCGTGCGGCTGGCCATGCTCAAGCGCGGCGAGGCCGACATCGCGTACGTGTTCCGCGGCGCGGCGGCGGAAGAGCTGCGCCGGACCACGGGCCTCACGCTCAAGCCGTACTACCTGGCGCTCCCGATCTGGTACGTCTTCACCGAGCAGTGGGATCCGAAGTCGCCGTGGGCGGATCGGCGAGTGCGGCTGGCCGCGAACCTCTCCCTCGATCGGCAGGCGGTCAATCAGGCCGAGACGCTCGGGCTCTCGAAAGCGACGGCCAGCATCATCCCCCAGAACTTCGAGTTCTCGTGGCCGGCCCCGCTCTACCCGTTCGACGCCAAGAGGGCCAAGCAGCTCCTGAGCGAGGCGGGCTATCCGAGCGGCTTCGACGCGGGGACCATCACCGTCGATCTCGCGAACATCTCCTTCGCCGAGGCGGTGACCAGCTACTTCGGGGCGGTGGGCATTCGCACCACGATCCGGCCGATGGAGCGCGGGGCGTTCTTCAAGGAGTACGCGGACAAGCGGATCCGGAACATCGTCCAGAGCACCAGCGCCGCCTTCGGCAACGCGGCGACCCGGATCGATGCGTTCGTGGCCGCGGGAGGACTGTTCACGTACGGGACGTATCCGGAGATCGAGGACCTGGTCAAGCGACAGGCCACGGAGATGGACCGGGCCAAGCGCGAGAAGCTCCTCCACCAGGCCCAGCAGATGATGCACGACAAGGTGATGTACGCGCCGCTGCTCGAGCTCGCCAACGTCGCCGGCTACGGCCCCCGCGTGGCGGAGTCGGCGATCGGCCTCATTCCGTACATGTCCGCCTCGGCGCCCTACGAGGATCTTCGGCTCAAGGCCAAGTAACGGTCAGACGGCGGCGACGCCCTCGACCTCGATCAGGAAGTCGGGGTGGAACAGGGCCTTGACCACGATCAGCGTGCTGGCAGGTAATTCGCCTTTGAACGTGGCCGTGCGCGCCTCCGCGACCGCGGGAAAGTCCTCGAGCTTGGTGATGTAGGTGGTGATCTTCATCAAGCTTTCGACGTCGCCGCCCGCGGCCTGGAGCACACCGCGCAGGTTCTCGAAGGCCTGGCGGGCCTGGGCGCGCACGTCGCCCTTGCCGACGATGTTGCCGCTGGCGTCCCACGCGACCTGTCCGGAGATGTAGAGCAGGCGGCCGCCTTCCATCCGCGTCGCCATCTTGTAGTTGCCCACCGGCTTGGCTTCGGGAGTCGTGATCGTGCTGAAGGGCATGACGTTCTCCTCTCACGCCACCGCGGCGATGACTTCGATTTCCACCAGGAACTCCGCGCGGGCCAGGCCCGGGATTTCGACGAGCGTCGACGCGGGATACTCGCCGTTGTAGAAGGCGCGGCGCACCGGGGTGCCGCTGGCGCGCCACGATTCGATGTCGAGCACCCACGTGGTTTCCTTCACCGCGCTGGCTGGCGTCGCGCCCGCGGCCCGGAGCACGTGGCCGATGTTCTCGTAGACCTTCTCGGCCTGGCGCTTCCAATCGCCCACACCGGCCACCGAGCCGTCGGGATTGTTGGCGACCTGGCCGGCGAGATAGAGCAGCCGGCCGCCGTTGACGATCACGCCCTGGTAGAAATCGCCGGGATGGTTCTCCGCGTTGAACTTCTCCAGCAGCGGCTTGCCCTGCGGCGCGCCCTGGAGATCGACCACCATCTCGACCTCGATCAGCATCGCGGGGTCGGCCAGGCGCCTCACCACCAGTCCCGTCGACGCCGTCCGCGTGCTGCCGAAGATGCTCGCGCGCTCGCTCCGGCCGACCGCGTTGTAGGCGTCGATGTCGGTCACGTACACGAGCTGCTTGGCCACGTCCTGAAAGCGCGCCCCCGCGTGGGCGAGGATGGCCTGCAGGCGCTCGAACGTGCGATGGGCCTGGGGCGCCATCCCGCCGGCCACGAGATTGCCGGCGGCGTCACGTCCGGTCAGCCCGGCCGTGAAGAGCACGCGCGACGGGTTGACGCTCACGCCGGGCATGAAGCCGCGGCTCTTTTCGACGGGACGTTCGGCGAGAACTTCTCGGCGATCCATGATGTGCCTCCTCAGTTAGTCGTGCGCAAGACGCTGGACGCGATGCCGAGCGCGATCAGCGCCATCCCGGCCAGGGTCACGACAAATCCGGCGGCTCCGGCGTAGAACCACGGCAGCACGCGTTGCCGCCCGACGGCGTCCAGTCGCTCGTGCAGGGGAACCGGCCGCAGCCACCAGCGGGGCGTCAGGGCTTTCACCGCCGACAGCGCCCGCGCGAGTACGACGTGATACCAGAAGCCGGTCGCCACGCTGAAGGTGAGCCCCGCCGCCGTGATGACCGCGCCGACGACCAGCAACGACGTCCACGGCGTCACCGCCACGGCGACGACGGCCAGCACCAGCGCGATGACGATCAGCAGCTCGACCACGGAGACATCTGACTACGCGGCGGGCCGCTCCTTGATCGAGACGCGCCAGTGGACGCGGTCCTCCTCGGGCGGATAGTCGCCGGCGGCCCGGTGGTAGGAGCAGCGGTTGTCCCAGATCACGATGTCGCCCTTGCGCCACTTGTGGTGATATTCGCCGCCGGGCTGGATCATGTAGCCCTTCAGCTCGTCGATCAGCGCGTCGCTCTCCTCTTCGGGAATCCCCTCGACGCGCAGGATCTTGCCGGGATCGAAGTAGAGCGCCTTGCGCTTGGTCTCGGGATGCGTGCGGATGATCGGGTGGAACACGGGCGTCCACTCGCGGTCCTCGGGATTGAGCAGATCGGTCTTCTTGCGCCGGCCGCCGTAGGTGAAGGCGCCGAGCTTGCCTTCGAGCCGGTCCTTCAACCGCTGCGGCAGCGCGTCGTAGGCAGCGTACATGCTGGCGAACATGGTGTTGCCGCCGCGGCTCGGCACGGCCAGCGCGTAGAGCTGGGTCGCCTTGAACGGATCCTGATCGTAGGCGCCGTCCGTGTGCCAGCCCTCGGCGCCCCGGCGGTAGATCGTCATGTCGAGCTGGCCGTCCGCGCCGAACTTGTTGACGCCGAGCATGGTGATCTCGGGATAGTCCGGATGGCGCGTCGACTTCGAGGGGTGCGGCTCGACGTGGCCGAAGCGGCGGCTGTACGTCAGGAAGTCGTCGATCTCGAGCTGCTGGCCCGGCACGACCAGCACGTTGGCGTCGAGCCACGCGCGGTAGATCGCGGCGAACCCGGCGTCGTCGAGCTTCTTGACGTCCACCCCGTGGATCTCGGCACCGATCTGCTCACCCAGGCGACGAACCTCGATCATCGGCGTGCCCTCCCGTTGGTGTTGGGCAGAGTATCATCAAGTGCCCTGAAGTTTCAGATCCCCAAGGAGGTCAACTCATGGCCGCATATGTGATCGGGCGTGTGCAGATACGGAACAACGATTGGGTCGCCGAGTACGGGCCCAAGACCGCGGCGCTGGTGGAAAAGTACGGCGGCAAGTTCCTCGTCCGCCGGGGCAAGATGGACAAGCTCGAGGGCAAAGAAGCGCTGCCCAACGTGGTGGTCGTGATCGAGTTCCCGTCGATGGACAAGGCGAAGGCCTGGTACAACGACCCCGAGTACGCCCCGCTGATCAAGCTCCGCCAGACCGGCTCCGACAACGAGCTGATGGTCGTGGAAGGCGTGTAGCTAGAGCTTCGCGACTCCGGCGCGCGCGCAGTCCTCGTCTTGCTGAGCCGTCCCGCCGCCGACGCCACAGGCGCCGTCGAGCCCGCCGTTGCGGATGATCGGCACCGCACCCTGGCTCGGGATCATGTGACCGCCCTCGGCCGCGGCGATGCCCTGGATGATCGGGCTGCCCGCGCGCTCGGCCAGCTCGCCGCTCGGCCGCGCGAACCCAGCCGACGCGACGGCCTTGCCCTGCGAGCCGTACACGCTGCCCCAGATCGCCCCGTCCATCCGGTTGAACGCGACCAGCCGGCCGCCGGCGTCGCACACGGCCACGCTGATTTTGATGTTCATCTCCCGCGCCTTCTCGACCGCCCCTTGCACGACCTGATTGGCTTCAGCAAGCGTGAGCGACATGTCTGTGACCTCCTGTGATCTTCCCCGTTCGTCGACGGGCGCCCGATGATCGCACACGCCGCCCGGCTCGCGCCATCGACGCCGGCGTCCCCGTTTGAAGACGTCACGTCGTCGGTGTCGACGATCAGCGGCCGGGCGCGAGCGCGCGCGCGATCGTGCGGGGCAGCGCGGCTTGCTCGATCGCTTCCAGCGGCTCGGGCAGGGCGAGTGACCAGTTCGGCCATTCGTCGACGGTGCCGGGCATGTTGGGACGCTCGGCCACCGCCAGCGCGTCGTCGAGAGTGGCGGTGACGATTCGTGACGGAGCCTCGCCGAGACGGGCGTGGACGCGCTCGATCAGGTCGGTGACCGGCGCATCGTCGGGCAACCCGGCCGTCACCCGAAGGCGATGACGCATTTCCTCGTAGGCCGCGCGGCTGGGCGCGCGGCCCATCGCGGCCTGCGCTTCGAGGTCCGCGCCCGTCCAGATCCCGGCGATGGTCGGCAGGTCGTGCGTGGTCACCGCGGCCAGCGACAGCTCCGGATACTGCGCGGGGGGATTCGGCTCGAACAGGACGACCCGGTACGAGAGCACCGCGTGCTCGGCCAGCCGCTCGCGCACGCCCGCTTCGACGGTGCCCAGATCCTCGCCGACGACCACGGCCCGCGCGCGCTGGCTCTCCAGTGCGACGATCGCGAGCAGGTCGTCGGCGGGATAGCGGACGTAGGCCCCGTGATGCGGCGTTCGCCCCTTCGGCACCCAGAACAGCCGGAACAACCCCATCACGTGGTCGATCCTGAGCCCGCCGGCGTGGCGCAGGGCGGCCCGGATCGTCTGGATGAAGGGCGCGTATCCGTCGGCGGCCAGTCGGTGCGGCACGAACGGGGGCAGGCCCCAGTCCTGGCCGTCGGCGTTGTAGCGATCCGGCGGCGCGCCCACCGAGGCCTCGGTGGTGAGCACGTCCTGCCACGCCCACGCGTCCGCGCCGCCCGGGTCCACGCCGATCGGCAGGTCCTGCATCAGGCGCAGCGCGGGGGCCGCGCGCGCGAGCTGCTCGTCGAGGCACCACTGGAGCCACTCGTGGAAGGCGACGCGATGTTCGTGCTCGGCCGCGAAGCTCGTGACGCCAGGGGACGACGGCCGCCGATAGTGCTCGGGCCATCGCTGCCATCCCGCGCCGTGCCGCTCGGCCAGCACGCAGAACGTCGCGAACTCGCGGAGCGCCTGGCCCTGCTCGCGACGGTAGCGCTCGAGGCGCTCATCACCGGTGAAGGCCGACCACAGTCGCTCGAGGGCCTCGGACTTCAGCTTCCACACCGCGTCGCGGTCGATGCGCCGGGTGTCGTTGAGCGCGCGTCCCGCCTCGGCGAGGCGCTCCAGATCGATGCGCGCGCGCTCGGCGCCCGGAACCTCCTCGACTCGAAGAAAGAGAGGATTCCGGAAGCGCCGGCTGCTGGGATAGTACGGGCTGGGTTGGAGCGGCGCGGCCGGAGTCGGCGCCGCGAGCGGATTGATCAGCAGCATGCCGGCGCCGAGCGTCGAGGACCACTGCGCGAGCCGGCGCAGGTCGGCCAGGTCGCCGATCCCCCAGCTCTCCCGCGAGCGCGCCGCGTAGAGCTGCGCCGCCCATCCCCAGAGCCTCAAGCCGTCCGGCAGATGGCAACGGTGGGGCGCGACGATGAGCGTGACCTGGTGATCGTCGCGCAGCCTGCGCAGGCGGTGATAGCCCGGAGGAAGATCCGGCGGCAGGCGATCGGTCGCGCGGAGGACCGAGCCGTCCTCCAGCGTCAACTCCGCGGCGCCGTCGATCTCGTCGGCCGCGCCCTCACGAACCACGCGCGCGGCTGGGGCGGCGACCGCCTCGCCCATGCTCGCGCGAATCGCCGCACGCGCCTCGTCGCTGGTCGGATGCCACTCGCCGGCGAGGTCGTGGAATCCGTCGGTGATGCCCCAGGCGTCGGTCGTCATCGGCTCAACGGATTCTAAACCCCGCCCGCGCGGGGTTCAGACGGCGGGTTCTTCTCTCGCAAGCAACGCCACGGGGAAACGTCGCAGCAGATCGCCCAGCCTGATCGCGCCGCCGCTCACCACGTCGCCGGTCAGCTCGTTGCGCCACCGGCCGTCGGGCACCTCGAGTACGGTGTCGCCCCAGTCGCCGCCGAGGCCGATGACGAACCGCGGGGCGACGGTGATGGCCGCGTCCCCACGCATGAACACCACGGCGTGACGCGCGCGGGCGCCGCGCGCCTCGAGTGACCGGTAGTCGCCCTGCGCGCCGAACAGCTCGGGGCGACGGCGCCGCAGTCCGAGCGTCTGACGGATGGTCCAGAGCTTGGGCAGTCCTTCGTCGATGCGCCGCCAGACGTCTTCCGGCGAGGCGTCGTCCAGCTCGTCGAGCAGCCGGCGGCGCAGCGCGTAGTCCACCGGCGCGCGGTTGTCGGGATCGACCAGCGTCAGCGTCCACAGCTCGGTGCCCTGATAGAGGTCGGGCACGCCGGGGGCGGTGAGCTTGACCAGCGTCTGAGCGAGCGAGTTGATCCTTCCCGGCTCCACCAGCGGGGCCACGAACGCCTCGAGGTCGGCGACGAAACGCCGGTCGGCGAGCAGGTCGGTGATGAAACCACGCAGCGCGTCCTCGTAGGCGGCACGCGGGTCGGTCCACGACGTGTGCGCCTTGGCCTCGCGCGCGGCCTTCTGCATGTACGCGATCACGCGGTCGGTCTGGATGGGCCACGCGCCGACCAGCGTCTGGTAGAGGAGATACTCCGCGTTGCGATCGGGCCACTCGCCGCGACGATGGGACTCGTTGATCGCGCCCCAGCGTTGCACCGCGGCGCTCCATCGCTCCGGAATCTCCGAGAGCAAGGCCAGACGGGCGCGCACGTCCTCGCCGCGCTTGGTGTCGTGGGTCGAGGTGGCGAGCATCGTGCGCGGCCAGCGCGCCTGCGCCTCGGCGCTCTCGCGGTGGAACTCCTCGACCGATACGCCGAAGCGGCCGGGATCGCCGCCGACCTCGTTGAGGGCGACGAGCCGGTTGAAGTTGTAGAACGCGGTGTCCTCCACGCCCTTGGCCATGACCGGACCCGTGAGCTGCTGGAAGCGCATCACCAGCTCGTTCTCGTCGGAGCCCGGCAATCGCAGCAGCAGCAGGTCGCGGAAGAAATCGAACAGCTCGGCGTCGAGGTCGGGCCGCGCGGCCTTGGCCGCCTCGATGGCCTCGCCGACGTAGCGCGCGTCGTCCTCGTGGATCTCACCGTTGCTCGCCCGCATGTACGTGCGATACACCGGGAACCACGCGATCACCTCGCGCAGCACCTCGTGCAGCTCGTGGCGCGTGTAGTCGCGGTGGCGGCGGTGGCGCTCGCACACCGTGAGGAAGAGCGCGGTGAGCCGGTTCACGTCGCTGCCCAGCACCTCGCGCATGACCAGGTGCTTCTTCTGCCGCGCGACGGCCGCGAAGTCGGTGGGCTCGCCGGTGAAGTCGGCGTAGAAGCCGGTGAGCGCTTTCTCGCCGTCGGGATCGACGAAGAGCCCGCCGACCCGATTCAGGAAGTCGTAGCCGGTCGTGCCCGCCACCACCCACGACTCGCGCAGCCGCTCGCCCGGCTCCAGGATCTTCTCTACCACGGTCCACGCGGTTGGGGTCGCGTTGTGGAGCCGCCGGAGATAGTGCTCGGGATCGCGCAGACCGTCCGGGTGATCGATCCTGAGACCGTCGAGCATGCCGTCGCCGAGCCAGCGCAGCACGAGGGCGTGAGTGTCGGTGAAGACGCGGTCTTCCTCGGTGCGCAGACCCACCAGCGAGTTGATGTCGAAGAAGCGGCGGTACCCGAGGTCGCGGCCGGCCGTCCGCCAGAACGCGAGCCGGTAGTTCTGCTGCTCGAGCAGCGCGTCCAGCGCGTCGGGGCTGGCGTTGATCTCGTCGACCACGCGGGTGACCGCGGCCGCGACCTCCGGCTCCTCGCGCAGCAGCCGTTCGAGGAGCTGGCGCAGCACTTCCTTGTCGCGATGGCGCTGCTGCACGCTGAGCCAGTCCGTGGCCGTCGACAGCGGCAGGTGACCCAGCGCGTCGGCGATGAAAGCGAGCGTGTCCGAGCGCACGCGCATGGCCGCGGTGCCGAGCGGCTCGTCGAGCGACGGCGGAGACACCGGGAACGCGTGCTCGTGATAGGTCAGCGAGAACGCGGCGCCCTCGCGGTGGAGGCGGAACGCGCCGGCTTCCAGCGCCCGCCCGTAGTGCTCGCCCAGCACTGGCAGCAGCACGGTGTTGCGCAGCCGGCTCTCCGGCGGATCCCAGTCGACGTCGAAGTACGACGCGTAGCGGCTCGACGGCCCGTTCTCGAGCACGTCCCACCACCACGCGTTGCCGCGCGCGGCGATGGCCATGTGGTTCGGCACCACGTCGAGGATCTGGCCGAGGCCGTGGCGGGCCAGCGTGAAGCAGAGACGCGTGTGGCCTTCGGCCCCGCCCAGCTCCTCGTTCACCCGCCCGTGGTCGATCACGTCGTAGCCGTGGGTACTGCCCGGAACGGCCTGCAGGTACGGAGAGCTATAGAGGTGACTGATCCCGAGGTCGGCCAGATAGCCCGCGACGTTCACGGCGTCGTCGAAGGTGAACCCGCGGTGGAACTGGACGCGATACGTCGCGCGGGGCGGATGTGTCCGCGCGGTCCGATTCGTTTCGGGATTGAGCACCACGCCGGATGGCGCCGCAAGAAGAATGCCGGCCACCGTGCGTCAACGTCGCGAAATCAGGGGCGGTTGAGCGGGTCGCACGTCGCGACTTGGTGAGAGGAGAAAAATCTTTCTCTGCCCAATGACGAAATTACCCTCGGGCGTCCCAGTGGCACCTCGGTTGCTCGATCCTCGTTTCCGGAGGGCGGGGCCCGGCGCCCGCCCAAGGAGGTGCCACATGGCATCAGCGCAGAACGTCCGAGCCGCGTTCACGATGGTGACGGCGCTCCTGATCAACGGCGTGGCGGCCGCCGCCGCCTGGGCCCAGGCCACGCCCATGCCGCCACCCATAGCAGGGGCTCCCGGCGCCCCCGGCGCTGACGTGGGCAGCGGCGGGTGGGCCGTCGCGGCGGTGCTCGTGTTCGGACTCCTGGTGGTGATCGGCGCGCTCGTGAAGATCTACGACCTGCGCGGCAAGCGCGAGATGGAGGCCGTCCACCTGCAAGCCCAGATCTCCGACGCGCTGCTGCGGGACCCGAACCTCTTCGGCCTGCCCGTGGCCGCCACCGCCCACGCGCCGTTGTGGAGCGGCACACCGGTCACGATCGAGCTGACCGGTGAGGTCTACGACAACAACCAGCGCTTCGCGGTGGAGCGCATCGCGCGAGCGGAGGCGATGCGCATCCGCTCGGACTTCGAGATCGTGGATCATCTGTCCGTCCGCGCCGCCGCCCGCGTCGCCTGAGCTACTTCTCTTCACGCCCCGCGGGCCCGCGCCCGCGGGGCCGTCGTCCCCGGCTCCCGGTGGCTCATGAGGCCCGGCGGCCCGTGTATACTACGTGGGCTGTCTTACCGGAGAGGTGGCCGAGTCGGCCGAAGGCAGCCGCCTGCTAAGCGGTTACAGGGTCAAAAGCTCTGTCCAGGGTTCGAATCCCTGCCTCTCCGCCATGCGCCCTTAGCTCAGTTGGATAGAGCGTCGGACTACGAATCCGAAGGTCGGGGGTTCGATTCCCTCAGGGCGCACCACTACTCAGCGCTCGTCGCCGGCTCCGTCTGATCTGCCCGGTGAAGTTGCGGTGAAGTTCCACAGCGGGCGCCGGTCGCACGATCGCTTCGACCGCGGCCAGGCGATGCGCCGGCGCCAGGTGCGCGTACTTCGTCATCATCGCCAAGGATTGCCACCCGCACACTTTTGCACCGTCCGTAGGTCGACCCCGGCCATCACTCCCGATCAGGGCGGAGGCACACACGATGACAGTGAGGGGTAGTGCAGCGCTTTGACTTTACTAACGCACTACCAGGGCGATCGCCGTCTGTTGTTAGCAAGTGATCTGTCCGCTCGGGTTTTGACACGTCATCTGTCCGCGCCCCACGGTTTGACACGGCGTCTGTCCGCCCAGGGTCATGGCTGGAGAGCCTCAGCTCGGGCGCGCGGCGCGCGGCGGCGGCCGG
>DATHGT010000306.1:0-10886 GCA_035317605.1 Candidatus Acidiferrum sp. | reverse complement strand
CTCGGGTGACAGGCGCAGCATCGCCGCGGGATCGTCGGCCAGCGCGAACAGCCGTGCCGCCGCCGGCCCGGTGGTGGTGTCCTGGGTGCGCAGCGACAGGATGCACGCGATGAGCACCCGGAACGGATCGCCGTTCTCCATGGCCACCAGCGTGAGCACGGTCGGGTTCCACCGCGAGCGCGTCCGCCGAAGCCGACGGATGGCCTCGGCGATGGGGAAAGGACCCGGTGCGGGGCGGCGGCCGACGGTCACGCGCGGAGACGAAACCGGCACGCCGCGACCGTATCCGCGGACGCGTGGGCTGTCAATCCAGAGGTCGCGGGTTCAACTACGGAGCGGAGATCCGTCGGGGTGGCCTTGGCTCACGGTAAAGGATCCAGGCACGGCGCCGGGGTAAAGGTCATCGAAGAGATGGCTCCGGGAAACCCGCCGGTCGCCGGGAGAAACTCGTTGCCACCGCCCGAGTTGAAGTTCGGGGGATCAAGAAGCAATGCGATGCCGGACCCGGGGCCACTGGCATTGACCGACGCCTTCCCATCGCCCCTGAGATAGGCACCCCCAACTAAGAACTCTGGAGTGGGTCGCTGGATGAGGGCTGACATCGGTGGAACCCTTGTGATGAGGACCAGGGCGGTTTGGCCGAGGACCACGGCAATGGTCACCCCATACGTGATGTTGCGCTCGTCCTTGAAGCAGATGGTGGCGAATGAACTATCGGAGTGCCGCTCTGGCCGGCTGTCACCGGCGGCTGCGTCAAGCGAACAGAGCGTGAGGGAGGCGACGACCGCGAGTGCGAGCAGACGCGTCTTTTCCAGATCTCGCTCACCGAGTTTCGTCCACATTTTCTCGCCCTCCTTCAATCAGCTGCCGCGATGATTTTACAAGGCTATAGTTCAGTTTGAAACTGCTGCGCTTGGCCATGGGCGCAGGATGCTACCGGAGGGGCGGGCGGGGGTCATCGGTCTCGGCGTACGGTGATGCTCGAGGCGTTCGCGCGCGAGGTGCGCCCGCGCCTGGAGGCGCTCAGCCGCCGGTCAACCACTCCGCCAGCAGTCTGAGGCGGTCGGGCGCCGCCCCGCGCGGCTCATCGGCCAGCGCTTCGCAGCCGGCGAGGACGAGCCAGGCAAGCGAGTCGGCGGAGAGCGTGACGCGCACCTCGCCGGCGGCAGCGGCGCGCGCGAGGATCTCGCCCAGGCTCAAGCGCAGCTGCTCGCGCGCCCATGCCAGGGCGAGCGCGCGCGTGTGGTCACGAAGCCCGGCGCTCCGCGCGTGGGCAAGCGCGCGTGGCAGCGGCGCGTCCGCTTCGAACGCGCCCGCGAGCATGTCGAGGGCTGACGTCACCGCGGCGCGTGGCGAGGATTCCGACGACATCTCCTCGGTGAGCGCGCGGGCGAGGCCGAGCAGAGAGGTTTCCGCCGGAGACGGAGGCGGTGACTCCGTCTGAGCGGCAGCCGTTGCGCGGGGCGGTGTCGGCTCCAGCGCAGGCGGTGTTGCGGCAGCGCGTTTCGTCGGACGGGGCTTCGCGGGAGCGCGCTTCGCCAGAGCGCGTTCCGTCGGACTCCGCTTCTCGGGAGCGCGTTTCGCCGGAGATCGCCTCGTAGGACTCCGTTTCGCGGGAGCGCGCTTCGCCGACGGACGCTTGGTCGGGCCTCGCTGCGCTGGGTTGCGCTTCTCAGCGCGCCGCGCGCGTTTTGGTCGTGCCATCGCCGGTAGAACATACCAGAGGCGTGTATGCATTCCGGTGCATTGGGGTGATTCCGTTGTGGTAGTCGCCTTGCGATTTCCCCAGTGACGGGGAAGCGGGGCTCAAGTCGCGCTTCACTCACTCGTAACGAAGAGCTTCGATTGGGTCCAGGCGGGCGGCTTTGCGGGCTGGATAGAAGCCGAAGAAGACGCCGACGCAGGCCGCGAAGCCGAAGGCCATCGCGATCGACCCGGGCGGCACCTGCGTGCGCCACTCCGCGAAGCGGCTGATGGCCTGGGAGCCGCCGACTCCGAGCACGATGCCGATGACGCCGCCGATCAGCGAGAGCGTGACCGCCTCCACCAGGAACTGCATGAGGATGTCGCGACCGCGCGCGCCCACGGCCATGCGCAGCCCGATCTCGCGCGTCCGCTCGGTGACCGACACCAGCATGATGTTCATGATGCCGATGCCGCCGACCAGCAGCGAGACCGAGGCGATGGCCGCGAGCAGGTACGTCATGACCTTCGACGATTCCTCCTGGGTCTGGAGGATCTCCGAGAGATTGCGCAGCGTGAAGTCGTCCTCCTGGTAGGGCTGGAGGCGATGGCGCTGGCGGAGCAGCTCGCGCATCTGCTCCTGGGCCGCGATCATGTCCTCGCCCGCGCGGACCTTCACCGAGATCGACCCCACCGAGCGCGCGTTGGCCTGGCTCACCCCGAGGACCTTCTTCTTGGCCGTCGACAGCGGGATGAGCACGATGTCGTCCTGATCCTGTCCCCAGGAGTTCTGTCCCTTGCGGTCGAGGATGCCGACGACGGTGAAGGGGACTTTCTTGATGCGGACGACCTGACCAAGCGGGTCGGATTCGCCGAACAGGTTCTCGGCGGTGGTCTGGCCGAGCAGCGCCACCTTGGTGGCCCCGGCCATGTCCTCGCTGGTGACGAAGCGGCCGCTGATCACCGCCCACTCGCGGACCTCAGAGTAATCGGGCGTCACGCCCTGGATCCCCGTCGCCCAGTTCAGGTTGCCGTAGACGACCTGGGCGTTGCCGCGCATCGAGGGCGCGGTGGCCTGCACCGCGGGGACCTCGCGGGCGATGGCCGCCGCGTCCTCCTCGGTGATGCTGAGCCGGCTGCCCTGGCCGAGCCGGATGCCGCTGGTGTTGGTGCTGCCCGAGAGCACGATGATGAGATTCGAGCCGAGGCTCTGGATCTGCTCGGCCACCCGGGCCTGGGCGCCCGAGCCCACGCCCACCATCGCGATGACCGCGCCCACGCCGATGATGATGCCGAGCATGGTCAAGATGCTGCGCAGCTTGTTGACGCGAAGGGCGCGGAGGGCGACGCGGGCGCTCTGGAGCGGATTCACGCCACGGCCTCCTCGGCGTCGCGCTCGGCGTCGCGCGGCAGCTCGGCCAGCGAGGCGGCCGCGTCGCGGGGCGCGGCGACGCGCTCGTCACGCACCATGCGGCCGTCGCGAAAGCTCAGGACGCGCCCGGCGTGGGCGGCCACGTCGGCCTCGTGGGTGACCACCACGATCGTCATGCCCTCGCGGTTGAGGCCCTGGAGCAGGGCGAGGATCTCCAGACTGGTGCGGGTGTCGAGGGCGCCGGTGGGCTCGTCGGCCAGGATCACGGTGGGATCGTTGACCAGGGCGCGCGCGATGGCCACGCGCTGTTGCTGGCCGCCCGAGAGCTGGCTCGGCTGGTGATGCTCGCGGTCGGCCAGGCCGACCGCGGCCAGCCGGCGTCGCGCGCGCTCGCGCCGCTCGCGCGCGGCCACGTTGGCGTAGAGCAGGGGCAGCTCGACGTTCTCGAGCGCATTCACCCGCGGCAGCAGATTGAACGTCTGGAACACGAAGCCGATCTTGCGGCTGCGGATCTTGGCCAGCGCGTCGCGGTCGAGGCCGGCGACGTCCTCGCCGTCGATCAGATAGCGGCCCTCGGTCGACGTGTCCAGACAGCCGAGCAGGTTCATGAACGTCGATTTGCCGGAGCCCGAGGGACCCATGACGGCCAGGAACTCGCCGCGCTCCACCGACACCGACACCCCGCGCAGGGCGTGGACCACGTGGGGCCCGAGGTGGTAATCCTTGGTCAGGTTGTCGGTGACGATGACCATCGTCAGAGCTTGAGCTTCGGACCGCCTGGCGTGCCCGGCTTTCCGCCGCCGCTGAGTCCCGCGACGATCTCCTGGCCTTCCTTCAGCTCGCCGCGCACCACCTCGGTGGAGCTGCCGTCGCTGATGCCGAGGGTGACGTTGACGGCCTTCGGCTTGCCCTCGGCGTCGAGGACGTACACGCGACCGGGCGTGGCCACCTCGCCGCCGGCCTGGGCCGGGGCCGGGGTCATCTCGTCGTACTTCGCCTGCTGCTCCGGCGTGAGCAGCGCGCGGATCTGCACCCGCGAGGCCTCGCGGATCTTTTGTGCCTTGGCCCGACGCTCCCCCTCCGGCAGCTCGCGCAGTCCCATCATCTGCTGTCGGCTCTCCTGGAGGATGGGCTCGAGCTTGGCCTGTTGCGGCGGGGTGAGGGCGAGCTGCTTGACCAGCCGCTCGCGGATCTCCTCGAGCGAGGGCCGCCGGCCGCCCTCGCGACCGCCTTCGCCGCGACCCTCGGCGGGCGCGCCGCCCCCGAGGGACTGGCCGCCGCGCGCGGTGGCGCCGCCCGAAGGCCCGGACGGGCCGGCGTCGGCGCCGGGCGGCCGGAATCGAAGCGCGGCGTTGGACACTTTCAACACGTTCGGTTTCTCGGAGACCACGAGCTTGACGTTGGCGGTCATTCCCGGCAGGAGCTTGCCCTCGGGGTTGCCCACCCCGACCACGACCGTATAGGTGACCACGTTCTGGACGACCAGGGCGGCCTTGCGGATCTGCGTGACCTCGCCGGTGAAGGTGCGGCCCGAGAACGCGTCGACCGTGAAGGTGACCGGCGCGTCGAGCCGGATCTTGCCGATGTCGGCCTCGTCGACGCTGGTCTCGACCTGCATCTTGGTGAGGTCCTGGGCGATCGTGAAGAGGGTGGGCGCCGCGAGGCTCGCCGCCACGGTCTGCCCGACGTCGACCGCGCGCGAGACCACCACGCCGTCGACGGGAGCGCGGATGGTCGTGTGATCGAGGTCGATCTGCGCCTGGTCGAGCGCGGCCTTCTTCTGCTTGACCTGGGCGCGGGCGGATTCGAGCATGGCCTGGGCGACCTTGAGCTGCGCGTCGGCCGAGCCGATGGCGGCGACGAGCGACTGCTCCTTGGCGCGCGAGGCGTCGAGCACCGCGGCAGACGAATCGTGGGTAGCTTGCGAGGAATCGAGGTCGCTCTTGGCGATCAGATCGCGACGGAACAGCTCGGTCTTGCGATCGAAGTCGCGCCGGCTGTCGACGAGGGTCACCTGGGACTTGGCGGTGTTGGCCTTGGCCTCGGCCAGCGCGGCCCGCGCGTTCTCGACGTCGGCCCGCGCGCGCTCGACCTGCGCCTGCTGGTTGAGGACGTTGGCCTGGGCGGAATCGACGTCGGCCTTGGCCTGGTTGACCTTGGCCTCGAAGAGCGCGGGATCGATGCGCGCGACGATCTGGTTCTTCTTGACGACCGAGTTGAAGTCGGCCATGAGCTCGGCGACCTGTCCCGAGACCTGGCTGCCGACCTGCACGGTGATGACCGCGTTGAGGTTGCCTGTCGCGGAGACCGCCGACGTGAGCGGCCCACGCTCGACCCGGGCCGTCCGATACTTGGGCGCGCTGCCCCGGCTCTGCGCGTAGAGATAGCCCCAGACCGCGGCGGCGACCACGATGACGACGAGCACCAGCGACAGAACACGCTTCATCACAGACTTAGACGACGTACCGACGACGTGAATTTACCTTCGGCCGAGTGCCCTATCGAGCCGGTAGAGCGCGATCCGGAAGTCCGACAGCGCCTGGGACTCGGTGTTCTGCGCCTGGGTGAGGGCGAGCTGGGCGTCGGTCAGCTCGAGGATCGTCCCCACGCCCGCGTCGAATCGTCCCTGGGACAGCCGGAAGTTCTCCTCGGCCGAGGCCACCGCGGCCTGCGTGGCCTGGATGCGCTCCTGGGCTTCCTCGGCGCTGATCTCCGCCTGCTCGACGTTCTGGATGATGTCGAGCTCGGAGGCCTTGAGCCGGGCGCGCGAGGCGTCCAGGTTCGCCTGGGACTCCTGATACCTGCCGACCAGGCCGCCGCCGTCGAACATGGTCCAAGAGAAGGTGAGACCGACCGACCAATTGGGATTCAGCTCGGTGCGGGTGCCCCCGTACGCGGCCACCGCGCTCAGGTTCGGAAAGAAGTTCCGGAAGGCCAGGCGCTCCTGGGCCTCGGACACTTCCACCTGGAGCTTGGACTGGCGGTTCTCCGGACGCTGGCGCAGCGCCTCGGCGCGCTGCAGAGCGCGATCGAACTGGATGGGCTCGTAGACCAGGTTGTCCTGCACCTGCGTCTGAATGTCGATGTCGATGCCCATGGCGGTGTTGAGCGCGGCGCGGGCCAGCCGCTCGGCGTTGCGGGCCCGGATGATGTCGACCCGCGCGTTGGCCACGTCGACCTCGGCGCGCACGACGTCGGACTTCGGGCGCGTGCCCACGTCGAAGAACCCGCGCGCCGAGCGCAGGTTGAGCCCGGCGCGGTCGAACGACTGCTGGGCCGTGGCGATCAGCCGCTTCGACAGGTTCATGTTGGTGTAGGCCTCGCGAACGGCCAGCGCGATGAGCTGGCGCTGCAGCTCGACGTTCTCCAGCGCGACGCTGGCGAGCTTCCGCGCGGCGTCGGTCGCCGCCAGCGTCTTGCCGAAGTCGAAGAGGAGCTGGGAGAGCGAGACCTGCGCGAGGAAGGTGTCGCTCGGCTGGCGGTCGATCTTGATCGGCACGGTGGCCCCGGTCGTCGACGACGTCGACAGCGTGGTCTGCGAGACGCGCGATGCGGACGCCGTGCCCGTGATCTGCGGCAGCATCGGCGCGAGCGCCTGGGTCACCCGATGACGCGCCGCCGCGTAGTCGAAGAATCGCGCCTGGATCTGAGGCTGGCCCGCGAGCCCGATGGCCACGGCCTCGTCGAGACCCAGCAATCGTCCCGCGATCTGCGCCGCTCCCGGCGGCGCCACGACCGGCAGGGGAGCGGGCGGAGCGGCGGTCGCGGGTGGCGCAGTCGACGGCGGCGCTGTCGCTGGTGGCGCAGTCGACGGCGGCGGGGTCTGGGTCATCTGGGCGTGAGCGGCGAGGGCGCAGGCCAGAACGAGCGCGACCACCGCGAAAGCGGTCCTCATCGAGTCTCCTTGAGGTTCGACGACTCCTGCTCGCCGATCGTGTGCTGCGCCAGAGAATATCACGAGGCTCCGACGCGGAGCGGCCGGCGTCGGGTCAACCGAGCGGGCCTCGTGTTGGCACGGGACTCGCTCTCTGACTGGGGCAGGAGACACTGCATGGCCCGGGATCTCGAAACGCGAGCGCTCAGCCAAGCAGCGGGTCGCCTAGACGCGGTCGGTAGGCGTGATGGATCGGACCTGAAAGGAGCGGACAATGGACATCATTCTCTGGATCGTATTCGGGCTCGTCGTCGGAGTGATCGCCAAGTTCCTGATGCCGGGCCGAGATCCCGGCGGTTTCATCCTGACCGTCGTGCTCGGGATCGTCGGCGCTCTGGTCGGCGGCTGGCTCGGACGGGCGCTGAACTTCTATCGGCCCGGAGAGCCGGCGGGCTTCATCATGGCGGTGGTCGGGGCGATGATCGTGTTGTTCATCTACCGGATGATCGCCCGGCGCGCGTAAGCGGTTCCCGACACGGGCGGGCAGGAAGGGTTGATGCGTCCTCACGACGTATCAACGCCTGCTCGCCCCCGGCGCGGGATCCCACCGACGGATAAGGTCAGCGTGCTTTTCTGAAGAAGGGGGCGTTGCGGGCCCGCTAGCACTTGACGCCGCGCGCAACGCCGTCATCCACAGACCGCGCAGTTATCCACCGGCCTTAAGCCCTCATTTTGGTTTGTGAAGCGGACGACTACGTTTTTTGTTGACGAGCCCTACATTCTGCGTGATAACGTCCCGCACACCACAAGATGTGGTGAGGACTGGGGTACACTGGGTCGAGGGGCCTGGCAGCCTCTCGCCGAGCCGGTACGGCGCACGGCACACCGCAGGGCAGACCCCGCGAAGCGCCTGAGAGAGGAGATTGGCATTATGTTGTCGGAAACTCGTCCGTCGAAGGTCGGCACGTGGACCGAGCCTGCACTGCGCGTTCTGCGGGAGCGATATCTCACGCGCAAGGACGGGGAGGTCGTCGAGACTCCCGAGGAGATGTGCTGGCGCGTGGCCCTGGCCATCGCCGCCGGCGAGGCCCGCTACGGGCGCAGCCAGGCCGCGGTGCGCGAGATCGCCGAGGCCTTCTACGAGATCATGACCGACAACACGTTCCTGCCCAACTCGCCCACATTGATGAACGCGGGCAAGGGCAACGGGCTCCAGTATTCCGCCTGCTACGTGCTGCCCATCGGCGACTCGATGGACGAGATTTTCGACTCGGTTAAAGCGGCGGCTATAATTCATAAGTCGGGTGGAGGCACGGGTTTCGCGTTCTCGCGCCTACGACCGAAAGACGACATCGTGAAGTCGACCGGAGGCCGGGCCTCCGGTCCCGTGTCGTTCCTGCGTGTTTTCAACAGCGCGACCGAAGCCGTGAAGCAGGGTGGGACCCGTCGCGGCGCGAACATGGGAATCCTGAAGGTCGACCACCCGGACATCCTCGAGTTCATCGAATGCAAGCTCGACGGCGGCATTACCAACTTCAATATCTCGGTGGCGGCCACCGACGCGTTCATGGATGCGCTCGAGCGCGGCGAGGAGTACGACCTCATTAACCCGCACACCGGCAAGGCGACGCAGCGTCTCTGGGCGCGCGAGGTCTTCGACCGCATCGTCCGTGCCGCCTGGCGGACGGGCGACCCTGGCATGGTCTTCATCGATCGCATCAACAAGAGCCCCGCCAACCCCACGCCGTCGATCGGCATGATCGAGGCAACCAACCCGTGTGGCGAACAGCCGCTGCTGCCGAACGAGGCGTGCAATCTGGGATCGCTGAACGTGTCCAAGTTCGCGCGGCGGAGCGAGGGTGGGGAGTGGAGCGTCGACTGGGACGAGATGGAGCGGGTGATCCGGCTGGCCGTGCGGTTCCTCGACGACGTGATCGAGATGAACCCGTATCCGCTGCCCGAGATCGACGCCACCGTGAAGGCCAATCGGCGGATCGGGCTCGGCATCATGGGCTGGGCCGATCTGCTGTTCATGCTCGGCATTCCGTATGACAGCGACGAGGCGGTCGAGCTCGGTGGTCGGCTCATGGCGTTCGTCAACGAGAAGGCCCACGACCAGTCGACCAAGCTCGCCGAGGAGCGCGGGCCGTTCCCGAACTGGAGCCACTCGATCTACAAGACCGGGCGGCCGCTTCGGAACTCGACCGTGACCACCATCGCCCCCACCGGGACGATCTCGATGATCGCGGGTTGCTCGTCCGGGGTCGAGCCGATCTTCGCGCTGGCCTTCGAGCATCGGGTCAAGCAGAACGACGGCGAGCGCGTGCTGACGTTCGTGAACGAGACCTTCGAGAAGCTCGCCCGCGACGGTGGGTTCTTCTCGGACGCGCTGATGGCCGAGATCGCCCGGCGCGGGACCCTGCACGACATCCCCGGCGTGCCGGCCGAGGCCGAGCGGGTGTTCCGGACCGCCCACGACATCGGCTTCGAGTGGCACGTCAAGCACCAGGCTGCGTTCCAGAAGTCGACCGACAATGGCGTGTCGAAGACCATCAACCTGCCGAACGACGCCACCGAGGCCGAGGTCGCCCACGCCTACCAGCTCGCCTGGCAGCTCGGCTGCCTCGGCATCACGGTCTTCCGCGACGGCTGCAAGGGCGAGCAGGTGCTCAACATCGGCGTCGGTGCCAAGAAGGACAAGGCCGAAGCGGCGGCCCCGGCCGCGCCGTCCGGCCCGATCGTGATCAAGCCGCGGCCCCACAGCCTGACCGGCACCACCTATCGGATCGGCACCCCGATCGGCACCGCGTTCATCACCGTCAACTCGACGCCCGACGGCGACCCGTTCGAAGTCTTCCTCCAGGTCGGCAAGGGCGGCTCCGACACGATGGCCGTGGCCGAGGCCCTCGGCCGGCTGATCTCGCTCACGCTGAGGATGCCGTCGCCGCTGACGACTCAGCGCCGCCTCGAAGAAGTCATCAGCCAGCTCTCGCGCATCGGCGGCAGCCAGCCCACGGGCTTCGGCCCAGGCAAGATCCTCTCGCTCCCCGACGCGATCGCCCGCACGCTGTCCGAGCACATCGGCCAGGTCAAGAATCCGGAGGGCGCCGGGCAGCTTCCGCTGGTCGGCAAGAAGGCCGTCGGCGACCTCTGCAAGGAGTGCGGCCAGGCGACGTTCATCTACGAAGAAGGCTGCAAGAAGTGTCTCTCCTGCGGCTTCAACGAGTGCTGACGGGCACCGTCAAGCGTCATTGACGAACGGCGGGGGACCAGTCGCTGGTCCCCCGCGCCTGTTAGAATCCACGCATGTTTTCGGGCGGGACGTACGACGAGGTCGCGCGGTGGCTGCAGAACTTTTTCGCGGCGCATGCCAAGCGGGAGAACGTGCGGGCCGAGGTCGAGCTGGAGGCGGGCGAGGCGCGGGAAGGGAAGTCGTACGCGGCGCGCGTGCGGCTGGGCGAGAGGTTCGCGCCGCCGATCGAGTTCGAGTTCGCGGACGTCGCGCGGAACCGCGGGAGTCTCGAGTGGTGCGCCACGCTGGCGGCACGGGTTCGTGAGGTCGTGAGAGACCTCGGCGCCGCCGCCGCTTGACGCCGGCCACGCGTCCTGCCTGGATCCGGCCGGGAGACCTCAACGGGTTTCTCGGGCTCACCCTCGACAACGTCACCCAGCTGGTCATCCTCTCCGGCGTGCTGATCGGCGTCTTCCAGTTCCCCGCCGACCTCGTGCTCTACCAGATGGTGCCTGGCACCGCTCTCGGCGTGCTCGTGGGCGATCTCGCCTACACGCGGCTCGCCGTGCGGCTGATGCGTGATACCGGGCGCGACGACGTCACCGCGATGCCGTTCGGGATCGACACGCCCACGCTGTTCGCGATGGTGTTCGGCGTGCTCGGGCCCGTGAAGCTCGCCACCGGCGATCCGCGGCTGGCCTGGCACGTCGCGATCGCGACGACCA
>DATHGT010000305.1:0-8804 GCA_035317605.1 Candidatus Acidiferrum sp. | reverse complement strand
GGCGTCGACCTGGTCCGGCGCGTGCGCGCCGAGCATCCCGACCTCGCGGTGATCGTGATGACGGCCTACGGCACCATCGAGTCCGCGGTCGAGGCGGTTCGGTTGGGCGCCGCCGACTACCTGGTCAAGCCGCTGGAGTCGGCGGAGCTGCTCATCGTGGTCCGCCACGCCATCGAGTTCCAGGAGCTGCGCGCGGCCAGCCGGGCGACGCTCCGGCGCAACCAGGAGCGCTTCACGCTCAAGAACATCGTGACCCAGAGCGCGGCCATGCAGGAGATCTTCGAGCTGCTGCGCTCGGTCGCCGAGCTCGACACGACGGTCCTGATCCACGGCGAGACCGGCGTCGGCAAGGAGCTGCTCGCCCGCTCCATTCATTTCTCCGGTGGCCGCCGCGAGAAGCCCTTCGTGGCCGTGAACTGCGCGGCCATTCCCGCCGAGCTGTTCGAGTCCGAGCTGTTCGGGTTCCGCAAGGGCTCGTTCACCAGCGCCAGCGAGAACCGGCGCGGCCACTTCCAGATGGCCAACGGCGGGACGCTGCTGCTGGACGAGATCGGCGAGATGCCGCTCGCCCTGCAATCGAAGCTCTTGCGGGTGATCGAGGACAAGCGGGTGACGCCCATCGGTTCCGACCGGTCGCTGGAGATCGACGTGCGCTTCATCGCCACCACCAACAAGGATCTCCAGGCCGAGGTCGAGCACGGCCGGTTCCGGCGCGACCTGTTCTATCGGTTGTCGGTCATGCCGGTCCGGGTGCCGCCGCTTCGCGAGCGGACCGGCGACGTGGCCCTGCTCGCCCAGCACTTCCTCGAGGCGAGCGCGCGGCGCACCAAGAAACCCATCCCGCGCATCGCCCCCGCCGCCATGCAGGCCCTCAGCCGGTACGCCTGGCCGGGCAACGTGCGCGAGCTGGAGAACGTCATCGAGCGCGCGGTCATCGTCACCAAGGGCGAGGTCATCGACGACGTCCAGCGCTTCCTCACCGGCGACGCCGAGCGCCCCAAGGTCGACCTCGCGCTGCCCTTTCGCGACGCCAAGGCGCGGGTGGTCGAGGACTTCGAGCGCGCCTACATCGGCGGCGTGCTGGAGGCCCACGGCGGCAAGCTCACAGCCGCGGCCAAGCACGCCGACATGGACCCCAAGAACTTCTCCGAGAAGCTCACGCGCTACGGCCTGCGCAAAGCGGCCGTGAGCGAGGACGCCTCCTGACCGGGCGCCGGCACCAAGACGTGTTGGTGCCGGCGCCGCCTTTCCCCTGCGGATCCGCCCGGGGCCATCAACCAAATCGCGGGGATCGGCAGCCCCTCGGCTTGGTACGGCTCATGCCTGTTGCTGCGAGACCGAACTTTCGGGTCGACTGACCCGATCACCAGGGGAGGGTCATGCCGGCACCGCACGTTGCGCCCAAGGAGCTCCGTCGCGTCGTCATCGCGGCGTCCGTCGGCAACATCATCGAGTGGTACGACTTCTACATTTTTGGAAGCCTGGCCGCCATCCTCGCCGTGAAGTTCTTCCAGAAGGGCCACCCGGTCGCGGCCTTCCTCAGCACGGTGGCGATCTTCTCCGTCGGTTTTCTCATCCGACCGCTGGGGGCGTTCCTCTTCGGCTGGCTCGGCGACAAGGTGGGCCGGAAGTACACCTTCATCGTGACGCTGACCGGCATGGGCGTGGCGACGGCCCTCATCGGGTTCGTGCCGACCTACCAGTCGATCGGCCTCGCCGCCGCCTTCATTCTCTTCGCCCTGCGCCTGATCCAAGGCCTCTGCCTGGGCGGCGAGTACGGCGGCGCCATCACGTACGTCGCCGAGCACATCGAGGACGAGCATCGCGGGTACTACACCGGCTGGCTGCAAACGTCGCCCACCCTCGGCATCGTCGTGTCGCTGGCGACGATCATCGGTATCCGGACCTACCTGGGCGTCGAGGCCTTCAACGAGTGGGGCTGGCGGGTGCCGTTCATCATCTCGCTCCTTCTGGTCGGCATCGCGATCTGGATCCGGCTCTCGCTCGGCGAGACGCCGATCTTCCAGGAGATCAAGAGAAAGGGCGGGCTCACCAAGAATCCCTGGCGTGAAGCCTTCATGAGCGGCAACTTCAGGTACGTGGTCATCGCCAGCATCGTCGTGCTGGGGCAGGGCTGCGTCTGGTACAGCGGGCAGTTCTGGGCCCTCTACTTCCTCCAGACCGTCAAGAAGCTGGACGTGCTGACCTCCAGCTACATCGTCGGCATCGCGCTGCTGATCGCGGCCCCCTCGCTGATCTTCTGGGGCTGGCTGTCGGACAAGGTCGGGCGCAAGCCGATCATCCTGGGCGGTATGGCCCTGGCTTCCCTCACGTACTACCCGCTCTACTCGGCGCTCGGCACGTATGCCAATCCCGGCAGCGTCAACTACGGGATGTCGATCCTCATCGTGGTGATCCTCGTCAACTACGTCGGCATGACGTACGGCCCGATCGGGGCGTTCCTGGCGGAGTTCTTCCCCGGGCGCATCCGCTACACGTCGGTGTCGGTGCCGTATCACATCGGCAACGGCTGGGGCGGCGGTCTGGTCCCGATCGTCACGACCTCGATGTACCTCTCGACCGGGAGCGTGGGATATGCGCTGATCTATCCCATCGTCGTGCCGGCCATCATGTTCCTCCTCGCGCTGTTCCTCATGCCGGAGACACGCAAGCACAGCATCTGGGAAGAGGGCGCGATCGAGACGGCGCGAAGCCGAGCCTGATCGTAACTCGCCGCGTCAGGGTCTCGATACCAAGACCTCTTGGTATCGAGACCAATGACGTGGCTGGTAGTCGTCAGCCCGCCATTGTTGAATCAGGCACTTAGCGCGGGCCGTGTCTGGCACGTTTCGTGTCTCCCACCGACCGCCCGTGAGGGCTCGACGACTGACTTTCCTGTTCCTGGTCTATGTGACCCTGGACCTTTCGAGCCCGTTCATCCCCGGGGCGTTCAACTTCAACCCCGACGAGTCGGTGGACGGGGTCCAGCGCTCGCGTGATCCCCGAGTCGTCCGTATGGCGATCACCACCACACCGCCGCCTCTCGCAGGCCCCGCTCCGGATTCGCCGGCGCTATCCGCGAAGGCGCTTGCGCGACGCGATGCGAGCCCCGTGAGCGAGTGGCTCGTCGATGTCCGGCGGGCCCACGCGCCCGTTCCCGAAGTCTCCGCCCTCTCCGACGACCACTAGTCGCTCTCACCGCGCCTCCACGTCCATCGCCGGGCGGCTCTGACCCCCGGTACCGATGCGTGTTCTCGACACGTCCAGGCGCGCCCGCGCGCGCGGCGTGGCACCCATGGGAGGGTGAGCGAATGGCCGATCTGACGCCGAGACAGAGAGACGAGTACTGGCGGTACAACGTCAAGCTCACCACGATCCTGCTCTCGATCTGGTTCGTGGTGACGTTCCTGATCTCCGGATTGTGGGCGAGCTGGCTCAATCAGTGGACGATCATCGGCTTCCCGCTCGGGTACTACATGGCGGCCCAGGGATCGCTGGCGATCTTCGTGGTCGAGATCGCGATCTACGCCCGGCTCATGAACAAGAAGGACGAAGAATTCGGCATCCGCGAGGAGGGCTAGCGGCCATGTGGAGCCTCGACAAGATCTTCGGCCTGTACACGGTCCTGTTCCTCGGCACCACCGTGCTCATCGGCATCGGCGAAAAGCTGGGACTCTTCAGCAACCAGATGATCGGCTGGCTGTTCATGGCCATGTCACTCGCGATCTACGTCGTGATCGGCGTGCTCACGCGGACGTCGAACCCCGACCAGTACTACGTGGCGGGCCGGAACGTTCCGGCCTTCTACAACGGAATGGCGACCGGCTCAGACTGGATGTCGGCGGCGTCGTTCATCTCGATGGCGGGCGCGCTGTCGGTGCAGGGCTTCTCGGGACTCGCCTACGTCATGGGCTGGACGGGTGGCTACCTGCTGCTGGCCGTCTTCCTCGGGCCTTATCTGCGCCAGTTCGGCGCCTACACCATCCCTGACTTCCTGGGCGCCCGCTACGGCGGGAACATGGCGCGTTGCATCGGGGTGGTCGCGGCCATCGCGTGCTCGCTGATGTACCTGATCGCCCAGGTCACCGGCGTCGGGTTCATCGTGGCCCGCTTCATCGGCATCGACTTCAACGTCGGCGTTTTCCTCGGCCTGATCGGCGTGCTGTTCTGCTCGGTGCTGGGCGGGATGAAGTCGGTCACCTGGACCCAGGTCGCTCAGTACATCATCCTGATCATCTCCTACCTGGTTCCCGTCGTGTACATGTCGTGGACGATCTTCTCGATCCCGATCCCCGAGCTCACGTACGGCCAGCTCCTGCAGCGCAACAACGCGGCCGCCATCGCGGTGACCCGCGATCCGACGGAGAAGGAAACGCGCGCGTTGTGGAAGAAGGACGCCGACGCCGCCAACGCCAAGATCAAGGCGGGCGGCCTCCCCGAGGCCGACGTCGAGAAGCTGAAGGCGCAGGCGACCATTGCCTCCCGCCAGGCGATCGCCCCGGCCGCGAGCGACGACGCCAAGTTCGGCCGCTACCTGACGGTCCCGACCGGCACGGGCATGTGGAACTTCCTGGCCCTGACCTTCTGCCTCATGGTGGGCACGGCGGGGCTGCCGCACATCCTCACGCGGTACTACACGGCACCATCGGTGAGGCAGGCGCGGACCACCTGCGCGTGGGCGCTCTTGTGCATCTTCATGCTGTACTTCACGGCGCCCGCGTACGCCGCCTTTGCTCGTTTTGCGCTCTACACGCGCCTGGTGGGCAGCAAGATCACCGAGCTGCCCGCCTGGGTGAACCTCTGGAAGCCGGCTGGACTGTTCGAAGTCGTCGACAAGAACGGTGACGGCATCGTGCAGTGGGCGGACTTCGTGCTCAAGTCCAGCGACTTCGTGGTGCTGGCCACGCCGGAGATCGCGGGGCTGCCGTTCGTGATCACCGGTCTGGTCATGGCGGGAGGCCTCGCCGCCGCGCTGTCCACCGCCGACGGCTTGCTGCTGACCATCGCCAACGCGATCTCCCACGACCTCTACTACAACGTCATCGACCCCAGCGCCTCGCTGGTCAAGCGGCTGACCATCACCAAGGTGCTCCTCGTGGTCACCGCCATCGTGGCCGCCTACATCGCCACCTATCGGCTGTCGCTGATCGTGGAGCTGGTGGCGTGGGCCTTCAGTCTCGCCGGCGCGTCGTTCTTCCCCGCGCTGGTCATGGGCATCTGGTGGAAGCGGGCCAACGCGATCGGCGCCAACGTCGGGATGCTGGTCGGTCTCGGCGTGACGCTGTTCTACATGATCGGCAGCCGGTTCTACGGGCTGTCGTGGTTCGGCACGACCACGATCTCGTCGGCGATCTTCGGGCTGCCGGCGGGCTTCCTGACGATCTGGATCGTCTCGCTGCTGACGCCGCCGCCGCCCCAGTCGGTCCAGGATCTGGTCATCAGCGTCCGGTATCCGAAGTCGGGGCAGGGCACCAAGGGCGATCCGCTCGGGCGGGACCTCCGCGAGGTTCCCGTGCATTAGGCGAGTCGACATCGGGGGGAGCGAGTCCCGCTCCCCCCGATACCCTCCGAACCTCCCCTGTTATCATCCCGGCATGGGCGAGCTGGAGCTGCGGTTCCTGGTGCTGGCCAACGTCATCATCCCGCTCGTGTTCTTCATGGCGTGGGTCTATCTCGCGCTGCACGTTGCCTTCGCCCGCCTCGTCAATCAGGACAACCCCGTGCTGTGGTTCTTCGCGGTGGTGACGGGACCGCTGACGCGGCCGGTCCGGTCGTTCATGCCGCCGGGTACGCCGGCGCCGCGGGTGCGAATGGTCGCCCTGGCCGTCTACTTCGCGCTCTGGATGGTGGTGCGCGCGCTGTTCACGCAGCTCGTGCGCGCGTGGGCCGGCTGAGCGCGGATGCTCGCGATGGCCGCCACCAACGTGGTCGGCGTCGTGCTGTTCGGCACGCTCTACGCCCTGGCCGGTGCGCGGCGTCTGTCCCAGGCCGCCTTCGGCGCGTGTCTGGTCGTGCTGTTCGCGCTGGTCACGGCGCTGTGGATCCGGACCGAGGCGCGGCATCGGGGACTGAACGCCGTCCGGCGGTTCGGCCGGGCGGGGCTGGCCCTCGCGGCCGTGCTCGTGGTCACCCCGGCCGCCGTCCTGATGCCGGTGTTCTGGCTGGAGAGCATCCTGCCGCCGGAGGCGGGCGCCGGCGCCATCCCCGCCCCCGTCATGACCATCGTGCTGATCTCGCTGGTCCTCGTGGTGCTCACGAACCTGATCGGCTCGGCGATCATCGCCGTCCGGGCCGTGTTCCGCGCGAGAGGAGAACGACCATGAGCAAGGTCGGACGCTTCGTCACGGACCCCAAGGCGGGCGCGTACTGTCAGATCACGCTCGACAGCGGCGAGAAGGTCATCGTCAATCACGACAAGGGCGGCTTCAAAGGCGGCCATCTCACGGTGGAGACCACGAAGTGGTGGGGCGGGGGACAGCGGGTCTTCGCCTGCGACCTGGACAGCCCGGACGGCAAGGCGGCGCTCGCGAAGCTGACCGCGGGCGCTCCCGAAGGCGGCGTGCTGGCCACGCCGCTCGGAGCGTTCGTCGAGTACGTGAAGGATTGCAAGTCCGTGGACGAGATCAAGGCGAGGGCCGCGGCGCTCGTGGCCGGCGTCTGACATTGACGTCGCCCGATCTGTCGCCCTTCCGGCATCGCGTGCGGGATCTCGTCAGGCGACCGCTCGTGACGTGCGGGCCGAGGGCGTCCGCCGTCGAGGTGGCCCGCCGACTGTCCCGCGAGGGCGTGGGCTCGGTGGTGGTCGTCGACGCCGACGGCGCCCCCGCGGGCATCGTCACCGACCGCGATCTGCGGGGCAAGGTCGTGGCGGAGGGACGTGATCCGAGGACAGTCGAGGCCGCGTCGATCATGTCGACGCCGCTCGTCACCATTGCGGGTGACGCCTTCGTGTTCGAAGCGGTCCTCGAGATGACCCGCCGCCACATCCGGCATCTCGTGGTCGTCGACGGCGCGCGGGCCATCGGCGTGGTCTCGAGCCGTCACGTCCTGGTGTTCGACACCACGCACCCGGTGACGCTCGCGCGCGAGATCGGTCGCGCGGCCAGCCTCGAATCGCTGGCCGGCCTCGCCCGCCGGATCACCGAGCTGGTCCGTCAGCTCGTCGACGACGGAGGCAGCGCCTACGACGTCGGCCAGATCGTGGCCGAGCTGAACGATCGCCTGGTGCTGCGCGTCCTCGATCTCACCCTCGACACGCTGGCCGTCGCGGGCGAGACGCCGCCGCCGGTGCCCTGGTGCTGGATCGCGCTCGGGAGCGAGGCGCGGCGGGAACAGACCCTGCGGACCGATCAGGACAACGCATTGGTGTACGCCGATCCGCCGGAGGAGCTGTCGGAGTCCGCGGCGCGCTTCTACCGGCGCTTCGCCGAAGGGGCGATCGCCGGCCTCGTCAGCGTCGGGTTCCCGTCGTGTCCCGGGGGATCGATGGCCTCAAACCCACGCTGGTGTCAGCCGCTTGCGGTGTGGCGCGGATATTTCCACGACTGGATGACCACCTCCTCGCCGACCCACGTCCTCGACGCGTCGATCTACTTCGACCTGCGCCCGCTGGCCGGCGCCCGCGAGCTGGCCGCGACGCTGTCGGGCCTCACCCGCAGCGAGGCGCCGGAGCGGCGGGGATTCCTCGGGACCGTGGCGCGCGACGTGGTCTCACGTCCCCTGCCGCTGACCATCTTTGGCAACGTGCGGGTGCCCCGCGACGGCACCCATCCGGGCGCGGTCGACGTCAAGGGTGGGGGGAGTCTGCAGCTGGTGGGCGCGGCCCGGCTCCTCGCCCTCCAGCTCGGCCTCGCCGAGACGAACACGGTCGACCGGTTCCGCGCCGCCGGAGCGGCCGGCGCCCTGGGGGCGCTCGACGTGGGTGAGATCACCGACGCCTTCCAGCACCTGTTGCGGTTGCGGCTTCGCCGCCAGCTCGAGCAGCTCGAGCGCGGACAGGCTCCGGACAATCTCGTCGCTCCGGACGCGCTCTCGCACGCCGACGCCCTCCTGTTCCGCGATGCGCTCCAGACCGTGCGCAAGGTCCAGGGGGCCATTCGCGAACGGTTCGCCACGGACTTCCTGCCGTAGCCCCCGCGTGTCACGCGCACTCGCCCGGCTGCGCTCTTGGCTGACGATCGACGAGAGCCCCTCGCTCGAGTCCGTCCGGCAGCGTTTCGTCGCCATCGACCTGGAAACGACCGGCCTCGATCCGCGCCGGGACGCGATGGTCTCGCTGGCCGCGATTCCGTTCCTCGACGGCGTCCCCGCCGGGGGCTACGTGACGCTCGTGGATCCGGAACGGCCGATCCCGCCCGAGTCGACGGTGGTGCACGGTCTGACGGACGGCATGGTGCGCGGCGCGCCGCCCCCCGAACACGTGCTGCGCGATGTCGAGCCCGTGATCGAGGGCGCGGTGCTGGTCGGTCACAACGTCGGATTCGACGTCGCGGTCCTGACGCGGGCACGCCGAGCCCGAGGACTTCCGCGGCTGGGCAACCGCAGCGTCGACACCGGTCGGCTCGCCGCCTCACTGCACCCGGAGTGGCGCGACTTCAGCCTGGAGCGCATCGCCGAGCGGCTTGGCGTCGAGGTGGTGGCGCGCCACACCGCGGAGGGCGACGCGCTGACGGCCGGACGGATCTTCGTCTCGCTCCTGCCGGAGCTCGAAGCCCGTCGCGTTCGCACCGTCGCCGAGTTGCTCTGGTGGGAGCGCCGCGCTCCTGCTCGCTGACCGCTCAACTCTGAGGCGGACTCGGGCACCT
>DATHGT010000304.1:0-14584 GCA_035317605.1 Candidatus Acidiferrum sp. | reverse complement strand
CTCCTCATTGCGCTGACCGCGTGGCGCATCGGCGCGTCCATCGTCACCGCCAACACCGGTGAGTTCAATCGCATCGCTGGGCACCTCTCGGGTCTGAGGATCGTCACGCCAACCGACGAGCCGTGAACGACGTTCCGAGGAGGCCCCGCGGCTCGCTCACGGCGGAGAGCTCGGCGGACGGCTAGTCGAGGGGGGGCGGTTCGAGGCCGCCGGCGGCGGTCTCGTACGCGTGGCCCAGACGCAGGACCGTCGGCTCGTCGAAGGGGCGGCCCACGATCTGGAACGCGAGCGGCAATCCGTCGCGGGAGAGCCCGCACGGAACCGACAGCGCCGGCAAGCCCAGACCGTTGATCGGCCGCGTCAGCCGGGAGAACCGGCCCATCCGCGCGACCTTGGCCTCCACCCCGCCCTCTTCGTTCGCCGCGTGCGTCGGCGCGGGCTCCGGGATCACCGGCAAGACGAGCACGTCCACCCGCGCGAAGACCTCGGCGATGAACTCGCGGGTGAGGCGCGCGCGGAGGCGGAGCGCCTGCAGATAGTCCGTCGCGGAGATCCCGAGGCCGATGCCCAGGCGCATGCGGACGGCCGCGCCCAGCTCGTGGGGCCGCTCGCGCAGCACGCGATGGTGGATGGCGGCGGCCTCGGAGCGCGCGATGACGTTCGAGATGCTGACCATGCTTTCGGGATCGGGCAGCGTGAGCGTCTCGATCCGCGCGCCGAGATCGTCGAGCCCGGCGAGCGCCGCGCGGACCGCCGAGTCCATCTCGGGATCGATGCCGTCGAAATAGAAGTTCTCCGCCACGCCCACTCGGAGACCGCTCACCGAGCCGTCCACGAGGGTGAGGGTCGCGGGGACGGGGCGATGGCTGGAGGTCGCGTCGCGCGGATCGTGGCCGGCCATGACCGAGAGCATCAACGCGGCGTCGGCCACCGTGCGCGTCATCGGCCCCACGTGATCGAGCGACCACGAGAGCGCCATCACGCCGGCGCGGCTCACGCGTCCGTAGGTCGGCTTGAGACCGACGATGCCGCAGCACGCGGCGGGGAGGCGGATCGACCCGCCGGTGTCGGTGCCGAGCGCGCCGAACGCGAGACCCGCCGCCACCGCGGCCCCGGAGCCGCTGCTGGAGCCTCCCGGCGCGTGACCCGCGCGCCACGGGTTCTGCACGTCGCCGTGGTGCGGGTTGTCGCCGAACGGGCCGCTGGCCAGCTCGGACATGTTGAGCTTGCCGAGCGTGATCGCGCCGGCGTCGGCGAGGCGCGTCACCGCGGTGCACTCGTCCTCGGAGCGGAAATACTCGGGCGTGGCCGTGCCACACGAAGTCGACAGCCCCCCGATGTGACACAGATCCTTGTAGGCCAGCGGCACGCCGTGCAACGGTCCCCGCACACGGCCGGTAGCCAGCTCGGCGTCGAGCGCGCGGGCGGCGGCGAGCGCGCCGTCGGCGTCGAGGGCGATGAACGCGTGGAGCTTGTCGTCGAGTCGCGCGATCCGATCGAGACACGCGGTCACCGCCTCGACCGCGGACAGCTTCTTGGCGCGGATCGCCTCCGCGAGCGTGGTCAGCGTGAAGTCACCGACGTCACTCACCGTCGACCGCCTTCATGGCCGCTTCCGCGATAGCGGTGTCGACGAGGTCCTCGTAGCGGTGCTCGCGCTGGATGAAGCCCCCGTCGAGGAGGATGCGCTGGAGATATTCGTAGCCGGGACGCCGCACGAGCGGGTCGCGCGCCCACGTGGCCTGGCGAAGATAGCGGTCGATCGCCTGCTCACCGATGACGGGATCGACGTCCGGAAACGCCGGCGCGATCGCCGCCGCGACGTCGCGCGCCGGCGCCCGAGCCATCCAGCGCTGGGTGCGATACATCGCGCGCGTGAAGCGCTCCAGCACCGATCGCTCGCGGGCGAGGAACGCCGGCGTGGTCATGAACGACGAGAACGGCACCGGGCCGGTCGCGTCGCCCATGGAGGCGACGAGAAACGCGGCGCCGTCGGCCAGCAGTTGCTCGGTGACGGTCTGGCCCTGCTCGAGGAAATCGCCGCGGCCGGCGCGGAACTCCTTCACCGCCTGCGGAGTCGGCAGATCTCGCGTGAAGCGGACACGCGCGGGATCGACCCCGTTCTTTCGCAGCACCGTGAGCATGCACTGCCACGGCGTCGGTGCCTCCGCGAACGAGATCACTTCCCGGCCCTCGAGATCCGACCACGCGAAGCGCGGCCGCGGCTCGCGCGCGAGCAGGAAGAACCCGTTGCGGCTGTTCACCTCGACGAAGTGGGGCAAGAGCCGCCCCTCGCGGTCGGCGAGGTCGAGGCTCCGCATGATCCCGCCCAGCCCGATGTCGATCGAGCCGTCGAGCAGCGCGCTCACGGTCGTTCGCCCGCCGCCCGCGGCCTCGGTGGTGACGTCGAGGCCCTCCTCGGCGAAGAACCCACGGTGGATGCCCACGAACTGCGGCGCGTAGAACACGGAGTGAAACGGAGCCATGAGTCGAAGCGCTCGCCGGTCCATGGCGCGCGAGTATAGCAGCCCGCCGACCCTCGGTCGGTTCGAGCGAGCGGATTCGACTATCATGCGGCGGTGCCCGATCCCATCGGTCTCTCCGTGTTGCTGGCGACCGCGCTCTTCGCCTCCGTCATCGCGGGCGTGGTCGGGTTCGGGGCGGGAATCATCATGCTGCCGGTGCTCGCGTGGACGGTCGGCATCAAGGCGGCCGCGCCGGTCCTCACGGTGACCATGCTGCTCGGCAATCTTTCGCGCTTGTGGTGGAGCCGCCACGAGCTGGACGGTCGCGCGGCCTTCCGCTATCTGCTCGGCGCCATTCCCACCACCGTGCTCGGGGTGATGATCTACGCCCAGACGCCGCGGGAGTGGCTCGGGCGGTTCATCGGCGTCTTCCTCATTCTCGCCATCCCGCTCCGCCGCTTGCTGCTGCGGGGCCACGTCCGCGTGCGGCTGGCCCACATGCCGATTCTCGGCGCGGTCTTCGGGCTGCTGTCGGTCCTCGTCGTCACCATCGGGCCCCTCACGGCGCCGTTCTTCCTCTCCTACGGGCTCCGGCGCGGGAGCTTCATCGCGACCGAGGCGGTGTGCACGCTGGGCATGAACGTCACCCGCGGCATCGCGTTCGCGCGCTACTCGCTGCTCGGCTGGGACACGGTCGCCCTCGGGGGTCTCCTCGGGAGCACGATGATCGCGGGGGCGTGGGCCGGCCGCTGGCTGCTCGACCGGATGAGCGACCGGATCTTTCTCATGATCCTGGAGGCGCTGACGATCTTCGCGGGCTTGCAGTTGATGCTGTTCCCGCGGTAGAAACGCTGCTCGTGAGCCTCCAGCCCGGCGCCACCGCCGAAGTCAGCCTGGTCGTCACGCCAGACGTCACCGCCGACGCCATGGGCAACCGCGGCGTCCACGTGCTGGCCACGCCGTTCCTGATCGGGCTCCTCGAGAACGCCGGCGCCGCGGTGCTGCGCTCGGAGATCCCGGCCGGCGGCGGCAGCGTCGGGACCATGGTCGAGATGCGGCATCTGGCGGCCACGCCCGCCGGCATGACCGTGCGCGCGAGGGCGACCCTGCTCGAGACCGACGGCAAGCGCTTCCTGTTCGCGGTCGAGGCGTGGGACGACACGGAAAAGGTCGCCGACGGCCGTCACGAGCGCTACCTCGTGGCCGACATCCAGAAGTTCATGAACCGCGCGATGCGAAAGGGACGACGCTGATGCCGATCCAGCTCAACCGGGTCGTGGGCAAGGAGTATCCGCCGTACGCGGTCACCGTCGAGCGCGGGCGCATCAAGGATTTCGCCCGCGCCATCGGCGACCTGAACCCCCTGTACCTCGACGACGAGGTCGGCCGCGCCTCCGAGTGGGGCGACGTCATCGCGCCGCCGACCTTCCCGATCTCGTTCCGCGACGAGAGCGTGGACCTCCTGCGCGACATCGGCACCGACGTGTCGCGGCTGCTCCACGGCGAGCAGGAGTTCGAGATCTTCGAGCCGCTCCGTCCCGGCGAGACCTATCTGTGCCGCTCGAAGATCGTCGACCAGTACGAGAAGACCGGCAAGACCGGCCCCATGGGCTTCGTGGTCCGCGAGACCGCGATGACCGACAAGCACAACGAGGTCGTGGCCAGGATGCGCGGCATCACGGTGGTGCGGCTGTGAAATACGGCAAGGTTTACTTCGAGGACGTCCAGGTCGGCGACGAGCTGCCGCATCTGGTGAAGGGCCCCATCCAGCAGATCCAGCTCACGCGCTACGCCGGCGCGTCAGGCGACTTCAACCCCATCCACCAGGACCACGAGTTCGCCAAGGCCGCCGGGATGGGCGACGTGTTCGCCCACGGCATGCTCTCAATGGGCTTCGTGGCTCAGTCGGTGACGGACTGGTCGGGCGCCGGCACCGTCCGCAAGCTCGGCGTCCGCTTCCTCGCCCTCGTCCGCTTGCAGGACACGGTCACCTGCAAGGGCCGCGTGCTCGCGAAGTCGTCGAAGGACGACGTCCACACCGTCGACCTCGGGATCTGGGCGGAGAACCCGAAGGGCGAGAAGGTGGTCTCCGGCAAGGCGACGGTCGCGCTTCCGGTCCGCGGGTAGTACCCGCGCCGGCTAGAGGTGCGCCTCAGACGTTGACAGCCGGCCCCTGGGCGCGGAACAATCCTGTGACTTGACGGACGAGAGCTTCTTCGAGCGACCGATCCTCAATTCCCCATACGAGTATCCCGCTCGTCACTGGGAGCTCGACGCCGACGGCCAACCTACCGGGGAGATCATCGAGACACGGCGCGAGGCACGATTCATTACGCCGATCCCGCGGCCGAAGAAGCAAAAGCGGGTCAAGGGGCAAGAGCGACTCGTCTTCGACGAGGGGGCCGGCGTGTCCACCACCGCTCAGCAGTACGACCCGACGCCGGTCATCAACGAGCTGCGGCGTCATGTCGATCAGTGGCGGGCGATCCCGAATCCGAGCTCCTGGGGCGTGACGCCCGAGACCGCGCGGCTCCTCCAGCACTGGCGGCACCATCAGTTCAGCGGCGTCCGCCCGTTCTTCTGTCAGATCGAGGCGGCCGAGACCGCGATCTGGCTCACCGAGGTGGCGCCGAACGAGCGCGGCGGCAAGCGGTTCCTCGAACACCTCACCAATGCCAATAACGACGCGAACCCCGAGCTGATGCGGCTCGCGCTCAAGCTGGCCACCGGCGCCGGCAAGACGACGGTCATGGCCATGCTCATCGCCTGGCAGACCGTGAACGCCGCCCGGCGCCCGCAGAGCAGACGTTTCACCCGAGGCTTTCTCGTCGTCACCCCCGGCATCACGATCAAGGATCGGTTGCGCGTGCTCCAGCCGAACGATCCCGACAGCTACTACGCGAACCGTGAGCTGGTGCCGACCGACATGTTGGACGACGTTCGCCGCACCAAGATCGTGATCACCAACTATCACGCGTTCAAGCGGCGCGAGCGGGTGGAGCTGTCGAAGGGCGGACGCGCGCTGCTCCAGGGGCGCGTGGGGGAGGCGCTGGACACGCTCGAGACCGAAGGCCAGATGCTCCAGCGCGTGATGCCGGAGCTTATGGCGTTCAAGAACATCCTCGTCCTCAACGACGAGTCTCACCACTGCTACCGGGAGAAGCCCGCGGTCGAGGACGAGGACGACCTCAGGGGCGACGACCGCAAGGAGGCCGAGCGCAACAACGAAGCGGCTCGCCTCTGGATTTCCGGCCTGGAGGCGGTGAACCGCAAGCTCGGCCTCCAGCGTGTGATCGATCTGTCTGCCACGCCGTTCTTCCTGCGCGGATCCGGCTACGCCGAGGGCACGCTGTTCCCGTGGACGATGAGCGACTTCTCGCTCATGGACGCCATCGAGTCCGGCATCGTGAAGCTGCCCCGAGTGCCCGTGGCCGAGAACATCCCCGGCGGCGAGATGCCGATGTTCCGCAATCTGTGGGAGAACATCCGCAAGGACATGCCGAGGAAAGGCCGCGGCAAAGCCGAGGGCCTCGATCCGCTCGCCCTGCCCACACGGCTGCAGACTGCGCTACAGGCCCTCTATGGACACTACGAGAAGACGTTCGAGCTGTGGAAGGAGGCGGGCATCGTCGTGCCGCCATGCTTCATCGTCGTGTGCAACAACACATCGACGTCCAAGCTCGTCTACGACTTTATCTCCGGCTTTCGCCGGCAGCACGATGACGGCTCCAGCAGCTTTCACGCTGGGCACCTTCCGCTCTTCCGCAACTTCAACGAGCACGGCGACCCTCTGCCCCGTCCCAACACGCTGCTGATCGACAGCGAACAGCTGGAGAGCGGCGATGCGCTGGACGACGATTTCCGCGCCATGGCCGCCGACGAGATCGAGCGATTCCGCCGCGAGATCGTCGAGCGCACGGGCGACCGCCGAGAGGCTGAGGGCCTGGACGACCAGGACCTGCTTCGCGAAGCCATGAACACGGTCGGCCGCGAGGGGCGGCTGGGCGGCTCGATCCGGTGCGTCGTGTCCGTGGCCATGCTGACCGAGGGGTGGGACGCCAACACGGTGACGCACGTGCTCGGCATACGCGCGTTCGGCACACAGCTCCTCTGCGAGCAGGTGATCGGCCGCGCCCTGCGCCGCCAGTCCTACCACCTGAACGACGACAACAAGTTCGACGTCGAGTACGCCGACGTGCTCGGCGTGCCCTTCGACTTCACCGCGAAGCCCGTCGTCGCGCCGCCCCAGCCGCCGCGGGAAACCATCCAGGTGCACGCGGTGAGCCCCGAGCGCGACGCGCTGGAAATCCGCTTCCCGCGCGTGGTGGGCTACCGCGTGGAGCTTCCGGAGGAGCGGCTGAGCGCAAGCTTCAACGACGATTCCACTCTGGTGCTCACGCCCGACCTCATTGGCCCGTCCATCACCCGCAACCAGGGCATCATCGGCGAGGCGGTCGATCTTACGCTCGAGCACCTGGAGGACGTGCGCCAGTCCACCGTGCTCTTCCGCCTCACGCAGCACCTGCTCTACACCAAGTGGCGCGACGCGGGCGAGGCGCCCAAGCTCCATCTGTTCGGCCAGCTCAAGCGCATCACCCGGCAGTGGCTGGAGAAGCATCTGGTCTGCAAGGGGGGCACCCACCCCGCCCTGCTGATGTATCAAGAACTGGCGGACATCGCGTGCAACCGCATCACCGCCGCGATCACCACCGCCTTCGTGGGTAAGCGCCCGGTGAAGGCGGTACTCGATCCGTACAACCCGATCGGTTCCACCGCGCACGTCCGCTTCAACACGTCGCGGGCGCATCGCTGGAAAACCGACCCCACCCGCTGCCATGTGAATTGGGTAGTGCTCGACAGCGACTGGGAGGCTGAGCTTTGCCGGGTGGCCGAGTCGCACCCGCGGGTGAAGGCGTACGTGAAGAACCACAACCTCGGCCTCGAGGTGCCGTACCGTTACGGCTCCGAGACGCGCCGGTACCTGCCCGACTTCATCGTGCTGGTGGACGACGGTCACGGCGAGCGTGATCTTCTTCACCTGGTCGTCGAGATCAAGGGCTACCGCCGCGAGGACGCCAAGGAGAAGAAGTCCACGATGGACGCCTACTGGGTGCCCGGCGTCAACAACCTGGGCACGCTCGGTCGCTGGGCGTTCGCCGAGCTGACCGAAATCTACCAGATCGAGTCCGACTTCTCGGCGAAGGTGGAGAGCGCGTTCAACGAGATGATCGAACGGACCGCCGGCACGCCGGCCGCACTTTCCACTTGACAGGTTTTCGCGTGAGCCATCGATACGCGTCGACCACCGCTGCTGAATCCCGTCCCTGCCGCGCGTGGAAGGGCGCAGGCGCATTGCGCGAAGCACTTCCAGCAAAAATCATCCCGCTCGTCGCGATCGTCCTCCGCCGTGCCCTCCCGGTCCGTCCAAAATCCGGGTGTAGAGTCGCTCAGGAACAACGGAGGGTCATCATGGAAGACCTCTCGATTGATCGCCTGGGTAACGAGATCGCCGAGCTGTCGGCTCACCTCGAGGCCGCGACTGCCCACCTGCTCCACCTCATCCGGGAGTTCGATGCGCGCGCCGGCTGGAACACCGGATTCAGCTCGTGCGCCGCGTGGCTTTCCTGGCGCGTCGGCCTCGATCGCGGCACCGCCCGCGAACGAGTTCGGGTCGCGCGCGCGCTGGGCACGCTGCCACGGCTGGCCGAGGCGCTCGCCCACGGTGAGCTGTCGTACGCCAAGGTGCGAGCGCTCACCCGCATCGCCACGCCCGAGACCGAAGAGCAGCTGCTGAAGTTCGCCCGGACCGGCACCGCCGACCACGTCGAGCGGCTGGTCCGCGGCTGGCGTCGAGTGGACCGGATCGCCGAGGCGCGCGAGACCGCCGAGCGTCACAAGCGCCGCGCCCTGCACGTATACCAGGACGAGGACGGCATGGTGACCGTGAAGGGGCGGCTCGAGCCCGAGGTCGGCGCGCTGTTCATGCAGGCGCTGGTCGCCGCCCGCGAGAAGCTGTATCAGCAGAGGCGCGCGGCCGAAACCCCGAGCATCCCGGAAGACGTTTCCGCGGAAACGCCGCCACTCGCCGAGCAGCAGGCCGACGCGTTGGCGCTACTCGCGGAGACCGCCCTTCACCACGGCATGGATCCCGGCGCGCCCGGCGAGCGCTACCAGGTGGTCGTTCACGTCGACGCTCCCGCTCTCGCCGATCCCGATCAGCCCGGCCAGTCCGTCCTCGACGACGGCACCCACGTTTCCGCGGAAACGTCTCGGCGTCTGGCGTGTGACGCGAGCCGGGTCGTGATGCAGCACGCGCGCGACGGCCGAGTCGTAGAAGTCGCGGCCCGAAACCGGACGATTCCTCCGGCGTTGCGACGGGCACTCCAGCATCGCGACCATGGCTGCCGCTTCCCTGGTTGCCACGTCCGCTTCGGCCAGGGCCATCACATTCGTCACTGGGCCCAGGGTGGCCCCACCACGCTGTCGAATCTCGCGCTGCTCTGTCGCCGCCATCACCGTTGCGTCCATGAAGAGGGTTATCAGGTCGACCGACTATCGAATGGCGAGCTCGAGTTCCGGCGTCCGGACGGCCGGCTTCTGCCCGAGTTCCTCCTGCCCCCGAAGGTACCCCACGATCCTGCGAACGTGCTTCGGGCGCGAAACGAAGCCGACGGGCTTCACCTGAACGCGCAGACCCTGACGCCCGGCTGGCTCGGGGAATCCCTGAACGTAGGGTACGCAATCGACGTCATGCGTCCACCGGAGAGGTGACGATGGCCAGAAAAGCAAAGCCGCAGGCGGGAAAGCGTGTCGAGGCACTGCGCCACGCCCGCACCGACGCCACGCGCAAGAACATCCCGACGGCCGAATACCAGTCGGTGATCGAGAAGGAAGCCCAGGATCCGGTGCGGGTCGCCTACGAACGGCGCAACCGGGATCTCGATCCCCAGCTCGTCTGGCGAGGCAAGGACGAGCAGGACTGGAGCGACCTCGTCGTCCAGGCCCCACCGCTCTACATCCAGGAGAAGGTCCACCCGAAGGCTTTGATCGACGACCTTCGGCGCCAGACCCACGAGGCCCGACAGGAATCCGGCGAGGTCATTCCGGACCTCTTCGCCGATTTCAACGGAATGCCCACCGGCGTCGACAAGACGGAGTTCTACCAGCACGACCAGAACTGGTCGAACCGGATGATCCTCGGTGACTCGCTTCAAGTCATGGCCAGCCTGGCTGAGCGCGAGGGCCTCCGCGGCAAGGTCCAGTGCATCTACATCGACCCGCCGTACGGCATCAAGTTCAACTCCAACTTTCAGTGGAGTACGACCAGCCGAGACGTGAAGGACGGGAACGCAGCGCACATCACGCGAGAGCCGGAACAGGTGAAGGCGTTTAGGGATACGTGGCGAGACGGGATTCATTCGTATCTGACGTATTTACGGGATCGGCTGACGGCGGCGCGCGAGCTGTTGACGGAGTCGGGCTCGGTGTTCGTGCAGATCGGCGATGAGAACGTGCATCGCGTTCGGGCGGTAATAGACGAGGTGTTTGGAGAACACAACTTCGTATCTGAGATCAGCTTTCGAAAGACAACATCTCAGACATCTGATTATCTTTCCGGGATATGTGACTATCTGTTGCTCTATGCGAAGAACTACGAGCAATTGAAGTACCGGCGTCTGTATCGATTCAAAGAGCTTGGCGGCGCGGGCACCGGTGAATACCAGTATCTCGAAGACGATCACGGGTTTGCGCGGCGACTTTCAGTACAAGAGCTCGAGGATGAGGGCGCTGCGCGCGAGCTTGGCCGAATCTTCTCGTCGGACAACCTAACCTCGCAACGCCCCCCCGGTGACTTTCCCGTCGAATATCGCGGTCGGCAGTTTCAATCCGGCGCCGGTTACTGGAAGACCGGCCAGACTCAATTCCCTCGGCTTCTCCGCGCCTCACGTGCCATACCAACGGCTTCGACACTCAAGTACAAGCGCTTTCTCGATGACTTCCCTGTAATGCCGATTGCGAATGTATGGGCCGACACGAGTAGTGGGGCAAGTAGCACCGACCCAAAGCGATATGTTGTTCAGACAGTCTCACGGGTTCTGGAGCGGTGCGTGCTCATGATGACCGATCCGGGCGATCTCGTTCTCGACCCGACCTGCGGTTCCGGCACCACAGCGTTCGTCGCCGAGCAATGGGGCCGGCGCTGGATCACCATCGACACCTCGCGCGTCGCGCTCGCGCTGGCCCGCGCCCGCATCATGGGCGCCCGCTACCCCTACTATCTGCTCGCCGACTCGCGCGAGGGCCAGCTCAGGGAAGCCGAGGTCACCCGCACCGCACCGTCGTCACAGCCCACGCATAGCAGCATCCGCCAGGGGTTCGTCTACGAGCGTGTCCCGCACATCACGCTCAAGTCCATCGCCAACAACGCCGAGATCGACGTGATCTGGGAGAAGTGGCAGGCGACGCTGGAACCGCTGCGGGAGAAGCTGAACGCTGTCCTCAAGAAGCAATGGCAGGAGTGGGAGATCCCGCGCGAGGCTGACGCGAAGTGGCCCGAGGCCGCTAAGACGCAGCACGCCGACTGGTGGCAGGCGCGCATCGCGCGTCAGAGAGAGATCGATGCCTCGATCGCGGCCAAGGCCGAGTTCGAGTATCTCTACGACAAGCCCTACACGGACACGCGGAGGGTCCGCGTCGCCGGGCCGTTCACGGTCGAGAGCCTCTCGCCACATCGGGTGCTCGGCGTTGATGAGGACGACGAGCTGATCGACCAGGTATCCGAGGCTAGCGCCGAATACCCCCGGCAGACGTTCCCGCAGATGATCCTCGACAACCTGCGCACAGCCGGAGTTCAGCAAGCGCACAAGGACGCACGCATCGTCTTCACCGCGCTCACGCCCTGGCCGGGAGAGCTGGTCGCCGCCGATGGGCGATACCGCGAGGGCGAGGGCGCGGCGGCCGTGGAGCGGCGGGCAGCCATTTTGATCGGGCCGGAGTTCGGCACGGTCACGCGTCCCGACCTGGTGCAGGCCGCGCGCGAGGCGGGAGACGCCAACTTCGACGTGCTGATCGCGTGCGCCTTCAACTACGACGCCCACGCCACGGACTTCGCCAAGCTCGGACGGATTCCCGTGCTCAAGGCGCGCATGAACGCTGACCTTCACATGGCCGAGGATCTGAAGAACACCGGCAAGGGCAACCTATTCGTGATTTTCGGCGAGCCCGACATCGCGATTCTCCCCACCGATGGCGGCCGCGTCCGGGTGAAGGTCAACGGCGTGGACGTGTTCGACCCGAGCACCGGCGAGGTGCGCAGCGACGGTCCCGACGGGATCGCGTGCTGGTTCGTGGACACGGATTACAACGAGGAAAGCTTCTTCGTTCGTCACGCCTATTTCCTCGGCGCCAACGATCCCTACGGCGCGCTCAAGACCACGCTCAAGGCCGAGATCGACGAGGCCGCCTGGGCCACCCTCCACAGCGACACCTCGCGTCCCTTCGACAAGCCGACGTCGGGCCGCATCGCGGTGAAGGTCATCAACCACCTGGGCGACGAGGTCATGAAGGTCTTCCGCGTGGTGTGACGGGCTGATGGAGTTCCGCATCGCCGACAGCTTCACCGACAGCCTCGCGCGGCTCACCGGCGACGAGCAGAAGGCGGTCAAGACCACGGCGTTCGATCTCCAGCTCAATCCGGCGAGTCCGGGCATGAGCTTCCACAAGCTCGCCAAGGCCAGGGACCAGCGGTTCTGGTCCGTGCGCGTGAGCGGCGAGATCCGGTTGATCGTGCACCGCGCCGACGACAGCCTGCTGCTCTGCTACGTGGACCATCACGACAAGGCGTACGCGTGGGCCGAGCGCCGCAAGCTGGAAACGCACCCCGCCACGGGCGCGGCCCAGCTCGTGGAGATCCGCGAGCGCGTGCAGGAGATCGTGGTCCCCGCCTACGTTCAGGCCTCGCCGCCGCCTTCCGTAAAGCCGGCGCTCTTCGCGCACATGACGGACGACGAGATCCTGAACTACGGCGTGCCTCCGGAATGGCTCGCCGACGTGCGTCGGGCCACCGAGGACACGGTGCTCTCGCTGGCCGATCATTTGCCGGCGGAGGCGGCCGAGGCGTTGCTCGAGCTGGCGACCGGCGGCATACCGATCAAGCCGCGGCCGGCTCCGGCCGCCGCGGACCCGTTCGAGCATCCCGACGCGCGCCGTCGCTTCCGTGTGATGAAAGACGTGGACGAGCTGGCGCGCGCGCTCGAATACCCGTGGGAGCGATGGACCGTGTTCCTGCACCCCGCGCAGCGCGAGCTGGTGGAGCGGCGTTTCGGCGGACCGGCGCGCATCGCGGGCTCGGCGGGCACCGGCAAGACGGTCGTCGCCCTTCATCGCGCGGCGCATCTGGCCCGCGCCAACCCCGACGTGCGGGTGCTGCTCACCACGTTCTCTGACACGCTGGCGAATGCTCTGCGGACCAAGCTCGCCCGGCTGATCGGCACCGAGCCGCGACTGCGTGAGCGCATCGACGTGGACGCGCTGGAAACCGTGGCGCGGCGCCTTCACGACCGCATGCTCGGGCGCGCCGAGGTGGCGCCGTCCGAAACGGTCCGCGCGCTCGTGCGCGACGCCACAAGCGCGAGCGGCGATCACGCATTCTCGCCTGGCTTCCTGCTGTCGGAATGGACGGAAGTCGTGGACGCCTGGCAGCTCCGATCGTGGGAGGCATATCGCGACGTCGCCCGTCTCGGCCGAAAGACCAGGCTTCCCGAAGGACGACGCCAGTCGCTCTGGGCGATCTTCGAGCGGGTGAGGAAGAGCCTGGACGACGGAAGGCTCGTCACGCGCGCCGACCTCTACAGCCGGGTTGCCGTCCATCTCCGCTCGGGCGCGAAGACACCGTACGACTTCGTGGTGGTGGACGAGGCGCAGGACGTGAGCGTCGCCCAGCTCCGCTTCATCGCCGCCCTCGGGGACGACCGGCCGGACGCGCTGTTCTTCGCCGGCGATCTCGGGCAGCGGATCTTCCAGCTGCCGTTCTCGTGGAAGTCGCTCGGCGTGGACGTCCGCGGCCGCTCGAGCACGCTGCACATCAACTACCGGACGTCTCACCAGATCCGCGTGCACGCCGACCGCCTGCTGGGCTCGGAGATCTCGGACGTCGATGGCAACGCCGAGGCCCGCGGCCGAACGATCTCGGTGTTCAACGGCCCAAACCCTCAGGTTCGCGTGCTCGACAACGCCGCTGAGGAAGCCGAGTTCGCCGGTCGCTGGCTGGCGGAGCGGGCGGCCGAGGGCGTAACGCCAGGGGAGATGAGCATCTTCGTTCGCTCGGCAGCCGAGCTGCCGCGGGCGCGTGCGGCGGTCGAGGCCGCGGGTTTGCCGTTTGTGCTACTGGACGATTCCGTTGCGACCGCACGCGACCGCGTGTCTATCGGAACCATGCACCTGAGCAAGGGGCTGGAGTTCCGGACGGTGGCGGTCATGGCGTGCGACGACGAAGTGGTGCCGCTCCAGGCGCGCATCGAAGCCGTCACCGACGAAGGCGACCTCGCAGAGGTCTACGACACCGAGCGCCACCTGCTCTACGTGGCATGCACGCGTGCCCGCGATCACCTGCTGGTTACCGGAGTCAACCCGGCGTCGGAATTCCTCCAGGATCTCGTTCGATAAGGCGGCCCGGGTTTCGCTCCCCCCGCGCCCACATCAGGGAAGACCCTGAACGGGCGGGAGGTGGGCGTTGATCCGGGCGATCGTGTGGACCACGACTTCGGACGCCCACTGCGAATCGACCGTTCCGTTCGCCGGACCGAAGATCCGGAGATCGATGGCCAGGTTGGTCACGTAGATGAAGTTGCCGACGCGGACCAGACTGGCCGGGAACAGCAGGCCTCTCGGCGCGCCGTTCGGTGCCAGGCCCTCGAAGTCTCCCAGCTTGGCGATGACGCGACCGGACGGGTCCACCACCACGATCTCGTCGGCCTGATTGGCGGCGACCCACAGGTTGTCGTTCTCGTCGATGATCAGACCGTCGGCGCCGTTGATGCTGTTGACGAACACCGCCGGCGTCCCCGCCACCGGACCGCCCACGCCCGGCGTGACCGGAATCTTCACGATCGTGTCGTTGC
>DATHGT010000303.1:0-3508 GCA_035317605.1 Candidatus Acidiferrum sp. | reverse complement strand
TCATCAGGGACGGGGTCATCACCGCCGTCGGCCGGCGCGCGGACGTTCGCGTACCGGCGGGCGCGACGGTCATCGACTGCGCGGGCGGCACGGTCACCGCGGGGTTCTGGAACAGTCACGTGCACTTCACGCAACCGGTGTGGAGCGAGGCCGCGACCGCTCCGGCCGAGCGACTCACGGCCGGCCTCCGCGCGATGCTGACGTCGTACGGGGTCGTGCGCGTGCTCGATACCGGCTCGTTCCCGGCCAACACCGAGGCGCTCCGTCGCCGCATCGAAGGCGGCGAGCTTCCCGGACCGTCGATCATGATGGCGAGCGGGAACCTCGTGCCCGAGGGCGGCAGCCCATACTATTTGCTGCCCGCCCGGCTCCCGGAGGCGCTGAGCGTCCCCGTGGTGGCGGCGATCGCGGAGGCGACGCTCGATCGCGGCGCCGAGGGGATCAAGCTCTTCACCGGCTCATCGGCCGCGCCGCGCACGATCGTGGTGATGCCGATCGAGCTGGTGCGCGCGGCCACCGAGGTGGCGCACCGCCGCGGCCGGTTCGTCATCGCGCACCCCGGCAACAGCGCGGGGGCGCGGTCGGCGATCGAGGGGGGCGTCGACATCCTCGCGCATACCTTCCCGTCCGGGGCGGTGACCGGCGTGCCGTGGGACCGCGCGATCCCCGGCATGATGCGCGAGCGGGGCGTGGCGCTGATCCCGACACTGAAGCTGTGCCCGTACGAGCTCGCGAAGGCAAGCGTGCCCGCCGAGATCACCCGGATCTTCCTCGGCACTGCCCAGGAGCAGCTCCGCGCGTTCGTCGACGTCGGCGGCCAGGTGCTGTTCGGCACCGACGTGGGCTACATGACCGAGTACGACCCGACGGACGAGTACGTGTACATGCAGCAGGCGGGGATGTCGTACGCGCAGATCCTCATGTCGCTCACGACCGCGCCGGCGGCGCGATTCGGCGCCGCCTCACGTACGGGGCGGCTCGCCCCTGGCTTCGTCGCGGATGTCGTCGTGCTGGACAGCGACCCCGCCGAGGACATTCGAGCGCTCGCTCGCGTCCGCACGACGCTGCGCGGTGGCCGCGTCATCTACCGGAGCGCCTCGCAGCCAAGCGCGCGCTAGCAGCGGCCTTGCCTGGCGAGTCCTGGCGGGCAGTTTCTTCCCCCGCCCCGATGCCAGCCCTCTTCGCGTTCACGCCAGTTGCGCTCGTGAGCTTCTTCGCGCCACTCACGTCCGTGGGGTGACTCCCACTGCGGCGGTCGATCACGGCGCCACCCTCTCCACTGTGCCGGGGGCGCAGGGTAGTACCTGACGGGAACCCCGAGAATCGGCGGCGGAACGTATGCGGGCTGGACCACCGCCCACGGACCGTTCCAGTTTGGTCCGACGTACCATCCTCCGTTGGCGAAGGCCCAGTACTGGTGGCCGTAGAGGAAGACGTTCCCGGGAGCGCGCGGAGCATAGTAGACCGGCGCCCCCGGGACGGCCACGAAGGAGGGTGGCGCCGGGAAGTGGATCCCGATGTCGACGCCCACCCGCACTTGCGCGTGCGCAGGTACTGCGATGGCGGCCATGAGGAGCAGCACACCGAGCAGAACGAGTCGCTTCATGGGGTCAGCTCCATTGTTGGAGGTTACGGCTACCGCCAACCGTCATGGCGACCACGATCGTGACCGCGGTCGTAACCACCGCGCCCTCTGTCGTCACCAACAGGGACGAAAATGCAACTCGAGACGAGTTGCAGACAGGTGAGTGCAAGAAGGACCTGAACGAAGAGAGCGATTTTCCAGCGCATCATGATTTTCTCCATGTAAGGCATTGGTCTCTAGCTTCGCCCGGAAGAAGACGGCTGACTAGTTGGACCTTCTGCCTAACAAGTCCTGTGCCACTGGCCGCAGCGAGAGAAGAGGGGCCGGCGGTGAACCGGCCCTCCTGCGCGCTCTGGAACGTCTTCTTCAGCACGCCGACGACGCGGCGGGAGAGGCCGGGAGTCACTCGATGATCTGGTCGGTGCGGAGGAGCAGTGACTGGGGGATCGTGAGGCCGAGGGCCTTCGCGGTCTTGAGGTTGATGACCAGTTCGAACTTCGTCGGCTGCTCGACGGGGAGGTCGGCCGGCTTCGCACCCTTCAGAATCCTGTCCACGTAGGTCGCGGCACGGCGCTCCATCTCGGCAGCATTCACTCCATAGGACATGAGCCCTCCCTGCCGAACGAACCCCCCGAGCTCATAGACCGCGGCGATCCGATGTGCGGCCGCAAGATCCACGACGGCCTGTCTATGCACGAACATGAAGTTCGACGAAGCCACCAGCACACCTTGGTTCTGAGCTTTGATCATGCCGAGGAAGGCGGGAGCCAAATCCCCCGCTCGGCGCACGATGAACGGATGAACCTCTATGCCGAGGGTCCGAGCTGCGGTGGCGGTCTGTTGATCGTACCGAGCGAGTATCTGGGGGATTGTCGAGGTCGTGACATCCTCTCGAAGGAGCGCGCCCTTTGAAAGATTCGGTATGAGCGCCTTGAGAAGCTCGAGGCGTTTCGAGACGAGATCATCGTTGAGGATCTGGGCTCCTGTGATATTGCGCCCAGGCTTCGCGAGGCTATCGACGAGGCCTGCGGCCACGAGATCACCTTCGGCGCGACCAACGACGATGGGGATGGTCTGGGTTTCCAGCTGAAGGAGCTTTGCCAGGCCCGCGCTTCCGACGAACAGTACGTTCACCTTGAGGCGTACGAGGTCGGCGGCGGCTGCGCGAAGCTGATCGGCTGATTCACCGAACCGTCGCTCGACGACCATGTTCTGGCCATCGACCCAGCCGAGCTCTCTCATCGACATCCAGAACGGGTTTGTCGAGACCGACTTCGCCAGCTCCCGTGGGCTCGGAGCTGGACCGATGTTGAGAATTCCCACGCGAGGCATCTTCTCTGACTTCTGGGCCTCAGCGGCGAGAGGGGCGGCGAGGAGACCCGTGCCCACGATGCCGAGGAAGCTGCGCCGGTCCATGCGGCGGACCAGCGCCGTCAATTCCACCACGTCACCCGCCCCCTCGCTGCGACGCGAAGCCTACCGCCGCGCGGTCGTCGGCGGCACGATTCCGTTCATCCGCAGATAGACCACGAGCTGGCCGTGGTGGTTGCGGATCTGGTAGAGCGGGCCCTGCCAGAACGTGGCGCGGGTGACCGTGCGGTCGCCGAACGGGAACTTCACGGGCTCGAGGAGCTGGGCGTCGGTCAGCGGCGTGATCGTCTCCTGCGCGTTCTGGAACGTCTTCTTCAGCAGGCCGATGACCTCGGGCTTCGCCATCGCACCGTGATGGGCGGCGTCCGTCTTGGCGCCCTTGGCGGAGTCGATGAAGCGCTGGGTGATGCCGGCGACGTGCACGAGCTGGTCGCCAAAGCTCAAGACGTCGGGGGTCGGCTTGTAGCCGTACTTCTCGGCGGGCATCACTTCCGCGACGTCGAGGATCTCGGTGGCGGCGCGCTGGAAGCTCGCCGACAGCTCCTTGGCCAG
>DATHGT010000302.1:0-3262 GCA_035317605.1 Candidatus Acidiferrum sp. | reverse complement strand
CTGGTGGAATACCTCGAGGCTCGGAAGCTCGCGCGCCACAAGTTCCCGGAGCGGCTCGAGCTGGTGAGCGAGTTCCCCATGACGCCGAGCGGGAAGGTCCAGAAGTACCGGCTGCGCGAGGTCATCGCCGCGAAGCTCCTGGCGGAGTCGACGTACACGACCGGATGAGCGCTCGGGTCTGGCCGGTCCTCGTCGCGTACCTGCTGGCCTTCGTCTCGATCGTCAGCTTTTCGCTGGTGGCGGCGCTGCTGCTGCGCGCGGCGTTTCCCGAGCTGTCCGAGCGCGAGGTGTTCGACGGGCTGCCGGGGATCCTGGCCAGCGCGATGGCGTCGGCCGTCGCGCTCGTCGTCACCCTGCTCATCGTGGCGCGACCGGTGGACCCGGTGCGGCTCCGCCTGATCCCGGGCCGCGAGACCGGCTCGCAGCTCGCCGCGATGATCCTCGGTACGCTGGCCCTCGGTCAGGTCCTCGATTCCGCGACCGTGCTGGCCGGACTCGCCAACCGCGGGGCGATGGCGGTGATCCGCCGCGCGATCGAGACGGCCACGGGACCCGATCTCTTCGCGGCGGTGGTGGTGATCGGCGTCCTCGCCGGCTCGGCGGAAGAGGTGTTCTTCCGGGGATATATGCAGGGACGGCTGCGTGAGCGCTTCAGCCCGACGGTGGCCGTGGTCGCGACCAGCGTGGCCTTCGCGCTCCTGCACCTAGAGTGGATCCACGCGGGGATGGCGCTGATCCTCGGACTGTGGCTGGGCTTCGTCACCGAGCAGGCGGGGAGCGCGCTGCCCGCCGTCGCCTCCCACGTCATCAACAACGCGCTCTTCACGCTCTTGACCGCGCTGCTGGGCAACGTCGACGACCGCGCGATCAACATGGCGCTGCTCGCGGCCGCGAGCGTCGTCTTCGTCGGCTGCGCGTTCTGGGTCCGGCGCCTGTCCAGCGCGCCGCCGCCCAGCGTCAAACCGGGGTAGGCTAGGAGGCCGTATGAAGACGAGGAAGCGGCAATGAGCGACGCGCTGGTGCAGACCCTGATCGACGTCCGCGAGCATCCGCGGGCGATCGCTCCTCCGAGCGAGACCAAGGCCCTGTCGCTCGAGGAGGCCTACGCCGTGCAGGATCGCGTGCGCGAGGCGATGATCGCGCGCGGCGGGCGCGTGGCCGGCTGGAAGGCCGCGTTCACCAACGCCGGCCTGCAGAAGACGTACGGCACGACCGAGCCCGTGTGCGGGTTCCTGCTGGCCGCGGGCGTCCTCGGCAACGGCGTCGCGGTGCCGATGTCGCGGTTCGTCACGCCGATCGTGGAGGCCGAGATCGCGTTCGTGATGAGAACGGACCTCGCCGGCCCGGGCGTCACGCCGCCCCGCGCGCTGCAGGCGATCGAGGGCGCGCTGCCCGCGCTCGAGCTGCCGGATTTTCGAATGAGCGGCAAGCCGATCGGGAGCGACCTGGTGGCCGACGGGATCTTCGCCAACGCCATCGTGCTCGGCTCCGGGATCACCTCGGTCACCAACATCGATCTCGCGCTCGAAGGTCTCGTCTACGAAATGAACGGCGCGATCGTCGCCACCAACACGGCCGCGGAAGTCCTGGGCAATCCGCTGACCTCGCTGGTGTGGGTGGCCAATCACCTGGGCGCGCGGGGACTCGGTTTGCGCGCGGGCGACGTGGTGATGACGGGATCGGTCTCGCTGCTCCTGCGTCCCAAGGCCGGTGATACGGTGCGCGCGACGTACACGCGTTTGGGCTCCGTCTCCGTCCGCTTCTTCTGATCGATGGACGTCGACGCGCTCGCGGACATCACGCGCCGCCGGCTGGGAGCGCGGCAGCGGCGGATCGCGCCGGACGGGCCGCTGATCAAGGCCGCGGTGCTGCTGCCGATCGTCGACCGGGGCGAGCCGATGATTCTCTTCACCAAGCGCACCGATCGGGTGGGCTCGCACAAGGGCCAGATCTCGTTTCCGGGCGGAGTCGTCGAGCCCACCGACGCGTCGCTGCTGGAGGCCGCGCTCCGGGAGTGCGAGGAAGAAATCGCGCTGCCCCGCGCCGCCGTCGAGCCACTCGGCGCCCTCGACGACACCGAGACGGTGGCCACCAGCTTCGTGATCACCCCGTTCGTCGGCCTCGTCCGCGAGCCCGTGGCCTGGCAGCCCGACGGCGAAGAGACCGAGCGAGTGATCGAGGTGCCCTACGCCGCGCTGGTCGAGGAGGGGAGCTTCCGCGTCGAGACCGTGACCCGCGACGGGGTCACGCGGCCCGTCTACTACTTCGACTACGAGGGCGACACGATCTGGGGCGCCACCGCCCGCATCCTCGTGCAGTACCTGGAACTGCTGAGAACGCCGGCGGAGCGGAAGAGCCGCTGACGTCCGCGCCGCCCGGGCTCTGCGCCCAGTGCACGCACGCCCGCCCCGTCGTCACCGCGCGCGGCTCCACGTTCTGGCGCTGCGCCTTCAACGACGTCGACGCGCGCTTCCCGAAGTATCCACGCCTGCCTGTCCTGCAGTGCGAAGGATTCGAGGCCGAGTCTGTGGATTCGTCGACCCGACACGAAGAATAGGGTCGGTCCCACCGTCGACGACCTCGGCACGTTCGGCGACGAGCGATCGCCGCCGCGACCCCGGGCGAGATGGTCCGCCGCGCCGAGGTGACGCGGCGCAAAATTTCCGCTTGACACGTTTTTCGGAGGGCACGGCTCGCGCTCCCGCGGCCTCGCAAGATTCGCTATCAGCGCTCCACACGCGCCCGGCAAGGCCAGTCCTCGGGACTCGTATTGAAAAATCATCGATCGCCGCGCCATCGCGTCTCCTCGGGGCGCGCAGGTCGGCTCGAAACCTGGGTGTACAGTCTCCACCACCGAGGAGGACACACCTATGGAGATTAGCGGTCTCAACATCGTCGACGCGAGTGCGGGACCTGTCGCCGAGATGGATCGGCTGGGCAACGAGATCGCCGAGCTGTCGGCCCACATCGAGGCCGCCGGCGCCTACTTGCTGGAGCTCATCCGCGAGTTCGACGCGCGTGGTGGCTGGAACCACGGCTTTCGCTCGTGCGCCCAGTGGCTGGCCTGGCGCGTGGGGATGAATCGCGGCGCCGCGCGCGAGCGGGTCCGCGTGGCGCGCGCCCTCGGCTCGCTGCCCCGGCTGGCCGAGGCGCTGGCCCGCGGGGAGCTGTCCTACGCCAAGGTGCGGGCGCTGACCCGCGTGGCCACGCCCGAGACCGAGGAGCGACTGCTCGCCGTAGGCAAGGCCGGCACCGCGTGTCA
>DATHGT010000301.1:0-16248 GCA_035317605.1 Candidatus Acidiferrum sp. | reverse complement strand
TCCTCGCGGAATTGGTTGACGATCTCACGGCGGGGGTCGAGCGCCGATTTCGCAGAAAAGAGGAGCGAAGCTCCTCTTTTCGAGGACCCAGGCCAGCCGACCCCCGCCGTGAGATCGTCAACCAATTCCGCGAGCTCCATTCGCCGATTGCTTATACTGACGCCGCGATGAGCGCGAGACCGGAGACTCCGATGCCTGACTGGACCGCCGCGGACTGGATCGACCCGCGCCGTCCGTGGACGAATCCGCTGCCGGTGCCGGAGTATCCCGAGCGTCTGCTCGTCGACTTCGCCACCCGCTGCAACCTCCGCTGTCCGATGTGTCCGGTGTGGGGCTCGGACGACGAGCGGGCCATCGACGAGGTCACGGGCATCATGGACGTCGAGGGCGCCCGCCGCCTCCTCGACGAGGTGATGGCGGCCGCGCCCATGGTGGCGCCCAGCGTCTACGGCGAGCCGCTGCTGATTCCCGACCTCCGCGAGATCCTCGCGGCCATCAAGCAGCGCGGCCTCCCCATCGCCATGAACACCAACGGCCTCACCCTGACCGACGCCCTCGCCCGGTTCTTCGTCGATCAACGGGTGGACTCGGTCATGTTCAGCCTCGACGCGGTGACGAAGGAAACGCTCCAGAAGGTCCGCGGGATCGATCGGCTGGAGAAGATCGAGAGCAACGTCTTCCGGCTGATGCGGGTCCGCGGCGACGCCGAATATCCGCGGGTGGGCGTGTCGTTCACCATCCAGCCGGAGAACGCCCACGAGCTGGACGCCTTCGTCGCTCGGTGGATCGGCGTGGTCGACGTCGTCCGCACCTGCCCGGTCTTCGACACCCAGGCCGGGACGTTCACCCAGGTCGACGCGCCGGCGGACCGGCGCCCGTGCCCGGCCATCTACAAGACGATGGCCATCCACAACGACGGGACGGTGCGGCTCTGCTGCCTCGACGGCTTTCGCGCCACCGACATGGGCAACGTCTTCGGAGACGGGATCAAGGCGGTGTGGCGGGGCGAGGCGTTCGCGAAGGCTCGCTACGCTCACGAGACCGGCCAGTGGGACCGGGTGCCGTTCTGCCAGCCGTGCAACGGCTGGGTCCAGTACGACTACGACGAGGAGATCCGCGACGGGATCCTCATCCGCCGGTCGCCGCAGTTCACGTACTACAACACCATCGACCGCTTGCAGAACTGGAGGGGCCGCCTGCTCGGCGGCCACACCCCGCCGCCCGCCGACCTCAGCGCGCGAGCGTCGCGTCCGGACGGGCGATCAGCGCCGCGAACACCTCCCGCAGGAGATCGCTGACCGACGTCAGCCTCCACCGGGTGCCGGCCACCTCGCCCGAGAGGAGGCGGCCCCGCGACGCCAGCCGCCCCTCGAACTGGGGGAAGTCGCGATCGAGCCGGAGGTGGCGCCGAAGCCTCACCGTCCGTGACGTGCCGAGCCGTGTCCGACACTGATAGGTCTCGGCCTCGTGGGGAGGGTGCAGGTAGAGATCGGGAGCGACGACCTCCTCGGCGTGATGAATGGCGGTGGCGCGCTCGAAGCCGACGCCGAGCAGCAGGACGAACGCCTCGTAGTCGCGCATCAACCCGTACGGGCTGTTGGCGGAGACCGGTGTGTCGTCCGCGTGGTGCCGCGCGAGTAGCGTCGCGGCGGCCGGCCCCACGCCCGACACCGAGTGCGTGGGGTGCAGGCTGCGCGCGGCCGAGTACTCGACGCGGAACGCTTCCGCCACCACGCCGACGTGCGAGGGCGTCGCCAGCTCGTCGAACGTGGGGTTGGACGGCGTGACCGTCCGCCACGACATCGCCGGCATCAAGAGCGTCGCGCGCCCGCCCAGCCGGTCGAGCAGCGCCTCGATGAAGTCGTTCACGCGATAGCCGTGATGGCCGAGCCCTCGAAACGCGCTGTGCACGACCAGCACCCCGTCCGGGGGGATCAGCCCGTCCGGCAGCATTGCGGCCACCGCGTCGGCTTCCCGGCTCATCGCGCGGCCTTGGCGGCCTTGATCGCTTCGATCCGGTCCAGGCACCGCTCCACGTCGCGATAGGGCAGCCCGCCGATCTCCGCGAGCTCGAGGTCCCACCACCGGACGCACAAGAGGCGCTCGATGAGCTGGTCGGAGAAGCGGAACCTCTTCACCGTGGCCGGCGCCCCCGCCACGATCGCGAAGGGCGGCACGTCCCTGGTCACCACGGACCCGGCGCCGATCACCGCCCCGTCGCCCACCGACACGCCGGGCATCACGTTGACGTTGTGGCCCATCCACACGTCGCTGCCGATCGTCACCGGCTCGATCATGTCGGGGGTCCGCGGCAGGCGGTCGATCGCCGTGTACTCGTCCACCCAGTCGAAGGCGTGGGGATGGTACTGGAACTCGTGGATGCTGAGCCAGTCGACGGGATGATTGAAGGGGTTGATGGCGGTGCGCGCGCCGATCGAGCAGAAGTGGCCCACGGTGGCGCGGGCGACGTAGCCGTGCTCGTTCATGCCGAAGTAGCGTCCCACCACGGCGTCGGGACCGAGCTGGGTGTGGCGGTTGAGATAGGTCGGACCGAGCAGGCGCGAGCTGATGATCCGGGCGCCCGGATTGAGCTTGACGATCGTGGCGATGTACGCCGGCTCGCCGGTGGTGTTCTCGAAGCGATCGACGTCGATCGGCGCGTACGTCATCCGCCCCCTCCTCCGCTCGCCGAGGGCTTGATGGCCAGGCGGCAGCTGTAGTCCACCCGATTGAGGAGGGGCGCCGGGCCCTCCGCGGCGAAGTATTCGTCGACCGCCTGGCGCTGGCCGCGGTAGTGGCCGTAGTCGTCGACGATCAGGACGCCGTGGTCGGCCAGCCGGGGATAGAGCACGCTCAGCCCCACGCGCGTCGACTCATACCAATCGGTATCCAGCCGGAGGAGGGCCACGGCGGCGGGGGCGTGGGGGACGGCGGTGTCCTCGAGCCGGCCCTTCACCAGCACGACGTGGTCCATGGGATAGCCGGTGCGCGCCATGTTCGCCCGCGCCTCGTCCACCGGCACCTTGCCCCACGCGGCGGGCGGATCCTGCGCCTGATGCCGCTGCCATTCATCCACCGCGCGGTTGCCCCAGAGGTCCACGTCGACGTCGGGGTCCGGCCGGGGATGACCTTCGAACGTGTCGAACAGGATCAACCGGCGGCTCACGTCGCCCATGAGCAGCAGCGTGTGGGCGACCACCATCATGCCGCCGCCGCGCCAGACCCCGGTTTCCACGATGTCGCCGGGGATACGCGCCCTGACGACGTACTCGACGGCCTTGTACAGGGCGTAGAGACGCTCGACCGATTGCATCGTGTAGGCGCGGCACGCCTCGTACACGGGTGCGAAGGCGGGATCGAGGTCGGTGAGGCCGGCCCGCAGACTCTGCTGCGCCATCACCAGCTGATAGTCGCGCTCCCCGGCTTCGTCCTTCTCGGTGGACAGCGCGTGCAGCTTCTGGTTGATCTGGGCGATGGTGGCGCCGTGCTGGGCGTTCTGCGCGTGCAGCTCGCGATTCCGCGCGAGCAGGTCCGCGTTCTCGGCGGCCAGCGCGTCCGTCCGGGCGGCCAGCGCCTCCCCGCGCGCGAGCGCCTCGTCGCGCTCGGCCCGCAGGTGCTGTCCGCCCAGAGACTGGTCGTGCAGCTCGTCGTGGATCCGGGCGATGGTGGCGTCCTGCTGCGTGTTCCGCTCTTCCAGCTCGCGATTCTGCGCGCGCAGGTCCTGGTTCCGCCTCTGCAAATCCGCGTTCTCGGCGGCCACGGCGTCCCCCCGCGCGAGGGCGTCGGCACGCTCCGCGCGCAGGCGCGGCTCGCGCAGGGAGTGCTCGCGCAGCTGCTGGCTGATTCGGCCGATGGCGGCGGCCTGGTCCGCGTTCCGCCGCTCCAGCGCGCGACCCTGCTCGCGCAGCGCGCGGTTCTCGGCGGCCAGCGCGTCCGCCTGGACGCGCAGGGCATCCCTCCGCGCCAGCGCGTAGTCGCGCTCGGCCCGCACCTCCTGCTCTCCGAGATGTTGCGCGTGCAGCTTCTGGTTGATCTGGGCGATGGTGGCGCCGTGCTGGTCCTTGTCCGCTTCGAGGGCGCGGTGTCGCCGGAGCAGATCGTCGTGCTCCGCGCGTCTGGCCTCGGCCTCCGCGCGAAGGGCCTGCCGCTCGGCCTGGAGGTCGTTCAGCTCGGCGAGGACCTGCTCGAGCGACGAGGTGCGCAGCGTCGAGAGCCCGGCGAGATCGAAGCGGCGGAGGGACGGCGCCACGACCGTCGGCGTCGGGGACGGCCCGCCGCTCGCCGTCACGCGGACCTCGATCGTGACCCCGGTGCATGGCGACGGGATCGACGCCGCCGAGCGCGCTCGCTCCCGCAGATGGCCGGCGAGCGTGAGCGGGACGATGGCCGCGGCGACCCAGGCGGCACGCGCGCGCGCACCGTCGCGGCGCACCAGAGCATAGGCCCGGTCGATGAGGGTCAGCGCGCGCGCACCGCCCCACGACCCGGACGCGCGCAGCCCGGCCGCCGGCATCCGGCCGAGCAGACGCGTCAGCTCCGCATCCCAGAGGGAGCGCGGGTGCAGCTCCCGGTTGCTGCCGTGGATCAGAACGGTCGACTCCGCGCGCATGCGCGGGAGCATGGCCGTGACGAGATCGGTCGCGCGCGAGATCTCCGCGATCGGCAGCTCGATCAGGCAGAGATCGACGCGCGGCAGATCGGGTCCGGCCTGCGCGAGGCCATCGCCCAGCAGCGCCGACGGCGACACGTGAGCGAGTTGACCGGCGCGCGAGCGGAGCGCGATCGCGCGCGCCACGAGGCTGTCGGGCTCACCCACGACCACGATCCGGGACCGCGGATCGCGGAGCGCGCGAGTGAGCGCGACGGACAGCTGTCGATACGGCGCGTAGAGCGGATGCCAGGGCCGATGCCTGGGAAAGGCTCCGAACGCCAGCCGGTAGACGCGGCGGATGAGCGCCCCGCGCTCCGCGGGCGGCGCCGGAGCCGTGCCCCTCGATGATCGAACTCGCGGCGCGCGCGCGGCCGCGTCGGCCGGCGTGAACCCGTCCGCCGCGGGAACGGCGATCGGATCGAGCGTCGCCGGCTCCGCTCGTTGTCCGCGCGCCACCGTGCGGCGCAGGGCGTCGAACCGCGGCGCGTAGCGTTCGGCGAGGCGCTCGAGTCCGTCCTGGTGCCGCGCCCCGAGTGCCGCGCGCTCGCCCTCCAGCTCGGACTCGAGCTGCGCCAGCTCCTCGCGGGCCCGCGTCACCTTGGCCGCCCAGTACGTCTGGAAATGGTGCTGGTGGTAGATCCACTGCGCGTGGTTGCGGTGGTCGATCGGCGTCGACGGCAGGTGGCTCAGGATCTCGTCGGTGACCGCGCGCAGGCTCGCGCGCGCGTCGTCCACGCCGGCCGGCAGGTCGCGCGCGTGCAGGCTGAGCGGGAACCGCGCGCCGTCGACCTGGTACTGCGTGATGTACCCGGTCGTTCGTGCCGCGATCTCGCGCGGCGAGCTCCACCCGGGCCGGACGAGATCGGCATAGGTCTTCTCGGCCCGCAGCTCCGCCATCAGGAATTCGTCCGAATCCCCCAGCGCGGTGAGCCTCCGCGACGGGCAGAACTCGTACACCAGTCCCCAATCCCAGAAGGTGTTGATCTCGTCGAGGGCGCGCTCCGGCCGCATGGCGACCAGGGAGATCGGCATCTGGTGGCCGAGCAGGGTGTGCGCGTCGAGGGTCCAGTAGAACTGGTCCATGTACTGATAGTGCATCTCACGCTGGTTGACGGTCTTGGCGCGGATGGTGTCGTGGCGATGCTCGAGGATGAGCTGGGCCAGCGCTCGGGGCGGCAGGGCGAGGACTCCCGTGTCGCGCTCGCGCCGGGCGTCCAGGATCGGGCGGACGTGCTCCTCGACCACGCAATAGCTGGGCGACAGGAGCGCGCGCTCGCCCGCGCGGATGCGGGGAATCAGCCGCTCGTAACAGCCGTCGGCCAGCACGAAGTCGGCGTTGAGGAACAGCATGTAGGTGTCGGTCATGGCGGGCCCGAGGTCCTCGAAGCCGCGGAAGAGCGCGCAGGCCACCGAGAGTCCGTATTGCCACCGCTCGCCGACCAGATCGTCCAGGGCGATGAGGCGGAGCGGACACAGCGCGGCCAGCCGCCTGGCCACCGGATGCGCCCTCGTATAGTCGAACAGGCCCTCCTCGGTGACGATCACGGCGCTGCAGTCGAAGAACCGGGTGAGGGCCGGCAGGTTGCCCGGGGCCAGCGCGGCGGACAGGGCCAGATCGAGCAGCCTGTCGATATACTCTTGGCCCCAGGCGTAGGTGACTAGACGGACGCGCTGGCCTGGCATGCGCCGATCCACCGGACGGTGAAGATGCTGATCTCGACGGAAGCTTCGAACACAGCGGACGGTATGATAACGCGAGTCTCCCAGCGCTCGTGACGCACATTCCTCGCTTGACCAGCGTCGTCGACACCGTCCGCACCGAGGGCGTGGGGTGGGTCTGGCGGCGGCTCCAGCACCGCACCCCGGCCACCGCGTTCGGCCGCGCCGTCCACGGCCGGCTGCGTCACGCCCTGGGCGCCGTCCTCGCCCCCGTGCGTCGTCTCGCGCGGGTCGACGCGCGGCTCGTCAGCCCCACCGTGCTGTACGCGTTCTACGACCTGCAGGTCTCGCCGCTCACCCACGACGCCGCCTGGTTCGTGGCCGGCGCCGACCGCATGCGTCGCCAGCTGAATCTCGACCGGGTCCACTTCGTCGTCGTCCCCGGAGCGCTCGACGGTCTGCGCGCGGAGCGCGCGGTGTACGAGGCGGCGGTCGATCGCGAGGCCCGGCGCTGGCGCCTGCACAACGTGGTGGTGGCGATCTTCGGGCTCCTGCCCACCGGCGCCGGCTACACGCTCCTGCCGGACCGTCAATCCGCCCGCGCGCTGCGGGCGGACGCGGGACCTCACGTGTATCCGCGCGACTACGAGCCCCTGTTGGCCGTCGGCCACCATCCGTCCGAGGTGCTCGAAGCGGCGCGGGCGGGAGAGAGCGAGCTCGCCGTCCTGCACAGCCCCGTGCAGGCCCAGCGCTTCGTCGACCGCTGGCTGGCGGCGCGGCTCGACGGCCGGCGGCTGGTGACGATCACCCTGCGGGACTACCCGTTCATGCCCGCCCGGAACAGCGACGCCGAGGCGTGGGCCGCCTTCGCGCGCCGGCTGGACCGCGCCCGCTACCTGCCGGTGTTCGTCCTCGACCTCGAGCGCACGCTCGATGGGGCCCCTCCCGCGTTGCACGGCTTCGAGCTGATGCCGGAGGCGTCGGTGAACGTGGCGCTGCGGCTGGCCCTCTACGAGCGTGCCTTCCTGAATCTCGGGGTGAACAACGGGCCGATCCTCATGGCGGCGCTCGCGCCGCGGACGCGCCTGCTCATCTTCAAGATGATCACGGCCAGCGTCCCCCAGACGACCGAAGCGTTCCTGGAGCAGCTCGGCTTCGAGGTCGGCGGCCAGCTTCCGTTTGCGAATCCGTTCCAGCGCCTGGTCTGGCAGGACGACCGTCTCGAGGTGATCGAGCGTGAGTTCGCGGCGATGGTGTCGCGGATCGAGGCGGGCGGAGAGGTCGCATGAACGTTCGCAAACGCCTTCCCGTGCTCGTCCTCCTCGGCGTCGGACTCGTGGCCGCCTGCGGCGAGCCGTCGCTCGCCAACGTGCAGCGGGTCGAGTATCGGTCGTTCGGACAGACCGCCACCGTGATTCCGACCGAGGCCGGAAAGGCGAGCCCCGACGACGGGGCCGGCGTGCTCGGCCCCTCGTATCGACCGAGCCGGGCCGGCGCCACGCTACGGCTGCGGATCGTCTTCAACGGCCTGCTCGGCCGGGACAACGAATTCGTCGTCGCCGTCTTTCGTCAAGGCGAGCGCCAGGCCCTCGCGGTCGCGTCCGTCGCGGGGGCCGCCGGCAAGCGGGTCACCGTCGACAGGGCGATCGAGACGGCCGCCGCGGGCTCGGCGCCCGTCACCTTCCTCGTCAAGGTCGGTCTCGCTCGCGCGGGCGGCGAGGTCTACCTCAACGGCGGACCGAACGGCCCGGACACGACGTGGCCGCCGTCGTACGTCGAGATCGGCGAGAAGCGATAGATGGCCGACTACCTGTCCGATGTCCCGTCGAACATGGACCTGTACACCAACGCCGCGCCCGCGTTCACGACGTGGATCGTCGAGCGCGGCGATCTCGAGACGCCCTTCGTGCTGGTCGACGTCGGCGTTCAGGGCGGCGAGCACCCGCGCTGGCGGGCGCTGGGCGACGCGCTGATCGTCCACGGGTTCGACGCCCTGCCCTCCGCCATCGAAGAGCTGAAATCGCGCTGCCCCGACGACGCGCGGCGGCAATACCACTGGACGGCGGTGTCCGACGTGGACGGGCGGCGAGATTTCTTCGTCAGCTCCGATCCCTATTCCAGCTCCTTCCTCCCGAGCACGACGGACGGCCGGACCACCCAGGCGATGCCGGTCGACGTCCGGCGGCTCGATACGCTCCTCGACGAAGGCGTGGTGCCTCCGGCCGATTTCCTCAAGACCGACGTGGAGGGCGGCGAGCGGCAGGTCCTCGACGGCGCGCCCAGGCTCCTGGCCGGGCTCCTCGGATTCGAGACCGAGACGTCGCTCAACCGCAGCCCGATCTATCCGGACGGGCACTTCCCGACGCTGGCCCGCCTCGTTCAAGGGCACGGCTTGCTGCCGATCGATCTCAACTTCAACCGCGTGGTCCGGGAGCGGTTTCAGCAAGCGCTGGAGCGCAAGGGCGCGAGCCGGATTCGCCGCGACGACTGGCTCGGCGGTCCCGCCACCTTCAACGTGCTGTTCTGCCGTGACGTCGTGCAGGAGCGCGACCATCCCGAGTACTACCCGGGCGGACCGGCGGCGCTGTCGGTCGATCGGTTGATCAAGTTGATGATGATCCACGAGCTCTATGGCCTCAACGACGTGGCCGTCGACATCGCCGAGACCCATCGTTCGATGCTGCACATGCGCATCGACGTCGACGGGGCCATCGACCGGCTGACCCAGCCCGACGCGCGGGGCAGGCCGTGGGTGGTCGTCGCTCACGAGCTCGCGGGCCAGCTCGCCGAATCGCGCCAGGACGCCGATCGCCTGCGCGAGCGTGTGGCCGAGCTGCTGGGGCGCCTCGCCGCGCTCGAGAGTGAAGCCGCCACCGCGCGTGAGGCGGCGAGGCCCGAATGAGCAGCAATCGACGCTTCGGCCTGGTCATCGTCACCGCCTGCACCGTCGTGTACGCGTACGGACTGCGGTCCGGGAATGGGCGGAAGAGCTGGCTGGCCGCGGCGCTGCTCGTCCTCGTGCTCACGCTCGCCATGCCGCGGACGCTGGATCCGCTGAAGCGACTCTGGCTCCGTCTCGGCGGCCTGCTCCACCTCGTGATGTCGCCGCTCCTGCTCGGTCTCTTCTACTACGGAGGGCTGGCGCCGATCGGCCTCGTCATGCGATGGCTGGGCAAGGATCTTCTGCGTCTCCGGCCCAGGCCCGACAGCTACTGGATCGAGCGCACGCCGCCGGGGCCCGAGCCCCGCACCATGCGAGAGATCTTCTGAGCGCGACGATCCTGGGCCTGTCGGCCTTCTACCACGACAGCGCGGCCGCGCTCGTGCGCGACGGCGAGCTGGTGGCGGCGGCGCAGGAAGAGCGCTTCACGCGCAAGCGGCACGACGCCGGCTTCCCGGCGATGGCCGTCGACTACTGTCTCCAGGCCGCGGGCCTCACCCTCGACGAGGTCGACCACGTCGTCTTCTACGACAAGCCGCTCCTGAAATTCGAGCGCCTGCTCGAGACCTTCCTCGCGCTGGCCCCGCGCGGCTTCCGGTCGTTCGCCGCGGCTATGCCCTCGTGGTCGCGAGAGAAGCTGTTCCAGCGGGACCTGCTGCGCCAGAGCCTGTCGCACCACCTGCCGTCGGTCGACGTCGAGGCCAAGCTCATGTTCGCCGAGCATCACCAGTCGCACGCGGCCAGCGCCTTCTACCCCTCGCCCTTCGAGAGCGCGGCGATCCTCACCATGGACGGCGTCGGCGAGTGGACGACGACCTCGATCGGTTTTGGCGAGGGCCGGACGATCAATATCCATCGCGAGATCCACTTTCCACACTCGCTCGGCCTGCTCTACTCGGCCTTCACCTCCTATCTCGGCTTCACGGTGAATTCCGGCGAGTACAAGGTCATGGGCCTGGCCCCCTACGGCGAGCCCCGGTATGCCGCGCTGATCCGCGATCACCTGATCGACATCAAGGGCGACGGCTCGTTCCACCTCGATCTGAAGTACTTCGACTACTGCACGGGCCTGCGCATGACCAACGAGAGCTTCCATCGGCTCCTGGGCGGCCCGCCCCGTTCGCCCCAGGAGCCGCTGACCCAGCGTCACCTGGACCTCGCCGCGTCGATCCAGGCGGTCACCGAAGAGGCGGTCGTCCGGCTCGTCGACCACGCGGTGGCGAGCTTCGGTGTCCGCAACCTCTGCCTGGCCGGCGGCGTGGCCCTCAACTGCGTGGCCAATGGCCGGGTGCGCCGCTCCGGCAAGGTCGACCGGCTATGGGTGCAGCCGGCCGCCGGCGACGCCGGCGGCGCGGTGGGCGCGGCGTTCGCCGCCTATCACCTCTACCTCGGCAAACCCCGCCGGCTCCCCGAAGGTCTCGACGGCATGTCCGGCGGATATCTCGGGCCCGAATTCGGTCAGGACGAGATCGAGGGCCGGCTGCGCGCGGCCGGCGCGCGCTTCGACGTGCTGAAGGAGGGCGAGCTGCTCGACGCCACCGTGGACGCGCTCGTCGCGCAGCACGCGCTCGGCTGGTTCCAGGGCCGCATGGAGTTCGGCCCCCGCGCCCTCGGTGCCCGGTCGATCCTGGCCGACCCGCGCGGGGCCGACATGCAGAAGCGGCTGAACCTGAAAATCAAGTACCGCGAGTCGTTCCGGCCGTTCGCGCCGGCGGTGCTCTCCGAAGACGTGTCCCGCTGGTTCGGGCTGGACGAGGCCAGTCCCTACATGACGCTGGTGGCGGACGTGCTCGAGCGGCACCGCGTCGCGCTGACCGCCGAGCAGGGGAAGCTCTTCGGCATCGACAAGCTCAACGTGCCGCGCTCGACCATCCCGGCGGTGACCCACGTCGACTACTCGGCCCGGCTGCAGACCGTGCATCAGGAGACCAACCCGCGCTTCCATCGCCTGCTCGCCAAGTTCGGCCAGCGCACCGGTTGCCCGGTGCTGGTCAACACCAGCTTCAACGTGCGGGGCGAGCCCATCGTCGCCACGCCGGACGACGCGTTTCGCTGCTTCATGGGGACCGACCTCGACGCGCTGGCCATCGGCCGTTGCTTCCTGCGCAAGGACGAGCAGCTGCCGTCGCTGCGTCTCGACTACAGCCACGCCCTCGAGCCCGATTGATCCGCCGGTGAGCACTTCCCTCGCCGCCGCGCCCCCGAAGGTCCGAGATGTCGCGCGCCTGCCGCTCGTGGAGATCCTGCGATGCCCGCGGTGCGCGGGCCGGCTCGACGATGCCGACGGACTGATGGTGTGCCGTGAGGGCGGACATCGGTATCCGGTGACCGACGGCATCCCCCGGCTCTTCGTGTCGAACGAGCCGGGCGACGGGACGCGCGACGTGACCGACGTGGTCAAGGCGTTCTACGAGGAGACGCCGTTCCCGAGCTACGACGATCTCGACAGCCGCGACAGCCTCGAGGCGAAGGCGAGAGCCGGCGTCTTCGCGCGGCTGCTGGACGAACAGATCGCTCCCGACGCGCTGGTGCTGGAAGTCGGCTGCGGAACCGGCCAGCTCACGAATTTCCTGGGCATGGACTGGCGGCGGCGCGTGGTGGGCACCGACATCTGCGTGAACTCGCTGCGGCTCGCCAAGGAGTTCCGCGACCGCTTCGCCGTCGTCAACGCGGATTTCGCGCAGATGAACCTGTTTCGTCCGGCGGTGGCGCGCGAGAGCGTGGACCTCGTGGTCACCAACGGCGTGTTGCATCACACGGCCGACCCCGAAGGCGCGTTCCGCTCGATCCTCGCCACCCTGCGCCCGGGCGGCCACATCATGGTCGGCCTGTACAACTGGCTGGGCCGACTGCCGACGTTGTGGCGCCGCCGGCTGATCGAGGTCTTCGGTGATCGGCTGGCCACGCTCGACCGTCGCCTGCGTGGCGGCGCGCCCGCCACCGCCCGCGCGACCGCCTGGTTCCGCGATCAGTACCAGCACCCGCACGAGAGCCGGCACTCCATGGACGAGGTGCTGCGCTGGTTCGCGCGCCAGCGCGTCGAGTTCGTCTCCAGCCTGCCGCCCGTCGGCGACGTCGACTTCACCGACGACGAGCGGCTGTTCGCTCCCCATCGCCGGGGCACCCGTCTCGACCGGCTGTCGAGCGAGCTGGAGATGCTGATCTCGGGCGGACGTGACGGCGGGTTGTTCATCATGATCGGCCGCAAGCCGTCGTAGGAGGAGAGAACCGTGCGCATCGTCGCCGACCTGTGCCGCTACGTGCTGGTCCGGAAGAAGTTCTGGCTGATTCCGGTCATCATCATGGCGCTCGTGTACGGAGCCCTGGCCGTGTTCACGAAGGGGTCGGTCCTGGCCCCGTTCATCTACACGCTGTTCTGAGCGCCCCCGCGTTGTCACGTCTGCTGCGAGTGACGTATCGGGGCCTGGTCGCGGCCGCCGCGCTGCTGATCGTCTCCGCGATCGTCCTCGCCCTTCGCCAGGGCGAGCCGAATCCGACCCTCGGCGCGCTGCTGGTCGTGGTGGGGGCGCTGGCCGTGGCCGCCGCGGTGGCGGCGTGGTCGCGGCGTCCCGTCGCCGTCTCCGTGCAGCTCGTCGCCCTTCCCCTGCTGGCCGCCGTCTATCTCTTCGAGTGGAACCAGGTGGACGCGCTCGACGAGATGCTGCACGTCAACGAGTGGGCGCGGATCTTCAAGGCGCGCCTGGCCGCGAACCAGGTGGTCGTCCCGCAGATGTCGCTGGGCGACCTCCTGCAGCCCGAGGGCGGCTTCCTCCTGCCCAGCGGCGAGCGGCTCTTTCCGCTGTCGGGCATCGCCAACCTGCCGACGATCATGTGTCGAGAAGGGCCGAGGCCGTTCGCGGAATACGTCGCCGACGAATACGGCTTCAACAATCCGCCAGGCCTCTGGGGCAAGCCGGTCGACCTGGTCTTCATCGGCGATTCGATGACCTACGGCGCCTGCCTGCCGAACCGCGATCACTTCATCGCGCAGGTTCGGGCGCGGTACCCGGCCACCCTGAACCTCGGGCACGGCGGCATCGGACCGCTCATCCACCTCGCGATGATGCGCGAGTTCGTCCCGCGCACCCGTCCCCGTTACGTGTTCTACATGTACGACGAGAACAACGATCTCTATTTCGTGCAGTCGAACGGGACCGCGGACCTCGCCAAGGAATACCGCAATCGCATCCTGCGCACGTACCTGGACGACGACCGCTTTTCCCAACGGCTCATGGACCGTCAGCCCGAAGTCGACGCGGCCCTCAAGACCTATCTGGGCCAGCGCGTCGCCTCGACGCTCGAGCGGCGGCGGCCGTGGCGCGTCGTCCTCAGATTTCTCGGACTGCCGCTGACCCGGGAGGGCCTGCGGTGGATCGACCTGCGAAACCGGCGGGCGGGGTTCGGACCGGCCGTGGCCTGGGCGGCGCCTCCGGCTCCGCCCCCGCTCGACGACCTCGCGCTCTTCAAGCGAATCTTCGCCAAGATGGCGCGCGTCGCGAACGACGCCGGCGCCCGCTTCGTCTTCGTGAACATCCCCGCCCAGATCACGTTGTGCGACGGAATCGAGCATCCCTGGAAGAAGGAAGTGCTGAAGTTCGTCGTCGAGGCCGGGGGCGACGTCATCGACCTCGAGAAGGACTATCGCCGGGCCGTGAAGACGATGGGCCGCGAGACCCTGTTCGCGGTTCCGCCATGTGGCGGCCACTTCAGCGAGGCGGGCTACAAGCTCATCGGGGACCGCCTGGTTCAGTATCTGGAGATCCGAGAGGGTCGTGGCGGTCAGCGTCCGGCCGACGGATGGAGCATGGGCGCGGGGGCGGCCCTTCCCGGCAAGCGAACCGACACCGCCGCCACGGTGGTTTCGCGATGGACCCAGGTCTATGAACCGTACGCGCACGCGAACCGACCCCTTCCCGCGGGACCGGAGCCGGCCGAGTACACGCAGGGCGCGGGGATCCTCGGCAATTCCTATGCGCGCCGCCGGGGGGGATCGAGGCTGCGGATCACCGTCGAGTTCACCGCCTACTCGCCGGAGGACAACGAGATCGTGGCGGCCTTGTTCGTCGCCGGCGAGCCGCGGACCCGCCACTTCGCCGTTCAACCGGTCGAGGCGGGCAAGACCGCGTCGCTGACGTTGAAGCACAGCATCGAGCTGGCTTCGGACTCGCCGGTTCCCCTCGAGGTGCGTGTGGGTCCGCGCCGTCCGGGGATCATCTACATCAACGGCGTCGATCGCGGGCCGGCCACCCCCCCGCTCCGAACGTCGCTGACCCTCGAGGAGCTGGGGAGCGAAGAGCTCCGGCCCGAGGATCTCCGAGACCGTCAGCTCGTCTACCGTGGAACCGACCTGGGCGAGCGGGACGTCGCGACCATGCGGCGCGCCGCCGTCCAACGACGCACGGCCTCGATGCCTGAAGCCCCGAATCTTCTCGGGCGCGCATACTTCGGCGCCCGTCACTGGGTGAATGACCGTGTCACCCGTCACGTCTCCCATTTCGGCCAGAAGTACGAAGCCTACGCGCGTGTCGACCGGGTGCTCGGCCGTGACGAGGACGTGGCGGTCTCCCTCGAGGGCGCCGCCATCATGGGTTACTCGCTCACGCCGAGGGCGCCCGGCAACGTCGTCCGGGTGAGCGTGGCCGTCCCGGCGTGGACGGATCAGCCCAACCGGGTGGTGGCGGCGCTCTACGTGAATGACGCTCCGGTGACTTATCAGGTCGGATCGCAGGAACTCCGCCCCGGCCAGGCGTCGGCGGCGACCATCGACTTCGAAACGACGGCGCCGAGCGCGCAGGCGATCAGCTTTTCCGTCCGGGTCGGGGCGGGGAAGCCGGGCGTGATCTATCTGAACGGCAATGGCAAGGGTCCGTCGTCAACCGTTCCGCGGCCGACGCTGACCATCGACGAGTACCGGACGTTCTGGCCGTGACGCCCTGATGCGGACCTCTCGCCGTCGATTCCTGCAGTCGTCAGGCGCCGTCACGCTGGTGACGGCCGCGGGGGTGAGCGGATCTCCCGTCGACGCTCAGCAAAGCGATCATGTGTCCAGGACCGGAGACTACACGGTCACGGCCGCCGATCACGGCAAGACGATCGGACTCGGCGGCAACACGCTCTCCACGTTGACCTTCGGCGCGTCACGTGGATATGGACCCAGCCACGTGAACGTCGTCGTCAACGACGACGCCGGACGCATGAAATACGTGAGCGTGGCGGGAATCCCCGAAGCCTTCCGCGTGTACCCGAGGCAGACGGTGACCATCCGGCGACTCGACGACCATTGGGGCGTCGAGCATCCCGGACGCTGGCGGCTCGGCGGCGACGTGACCGTCCATGCCTCGCCCACCGGACGCGTGGGCCACGACGGTCTGACGCCCGACTCGACGCTTCCGGTCGCCGAAGCCCTGCGGCGCATCAAGAACGACTTCGACATCAACGGAAAGCTCGTCGTGCTCCAGCTGGCGGACGGCACCTACGGGCCGCTGCCGCAACAGGCCGGACACTGGACGGGCAGCCACCAGATCGAGATTCACGGCAACCCGCGCGCGGTCACCAGCGTGCAGATCGCGGCCGGGGCGGGCGAGATCGGTCTGTACGTCAGCGACTATGCGCGGGTCATCGTCCGCCGCGTGCTCTTCGAGGGCGCCCCGACGGCGACGCTGGTCAGGGCCGAGCAGGAAGGCATCATCGGGCTCGCGGACTGCGCCTTCAAGAACGGCGGGACGCAGATCCGGTCCGTCAACAACGGGAACATCAGGTTCAACGCGCCCTGCACGTTCAGCGGCGATTGCACGGCGGTGCTGAGCGCGTTCAGCCGGGGACGCATCGAGCTGGGGGCGACCGTCTACACGGTCGCGCCCATGAAGTTCCAGTTCTTCGCCGGGGCCTCGATCAACAGCAGCATCGTGGTCAACCCCGGAGCGCGCTTCACGGGAGCCGGGATGACGGGATCGCGGGGGAAGAGGTACGAAGCATCGGCGGTGTCATCCATCGACAC
>DATHGT010000300.1:0-9590 GCA_035317605.1 Candidatus Acidiferrum sp. | reverse complement strand
GCCGGCGCCACCTCGCGATCCTTTTCACGGTCTCCGTGCTGATTCTCGGCGGATTCGCCGCCCCGTCGTACGGCCAGGGGAGTTGCCAGCTGGGCCAGGCCGTCCTCATCGCCGTCAACAGCGCGCGTACCGGGAGCGACGTGGCCATCGGCAGCGGTAACGTCGTGGTCAACTCGGCGCTGAGCGGACCAACGCTGGGCCCCGGCTTCTCGCTCTACATCGACCGCCGGAGCGCGATTCACGACTCGATCAAGGCGGACCGGATCAGGATCTTCAACCAGACCGTGGTCAGCGGGAGCGCGACGTTCAACCAGCTCACCAACGACGGCCTGATCTCGGGCGGCCAGTTCTCGCCGCTGACCTTGCCGGTCTTCCCAGTCCTTCCCCCCTTCCAGGAAGCGAACTTCGGCGGGACTCCCGCGAACGTCAGCGTCGCGTCCGGCACCACCCGGGTCCTGACTCCGGGCGAGTACGGCGACATCACGGTCGCGACCGCCGGCAAGATCACCTTCACCGGCGGCGTGTACCACATCAAGTCCATCGACGCGACCGGGAACAGCGTGATCCTCTCGTTCAACGCCGCCTCCGAGGTGCGCATTCAGAACAAGTTCCGGACCCGCAGCTCGTCCGTGATCGGGCCCGCGGCCGGCTCCGGGCTCTCGGCGGCCAACATCGTCTTCTACGTCGGCGGAATCAACGGCACGGACGGACAACTGGATTCGACACCCGAGGCATCCCGCGTCGGCGGCAGCAACACCGTGACCGCGAACTTCTACGTTCCCCACGGCACCGCGCGCTTCGAATCGGACAGCGCCACGACCGGGGCCATCATCGCCCGTGACGTGCAAATCGACTCGCGATCGACGCTGTCGCGAAACAGCGCCTTCCTCAACGGGTCTCCCAAGGCCAACGCCCAGGACGTCGTCACCAACGGGTCCGAGCCGCTCGTGATCACGCTGACCGCCCTCGATCCCGAGGGTGGAGACATGACGTTCGCGCTGCAGGGCGGTCTTCAGTTTCCGTCGCGGGGATCGCTGGGCACGCTGATCCAGGCGCCGCCTCCGTTCCCCGGCAACCCGCCGGGCTGCAACCCCGCCAACACCCCGGGCTGCATCCCGCCCGATCCTCCGCGCTCCAGCGCTTCCATCACCTACACGCCGTCGACGGGCGCCAACGAGGAGAACAGCTTCACGTTCTCGGCCACCGACGCGTGCGGTAACACCGGCATGGCGACCGTTCACATCAACCCGATCGGGGACATCACGAATCCGCCGGTCGCCACGGTCGTCGACGCCACCAACGTCACCGTGGAGACGGCGACGAACACGCCGCGAGACGTCACGCTCGTGGCGGGCGCCCCCCCTGGCGCGACCCTGACCTTCTCGGTCCAGAGCCTGCCCGCTCACGGCAGTCTCAAGGACGGCAGCGGCGCGCCCATCGGGTCGGTTCCGTACACCCTGCCGAGCCGTAAGGTGACATACACGCCGGCGAGCGCCTTCACGGGCTCCGACACGTTCCAGTTCAAGGCCACCGGCAGCGTCGGAGGCTCGGACACGGCATCGGTCATCGTCAGCGTCGTCACCCAGGCGGAGCTGGCTCAGAACCAGAGCGTCAGCACCAACGTGAACACGCCGCTCGAGATCAGCCTCAAGGGCAACGCTGGCGGCAGCGGGGCCGCCGACGCGCCCATGACGCCGGTCGTGACCCAGACCGACGTGCTCACCGGGTCGTCCATCGCCGGCAACGTGTCGGACGCGGACAACGACGGTCTCGGAGACGCGAAGGACAATCTCCCCGGCCCGGCGCCGGTTCTCGTCGCCGCAGGGGTGGACGTGAACCTCGGCGGTCAGCCGTCGGGAACGGTGTCCGATCCGGACAGCGACGCGACGCCAAGCCCGAACGGGGATCCCGATCCCGACCTGGTGTCGGCCACCGTCACTCGCGACGCCACCAACCTGATCATGCAGGTGCGCTTCAAGCCCGGGACGTTCGATCCGGCGGCCACGCGAGCCCAGTTCCTCCTCGACACTGACCGCAATCCGGCGACCGGGCAGCAGGGCTCGGACTCCCTCTGCGTCAACGACAACGGCATCATCGGCGCCGAGTTCACCGTCAACATGGGCGCCGACCTCAACACCACCGCCGAGGTGCTTCAGTATCAGGGAACGTGCAACAGCTTCGCTCCCGCGGGCAGCGGCACCACCACGTTCGTCACCGACGGCATGGACGCCAGCGTCCCGCTCAGTGTGCTCGGCGGTACCAACGGTCAGGTGAATTTCAAGGTCGTCACGTCCGAGCTGCTCGCCCCCAACTCCTTCACCGGCGTCCTCGACTACATGCCCGACGTCGGCCTGCCGGCCGGCCAGGCGGTCACCGGCATCCAGGGCAAGGCGCGAGTACAGATCGAGTGGGACATCAGCGCGCTGCCCACGGCGGCCGAGGGCATCGAGAGCGCCACGGTCACGCTCAGCACCGTGCGGGGTACCGTCGATTCGATCGACACGTTCTTCTACGCGGGTACGGCCGAACAGGACGGCCTGCTGGCGGTCTCCGACTACCAAGCCCCGGCCAGCCAGATCTCCGGAGTCGTCATGCCGGTTCCCGTGGGATCCTCGCCGGGCGACGAGGGCACCTTCGTCTTCAACGTGACCGGCCTGGTCAAGGCCGCGCGCACGGCGGGCCGGAACTTCTTCTCGGTGCAGGGCCGGGTGAACGAGGCGCTGGCCGGCGGCGGCTTCAAGCGCGGCTTGCAGATCCGCTCGACCGCGACTAGCAACCTCACGGCCGGCAAGGAGCCGAAGCTCGAGGTCGTCACCACGCCGTCGGGCCAGAACCTGACGTTCAAGATCACGTCGCTGCCCGTCAGCGGCACGCTCCGCTTCGGCGGCAGCCCGGTGGTCATCAACCAGACCTTCGCGTTCCCGCCGACGCTGCTCTACACGCCGAACCTCGGATTCACCGGCAACGACTCGTTCAACTTCCTCGTCACCCAGGGCGCGCTGTCGGACAGCGGCTTGATCTCGATCCTGGTGAATTCCGCGCCCAACAACTGCGAGATCAACGGCCGCCCCGTCGGCTGCAGCCCCAACTAGCCGACTTCGCCGTCGCACGCCGGCCGGGCTTGCATGAAGCCCGGCCGGCGGCGGACTGCGCGCTTCAACTCAGGGTGGAGTCCGGCTGATGTGATCCGCGAGCGGTTCGAGGACGCGCGCCAGGCATCGCGCACGGCGTGCGTCATCCGTCGGGCAGGCACTCCGCGAGCGTGTTAGACGCGAGCGGGCGAATCTCGGTAATCGCGCTCCAGGCGGAGCGCGCGGGCGCCGACGTCAGCGATGGGGAAGAGAAAATCCGGAGCGCAGAAGAGGTATTCCGCGGCGGGGTCGACGCGGCCGCGGTCGCCAAGAACGACGCGCCAAGCCACCCCCGTGTCGGGAGAGATCACCCGGCCGTCACGATCGAGATGTCTGATCCGGGACGGCGGATTTGGCCGTGCTTTGATAGACGGTTTGATAGCCATGTCACCACGTTACACGGAACCGGTCGAATAACATAGTGGACCTTCGTCCAATGGCCGGTTCCCCTATCGCGCGCGCCAGCGCGCTTCGGCCTCCTCGAAGCCGGGGCCGCGGTCGATGAGGGACGTGTCGCCGGCGCGGCGGGCACGCTCCTCGTCGGTCGCCTGCTTGTCGATCTCGAGCGTCGCGGGGTCGAGGGCGACGCCGTAGTCGTCGAGCGCGCCGCGGGCGGTGATGAAGCCGCGGGCGACGTCCTGGCGGACGCGCATGGGATCGCGGGTGAGCGGGTCGCCCCAGCCGCCACCGCCGCAGGTCTCGAAGCGGAGCAGATCGCCGCGCTTGACCACGACCCCATCGCCCTGACCGGGCAGCTCGCGCTCGTCCGGCGTGCCGGGGTTCAGCACCACGCGGCCGGTACGCCCGGCGCGTCCGCCGAGCACGCCGTAGGGCGCCACCAGCGTGTTCTCCATGCGGGTGGCGACCTCGGCGCGCTCGCAGAGCACGCGGACGTCGCGGACCACCCCGGTACCGCCGCGGTGATAGCCGGGGCCGCCCGAGTCGGGACGCACCGCGTAGCGCTCCACCCGGAGCGGGAAATCGCGCTCGACGTACTCGACCGGATAGTTCTCCTGGGCGATGTAGTAGATCACGTCGACGCCGTCGGCGAACGGACGGGCGCCGAGGCCGACGCCGAGGCCCTCGATGCAGAGAATCGGGCGCCGGCGCTCCTCGTCCCACCCGCGGAAGTAATACAGCACGTACACCGGGGATCCCGCGGGGACCTGGCCGCCGTTGGCCTGGGCGAGCGCGCCGAAGATGCAGGACATCACGCGGAAGCGGGTGTTGGCGCGCATGCCGAGCGGCGCGGGGAAGCGCGGGTTGAGCAGGCTGCCCTCGCGGGCGATCCAGTGGTCGAGGTTCTGGAGCAGCCCCTGGTTCACGTCGAGGTCGGGCTCGAGCATCTGCAGATAGCGGCCGAAGGCGATGCGCAGGAGGCCGGGGTTGGTCACGAAGTTGATCGGGCCGCGCGCCTGATCGTCCGAGCCGGAGCCGTCGAGCGTCACCACGTCCCCGGACCGGCTCAGCGTGAGATGGACGCGGTAGGGTCGCGAGTCGGTGCCGCCGTCGTTGTCGAGGAAGTCGTGAAAGCTCCACGAGCCCTCGGGGATCATGCCGAGGAACAGCGCCCGCGCCCGCTCCGCGGTGGCGTCGATGCACTGATCGAAGGCGGCCAATACGGTGTCGGTGCCGTAGCGCGCGAACAGCTCGACCAAGCGACTCTCGGCGAGATGGCAGGAGGCCATCATCGCCCGCGTGTCACCCTCCACCATGTCGGGCAGGCGTGAGTTGCGCAGGAAGATCCGGTACGCCTCCTCGTTGAGCTGGCCCTCACGCACGATGCGCACGGGCGGCACCAGCACGCCCTCGTGGTAGATCTCGGTCGAGTGGGGCGAGATGCTGCCGGCGCGGGTGCCGCCGATGTCCTGGTAGTGGCCGAAGGTCGTGGTGAACGCCACCAGCCGGCCGCCGTGGAACACCGGCACCACGAAGACCATATCTTGATGATGCTGGACGGCGCCCTCGGAGAGATACGGGTCGTTGAACCAGTAGACGTCGCCGGGCCGCATGGTCTCCAGCGGGTACTCGCGCAGGATCGGCACCAGCATGCCGGGCCCGCTGCCCGAGATGTGACAGGCGACGATGCGGCCGGTCACGTCGAAGACGCCCACGAAGTAGTCCTTCTTCTCCTTGATGAACGGCGACATCGCGCACCGTTCCATCAGGAGCTCCATCTCGCGGACGGTCGAGGCGAGGCTGCCGCGGACGATCTCGAGCGTGATGGGGTCGACGCGGGGCGTGCGAGCCGCAGCACGTCGCGGGGCTGGGGCCCCGCCGGGCGAGGCGAGCGGATCGAATGTCGTCATCGCAACCTCAAGACGATGTTGAGCGCGTGGTCGACCCGCGCGTGGAAGCCGGGGGCGACGAGCGTGGTCGCGTCTTCCTGATCGACCAGCGCCGGGCCGGCGAAGGTCATGCCGGCCGTGAGCTTGGCGCGCGCGTAACAGGGCGTCGGCGTTCGCCCGCCGCGCGCGAAATATACGTCGCGCTGGCCCACGCGCGCGCTGGCGGCATCGCCGCCGCTCGTGGTCGCGGCCGGCCGCGCGCGCTGGGGCAGCTGACCGATGGCGGTCACGCGCAGATTGACCAGCTCCACCGTCGCCGACGGCAGATCGTACGTGTAGAGCCGGCGATGCTCGCGATGGAACGTCGCCACGAGCGCGGCCAGCCGCTCTCGAGTCACCGAGCCTTCGCCGAGCGGACACGTCAGCTCGAAGCTCTGGTGCTGATATCTGAGGTCGGCCGAGCGCTCCAGACGCTGGCGCTCGCGCGGGACCTGCTCGCCGTCGAGCCACGCGCGGGCCTGGGATTCCAAGTCGACCCAGGTGGCCTCGACCTCAGCGGGGTCGCCGCCGTCACTCGTCGCCCGCCGCGCGGCGGGGCCGGCGGTGCGCGAGAACGAGGTGCGGATGTCGGTGTCGAGCAGTCCCCACGTGGAGAGCACGCCCGGCCGCGGAGGAATGATCACGGTCGGGATATCGAGCAGCTCGGCGAGCCGGCACGCGTGGAGGGGGCCGGCGCCGCCGAACGCGATCAGCGCGAAGCGCCGGGGGTCGTGTCCGCGCCCGACCGAGACCGTGCGGATCGCGCGGGCCATGTTGTTGTCGGCGATCTCCACGATGCCGGCCGCCGCCTCGTCGAGATCGAGCTTCAGCGGACGCGCGATGCGTGAGTCGATCGCGGCGCGCGCGGAGCCCGCGTCGAGCGGAAGCTCGCCGCCGAGCAGCGCCGCCGGAATGCGTCCGAGCACCAGGTGGGCATCGGTGACGGTGGGCTCGGTGCCGCCGCGGCGGTAGCACACGGGCCCGGGCTCGGCACCGGCGCTGCGTGGTCCGACCGTGAGGCGACCTCCTGCCGCCAGAGCGATGCTGCCGCCGCCGGCGCCGATCGTGTTGATGTCGATGATCGGCAGCTTCAGCGGAAACGCGCCGACGGAGCCGTCCTTGGTGATCTCCGGACGCCCGTCCCGCACGAGGCAGATGTCGGCGCTGGTGCCGCCGACGTCGATCGAGATGATGTCGGAAAACTCCGCCGCGCGCGCGATGCCGATGGCGCCGATCACTCCCGCGGCGGGACCGGACAGCACGGTCTGCACGGGCTGGCGCACGCAGGTGGCCGCGCTGGTGACGCCGCCGTCGGACTTCATGATCAGGAGCGGAGCGCGTACACCGTCTTGGTCGAGAGCGTCGCGCAGCACGCCGACGTAGCGGCTGACCGGCGGCATCACCGCGGCGTTCAGCGCGGTGGCCATCGTCCGCTCGAACTCGCGGAACTGGGGCAGGACTTCCGACGATAGCGACACCAGCGCCTCGGGATACTCCTCCCGGAGGATCGCCTGCATCCGTTGCTCGTGACTCGGGTTGGCGTAGGAGTGCAGGAAGACCACCGCGACCGAGGGCACGCCGAGCTGGGCGAGCTGGCGCGCCACCGCGCGCGCCTCGTCCTCGTCGAGCGCTTGCAGCACGCCACCGTCGGCGTCGAGCCGCTCCCTCACCTCGAACACACGGTCGGGCGTGATGGGGCGGACGGGCTTGCTCCACCCATAGAGATTGCCGTGGCGCGGGATGTCGTGGCGCCCGATCTCCAGCACGTACTTGAAGCCGGCCGTGGTGACCAGCGCGGTCGGTGGCGTCTTGCCCTCGAGGATCGCGTTGGTCGCCGTAGTGGTTCCGTGCAGCACGCGCAGCACGTCGGACGGGCCGCGCCCGGCGAGCGTCAGCGCCTTGCGGACGGCGGCGATGAAGCCGGCCGCCAGATCGCTCGGCGTCGACGGCGTCTTGGCCACCCAGCTCTCGCCGGTGACGGCGTCGGCGAACGTGATGTCGGTGAACGTCCCGCCGACGTCGATAGCCAGCGTCCCCGCCATCAGCTGACTCCTGACCGGTGAGCCACTAATGATTCTCGCGGAATTGGTTGACGGGCTCGCGTCGGGGGTCGAGCGCCGATTTCGCAGAAAAGAGGAGCGCAGCTCCTCTTTTTGAGGACCCAGGCCAGCCGACCCCCGCCGTGAGACGTCAACCAATTCCCCGAGCTCCATCAGCTCACCATCGCGAACGTGCGCTCGACGTTGGCGGCCAGGCCCGCGCGCCACGGCCGATAGTCGCCGTACGCCGAGAACGGCTTCTCGTACACGGGCGCGAGCTTCGCGGTCACCCGCTGCTTGACCTCGTCGAGGGTGGCGCCGGTGGCGGCTTCCTCGCGAACCGCCGCCACCATGTCGCTCACGTAGCCGCGGAAGACCTTGAGCCAGTCGCGATCGGCCACGTCGCCGTGGCCCATGATGACGTGGGTGAAGTCGAGCTGGGCCAGCCGGTCGAGCGTGCCCGCCCAGTCTTCCGGATAACCGTCGCCCATGAACGGCGTCCAGCCGATCAACGCGTCGCCGGTGATCACGACCTTCTCCTTGGGCAGATACACGAACACGTCGCCCGCGGTGTGGGCGCGGCCGAGGTGCAGGAGGTGGATCTCCCGCCCGCGCCGATAGAGCTTCATGGTCTGCTCGAACGCGATGGTGGGCAGCGCGGGCTTCAGCGCGTTGACCTCGGCCAGATACGCGCGGGCGAGCGCGAGCTCGCGCTCGAGCTTCGCGCGCTGATCGCCCCTGGCGGCGGCCACGCCGGCCTCGAGCGTGGCGATGTCCGCGGGCATCTGGCGCCGGTGATCGCCGATGCGCTTGAAACCCTTCATCACCATCGCTTCGCGCGTGATCTGGTTGGTCACGATCTCGGCGCCCGGGTAGGCGGCGGGATAGACCTCGTTACCGTGCCAGTGGTCCCAGTGGAAGTGCGTGTTGACCACGTAGCGCACGGGCTTGGTGGTCATCCCGCGCAGGTGCTCGACGATCACCCGCGCCGCCGTGGGCTTGGAATGCGTGTCGACGACCATCACCCCGTCGTCGTCCTCGATGATGGCCGTGTTGCAGTTCACCTTGTACGCGGGCTGGGCCACCGCCACGTGCACCCCGTCGGCCACCCGCTTGAACTCGAACTTCGCGTCGCCCTTCCACGCGCCCTCTTCGCCGCAACAATCCATCGCGCGCTCTCCGATCATGTGACGAGTTCGGACCTGACTGCGGATATTATGCGATTTCAGGGAGGGACACTATGCGCTCGATCGTCCTCGGCTCACTGATCACGATGTTCGTCGTCGCCGGTGCCCACGGAGTCGCGCGGGCGCAGACCGCGCCCCCGATCAAGCCGGGGCTCTGGCAGGTCCAGAGCCAGCGCGAGGTCGATGGACAGAAGTCCCAGATGCCCGACATGAGCGAGCACCTCAAGAACATGCCGCCCGAGCAGCGCAAGCAGATCGAGGCCATGATGAAGCAGCGCGGGGTCGACATGAGCGGCGGCAACATGAACGACATGAAGATCTGCCTCGGCAAAGACTCGGTCGATCCGAGCCAATGGCAGCGCAACCAGGGCACCTGCACGACTGACTACGTGACTCGCAGCAGCAGCACGTGGAAATGGCACACGAGCTGCCGCGAGCCCGCCGCCGAGACCGACGGCGAAGCCCACTTCAACAGCTCGGACAGCTACACGGTCAAGACCGCCACCACCATGGCCGTCCAGGGCCAGACCCGCACCACCCGCATGACCCTCAACTCGAAATGGCTCGGCCCCGACTGCGGCGACATCAAGCCGATCACTCCCCCGTCGCCGGGACAGTCACACGGCTCACACGGCGCACCCGCCAAGTAGTCCAGCGACGCGGCGCTGATCGCCGCGACGTGAGGCGGTCGAGGCGGGGCTCTACTCGCTGAAGGCGGGCTGGAAGTCGTCGCGGACGGTGACGGACAGCGCGCCGGTCCGGCACGTCGCGATCGTATAGGTGGCGTAGGGCGCGCGGCAGGGCGCGCCCTTGCTCGCGTGCAGCTCGCGATTCGTCAAGTCACCGATCACGGAGACGACGGTTTCGAGATTTCGGCCCGGGAACGGATGCGCGCAGAGGCTGTGC
>DATHGT010000299.1:0-7814 GCA_035317605.1 Candidatus Acidiferrum sp. | reverse complement strand
TAACGCCGTTGCCACCTATACCGATGGGATTTCTGGCCGGACGCGAGGCCACCCTTGCCTTGCGGAGGGCGGTTCAGAAGTCGAGCGAGAACCCGGTGAACGCGGTCGGGATCCGTCGGATGTCCTGGATCAGATCGGGCGGGATGTCCTGGTGCACGCCGTAGCCGCCTGAGAGCGTCACCGAATCGGTGATGCCGGCGTAGCGGCGCTCGATCTCGCGCGCCAGCTCGCGGTGGGTGCCGACCGCCGCGAAGAGCCGGACCACGTCGTCGGAGATCTCGACGCTCATCTTGTCCCACTGGCCGGTCTTCGACATCACGTTGAGCTTTCGCCCGAGGTCGTGCAGCCCGTGGACTTCGAGCACGGGCCAGTAGCCCGGCGTCGAGCCGTAGAACGCCACCCGCGTGCGCACCCACTCGAACATCTTGGCAACGGAAGCTTCGTCGGGCCCGGTGGCGATGAAGCCGCCGCCCCCGATCTCGAAGTGTTCGCGCGGCCGGCCGCTCTTCATCCAGCCCGTGCGCAGTTCGGCGAGGACGACCTCGTCGAGATAGCGGCGGGTGCAGAATCCGTGGAGGCGAACGCCGTCGCACAGCTCGCCGGCCAGCCGCAGCATCGCGGGGCCGACCGCCGCGATCGTCACCGGGACCATCGGTTGACCTGTGGAGGTCGGCGTGAAGTTCGGCGTCATCAGCGTGAACTTGTAATGCTGGCCGCGGTACGCAAGCTTCTCGCCGGTTTCCCAGCATCGCCAGATCGCGCGCAGGGCCTCGACGTACTCGCGCAGCCGCGGGGCCGGCGCGCTCCACGGCACGCTGAACCGGTTCTCGTTGTGGGCGCGGATCTGCGAGCCGAGCCCGAGCACGAAGCGTCCGCCCGAGGCCGACTGCAAGTCCCAGCTCGCGTTGGCCACCGGCATCGGGCTCCGCGAGAACGCGATCGCGATCCCCGTGCAGAGGGCCAGCCGCGACGTGTTCACCGCGGCGATCCCGAGCGCGAGGAACGGATCGTGCCGGTTCTCGGACGTCACGACCCCGTCGTAACCCGCCGCTTCCGCCGCGCGCGCCGCCGCGGGCACCTGCGTGAGATCGTCCTGGGGCAGGGTGGTCAGGATTCGCATGGGACGGAATTGTAACCGCCTTCCGCGATCGAGAATCGAGGTGGACTAAGATGGATTCATGGCCAAGCCGGTGAATATCCACGACGCAAAGACCCACCTCTCGCGCCTAGTGGAGCGTGCTGCGAACGGCGAGGAGATCATCATCGCTAAGGCGGGTAAGCCGGTGGCTCGCCTGATGCCGCTGGCGGTCCCGGCGCCTCGCCGCATGGGTCTACTCAAGGGCAAGATCAAGATCGCGGAAGATTTCGACGCCCCGCTCCCTGAGGAGATTCTGCGGCAGTTCGAAGGCCGTTAGCGCGAGCCGCCGCCCGCTGCATGGATTGACAAAGGCGTCGTGAGTCTCTACTGTGCGCCCACGATTTTGTGATCCGGGAGTCACGGAGGCAGACATGGCCGTTCGGACGTTCGGACGCCGAAGTGTCCTGTCGGCAATCTTCCTGTTCTCGTTCGCGACCACCGCCTGGGCGGCACCGTCCGGTCAGCCGATCCGGATCGGGGGGACGCTCGCGCTCACGGGCGGCCTGGCCCCGACGGCGCTGCTGCACAAGATCGCGGGCGAGATCTTCGTGGAGGAGCTGAACAAGGGGAACGGGTTGCTGGGGCGGCCGGTGGAGTGGGTGCTGCTCGACGACCAGTCCAAGCCCGATCTCACGCGAAGCCTCTACGAGAAGCTGATCACCGTCGACAAGGTCGATCTCATCATCGGCCCTTACGCGACCAGCGGGATCCTGGCGGCCATGGGCGTGGCCCAGCGCTACAACAAGGTCTACGTCCACCACTCCTTCGGCATGCCGCACCTGGCGAAGTACGAGATGCACTTCCCGACGGCGTCATTCGGACCTGAGCCACAGAAGTCGATTCCCACCACCGTCTTCGAGTCGCTCGCCGCGACCAGCAAGCCGCCCAAGAGCGTGGCCATCGTGACCAGCAAGTTCCCCTCGGCGCAGTATCAGTCCTCCGGCGCGAAGGAGATCGCGGAGAAGCGCGGGCTCAAGGTCGCGCTCTATCTCGAGTACGAGTTCGGCACCCGTGACTGGGGCTCGCTGGCCGCGCGCGTGAAGGACGCGAACCCCGACCTGGTCTGGATCGGCGCGCTCGGACTCGACGGCAACCAGCTCCTGGAGGCGATGAAGAAGCTCGACTACACGCCGCCGCGACACTTCCATCTCTTCCCCGCGCCAGGTCCGCTGGCCGTCGCGCCCGACGGAAAGAACGCGCTGTCGGTCACTGTCTTCGAGGAGCATCCGCCGTTCACGAACAATCCCGGCGCGGCCAAGCTGATTCCGCTGTTTCACGACCGCGCGGTCAAGGCGAACGTGCCGTATCCGCACGTCGAGACGCAGGTGGCGGGATCGTGGGCGGCGTGGCAGGTTCTGGAAGCGGCGGTGACGGCGACCAAGAGCCTCGACGACAAAGCGATGGCCCAGTGGCTCCGGAAGAACCGGGTCGACACGGTCATCGGCAAGCTGCGCTTCGACGGCCCCAACAACTACGGCGACGACCTGTTCAAGGTGAAGCAGGTCCAGGACGGCAAGTGGGTCGTGGTGTGGCCGCGCGAGTTCACGGCTCCCGGCGCGCGGCTCCTACCACCCTGATCGGGCCCCGCGGATAGCGCCCCATGCCGAGCGCGACGCTGCTCGGCCAGTCGATCGTCTCAGGCCTGCTGGCCGGGGGGCTCTATAGCCTACTTGCGCTGGGGCTGAGCTTGTCGTGGGGTCTGCTCCGCCTGGTGAACCTCACTCACTTCGCGCTGGCCCTGCTCGGCGCGTACCTCACGTACCAGCTCGGCCACGTCTTTCACGTGGCCCCGTGGCTCGCGGCCGCCGCCATCGTGCCCGCCTTCTTCCTGATCGGCGTCGCCCTCCACGCGGTGTTTGCTTACTTTCGAGTCGCCGAGTTCGCCTCGCTGCTGGTCACCTTCGGTCTGGCCGTCATCCTCGAATCGCTGATCCAGTGGTTCTGGACCGCCGACTACCGCCGCTACGAGACCGCGTACGCGACCATGTCCATCCGCGTGGGACCGCTGTTCATCCCGACCCTCGAGATGCTCGCGTGCCTGACCGCGGTCGTCCTCGCCTTCGCGACGTGGGCCTGGCTGCGCTTCACCTACGTGGGCAAGGCGCTGCGGGCGAGCGCCGAGGATCCGGCCATGGCCGCGGCGTTCGGCGTCAACCATCGCGCGCAGGCCTTCCTGCTGTCGGGAGTGAGCGCCGCCTACGCGGGCATCGCCGGGACCTACATCGCGCTGATCGCCACGCTCGCGCCGTCGCAGATCTGGACGTGGCTCGGCGTGGTGTTCGCGGTGGTGATCATCGGCGGCCTCGCCAACCCGATCGGCGCGCTGCTCGCGGGCTTGCTCATCGGGGTCAGCGAGTCCGTCACCATGGCCGTGGTCACGCCCGCGTGGGCGCCGCTGGTCTCGTTCTCGGTGCTGATCCTCATCCTGATCCTGCGACCGGGCCGGGTGTGAGCGCGCACGGACGGCGCGTCGCGCTCGCGCTCACCATCGCGACGCTCGGGCTCGGCGCGCTGGCCGCGGTGGGACTGCCGGCGTTCTATGAATCGTTCCTCTACCTGATCTTCTCGTGGATCGCGCTGGCCACGAGCTGGGCGATCCTCAGCGGTTACGCCGGCTACTTCAGCTTCGGCCACGGCGCCTTCTTCGGAGCCGGCATGTACACGACGGCCACGCTCACCACGGCGCTGGGCATGCCGTTCCTGCTGACGCTGATCGCCGCCGGCGTGCTCGCGGGGCTGCTCGGCCTCGGCATCGGCGCCGTGGTGTTCCGCGTGAGACGGCTGCGCGGCGAGCTGTTCGGCCTGCTCACGCTCGCGATCACGTTCGTGCTGGCCACCATCGTGCTCAACACCCGCATCGACGGCGGACCCGGCGTGTACCTGAGCGCGGTGCCGATGCCGCGGTTGCTGGCCTCGCCCACGGGGACGCTCTACCTGCTCGGTTTGCTGCTGGCGGTGCTCACGGTGGGCGCGGCGTTCGCGATCGCCCAATCGCGGCTCGGTCTCGGCCTCTACGCGATCCACGACGACGAGGACGTTGCGGAAGTCCAGGGGGTGCCCACGCTCGCCTACAAGCTGATGGCCTTCACGCTCTCGGCGGGGATCGCGGGGATCGCGGGCGGCATCCACGCGATGTACGTGAGCTACGTCACGGTCGGGGAAACGTTCTCGATCACGGTGCCGCTCTACGTGGTGCTGATGAGCGTGCTCGGCGGCGCGCGTCACTGGCTCGGCCCCGCGGTCGGCGCCGCCATCATCGGGGCGTCGCTCTACGCGTTCACGGGAGGGCAGCAGGCGGTGCTCGGGCGGGCGGCGGTGGCGTTTGCGCTGATCCTGGTGATCCTGCTGCTGCCGGAGGGCGTGGTGCCGGCGGTGATCGGCCGGTGGCGCCGTCACGCGCGTGCGGCTTCGCCGCCGACGGTAGTCGATATCGCTCACGCCGCCGGCGGCGGACGAGCACTGACCCCGGCGGGCGCGCCGGCCGCGCTCGAGTGTCACGACGTCTGGAAAGCGTTCGGCGGCATCCAGGCGCTCCGCGGAGTGAGCCTGGCGATCGGGCCGGGCGAGATCGTCGGTCTCGTGGGACCGAACGGCTCAGGCAAGACCACGCTCATCAACGTCGTCAGCGGACACTACGAGGCGGATCGCGGCCGGATCGCCCTCGGTACCGAGACGCTCTCGGGACGCCGCGCCCACGAGATCGCCGGGCTGGGCGTCTCTCGGACGTACCAGATCCCGCGGCCGTTCGCCCACTTCACCGCGCTCGACAACGTGGCCCTGGCCGCCACGTTCGGGGCGGGGCATCGCTCGGCGCGTGAGGCCCGGACCGAAGCGCAGGGCTGGCTCGAATTCACCGGTCTCGCCCGTCGGGCGTCCGCGTTCCCTCACGAGCTGAACCTCCACGAGCGGAAGTTCCTGGAACTGGCTCGGGCGCTGGCTGCGCGTCCACGGGTCATCCTGCTCGACGAGGTCCTCTCGGGTCTCAACCCGGCCGAGATCACCAGCGCGATCCGTCTCGTCCGTGAGATCCACGAGCAGGGGGTGGCGATCCTCTTCGTCGAGCACCTCATGCGCGCCGTGCTCGAGCTGTCGCATCGGATCGTCGTGCTGAACGAGGGCGAGGTCATCGCGGAAGGCGATCCCAGGGACGTGATGCGCGCCCAGCGCGTCGTCGACGTTTACCTCGGGCGGTCCCATGTCGTGGCGTAAGGCGACCTACGTCTTGCTGATCGCCGCCGGCCTCACGGCGAGCACCGCTCACGCCCAGTTCGGCGTGCCGTGGCAGCAGACGCCGGCGATCACGGTCATCGGAGCGAAGGGCGACCCCCGCCTGACCCTCGTCGACGAGGCGGTGGCGTTCTGGAACGAGACGCTGCAGGAGATCGGCTCGAGCTTTCGACTCGGCGCCGTCACTCACGTGGTCGGCCCCCTTCCCGAGGAGGCGCTGCAGGCGCTCAGTCGCGCCATCGTCGAGGGGCCGCGTCCGGTGAGCGTTCCACAAGCCCTTCGCGACTTACCGGGGGACCTCACGGTCCTGCTCGCCGAATCGGCTCTTGTTTCGTTCACCGGCCCGTTCCACGCGCCGGGCAAGCGTCTGGTCGGCATTCGCAATGGGAACTTGCTGCCGATGAGCCTTCCGAACGTGGCGCGCAACGTGATCGCCCACGAGCTTGGCCACGCCATCGGCCTTGGCCACAACAGCGATCCCGCCCGACTGATGTGCGGTCGCCCCGCGTCCTGCCGGCCCGACGCCTTCCGTTCCCTCGCGCCACGTATGTTTCCGTTGACCGATGATGAGAAACGAGAGCTGCTCAGGATGTATCCCGCGGACTGGAAACCTCGATCCGCCATCGGCGGGACCCGTGCCGCTGCTTGAAGTGCGACAGCTGGCCATCGCGTACGGTGACGCGCCCGCCGTCTGGGACGTGTCACTGGACGTGGACGAAGGCCAGCTCGTCTCGGTCATCGGCCCCAACGGCGCCGGCAAATCCACGCTGGTCAACACCATCGCCGGGCTTCACCGCGCGCGGTCGGGCGAGCTGCGCTTCGATGGTGTCGATCTCACGACGGTGGCGTCTCATCAGGTCTGTCGCCACGGTATCGCGCTGGTGCCCGAAGGCCGGCGGCTGTTCGCGCGGATGTCCGTGGAGGAAAACCTCGAGATCGGCTGTTACCGCGGAGAAGCGCGGGCCGCGCGCTCGGTGACCCTGGAGCGCGTGTACCGCCTGTTCCCGATCCTCCGCGAGCGCCGCCGCCAGCTCGCCGGCTCACTCTCGGGCGGCCAGCAACAGATGGTCGCCATCGGCCGCGCGCTGATGGCCCGGCCCCGCCTCCTGCTCCTCGACGAGCCGTCGCTGGGCCTGGCCCCCACGGTCGTCGACCAGATGTTCGCGATCATCCGCGCGATCCATGAGGAAGGCGCCGCGATCCTCCTGGTCGAGCAGAACGTCGTCCGCGCCCTGGAGATCGCCGACCACGCCTACGTCCTCGAGGAGGGCCGCGTGGTCGCCAAAGGCACGCCGTCGGCGCTCCGCCAGGAATCCCGCATCCAGGAGGCGTATCTCGGTCTCGGGACCTCGAGTGATGTTGGCCGATCGTGCTAGGTTGCCAATGGCTTCAGGTATGCTGAAAGTATCGTGAAGACCACGCGGGACGTCCTCGACCTCCTCCGCGCGGCGCGGCCGCAGCTCGCAAGGGAATTCGGAATCACGCGACTGGCTCTCTTCGGTTCCTACGCTCGAGGCGACCAGCGCGAGGACAGCGACGTGGACGTGCTGGTGGAAGTCGACCCCTCCATCGGGATGCGATTCGTCGATCTGGCGGAGCGCATCGAGGCACTCCTCGGCGTTCGGTCCGATGTGGTGTCGCACAGGGCCATCGCGCCCCGCCACTGGGTGTGGATCGAGAAAGACCTAGTCGATGTCCAATAGGCCTGTGGGCCTTCTCATCGAGGACATGCTCGAGCGCATCGATCGCGTCGCGCGGTACACGATAGGCCTCGACCGCGACGCGTTCGTCGAAGACGAAAAGACCGTCGACGCCGTCGTGCGCAGCTTCGAAGTGATCGGCGAAGCGGCTCGGCGTCTCCCAGGAGAGTTCAAAGCCGGTCACAATGAGATTCCGTGGCATCAGATTGCTGGGCTACGGAACCGGATCGTCCACGAGTACTTCGATGTCGACCTCGGGTTGGTGTGGGAGATCGCCACCACCGAGCTTCCTAAGCTCAAGGCGTCTCTGAGGAGGCTCCAGAGTAGCGGGTAGTGCATCAGTTTGAAGACTCGCGCGCGTTTGACCTCTGCGAGAATCCGCGCCGGGGACGTGGAGCGCTCTTGGACCTTGATCCAGCGCAGACTTGTAGAGAGTAGGACGCCGAGAAAATCGCGCGGCTCGTGAGGCACGACATATGCCGGTGAGCTTTCCGCTGGGGTTGGTGTGCGTGAAGTGCGGCGCCGTTTTCGGAACCCTGCTCAACGCCGGAGATGTTCTAGTGGCCGGCAGAAAGATCGAGCCGATCTGTTCGCTGTGCGTCGACGTCCTAAGGCATTGTCAGACAATAACTGCATGAGTTCCGTGGTATGCCTCGTAAGCTGGAGCGGTGGATGTCGGGCTCTGCCGCACCAAGTACAAGGCCTTGGCTCCCACGCTGACGGAACGCGCGCGACGGATTTGGGCCGCC
>DATHGT010000298.1:0-5754 GCA_035317605.1 Candidatus Acidiferrum sp. | reverse complement strand
TCAGTTGCGCTTGGCCGCCACCGCCAGCACGGACGTTCCGAACGGCATCGGAATCCAGCGGGCGACACGGGCCTCGCCCGCCAGGATCGCGGTGAGCGTGGCGTTGACCACGCGCGGCAGCGGCATGAGATCCGAGGTCGGCGATCCGGCCGGCATCCGGCGCAGGCGGCGCACCGTCCAGGCCAGCGGGAACAGCACGGTGTTCCAGTACGTGAGCCGACGGATGGTGAACCCGGCGGCGACGAGCAGCCGCGCCACGTTCGCTCGGCGATAGCGGCGGGCGGTCTCGACCGCCGCGTCGTGGGCGCCGCGCAGGGACGCGAAGGCCGGCACGTTGGCGGCCAGGACGCCTCCACGGCGCAACACGCGGTGAGCCTCGCCCAGGGCCGCCCGCTCGTCGACTCCCGCGTCGCTCAGGACGTCCGCAAAGAGGAGGACGTCGAAGCGGGCGTCGGGAAAGGGCAGGGCGGCGGCCGACGCGCGCGTCAACGCCGCGCATCCGCGGCGTTGCGCGTGACGCAGGGCCGGGTCCGCGATGTCGACGCCGACGACCGTGCTCGCCGGAAACAGTGCGTGGAGCGCGCACAGGTTGGCCCCGGTCCCGCAACCGACGTCGAGGATCCGGCGCGGCCGGCCCTCCCCCACCTCGGCGCGGAGGACGGAGGTCAGGCGGGCGCGGAGCCCGCGATACCACCAATAGGAATCCTCCAGGCGGGCCATCGTCTCGTACTCCCGCGGCTCCATCGTCTCAGGTCACCGGCCCGACGTGATCACGGCCAGTAGTGGCGTCCGTGCTCGCGGTAGTACGCCACCGTGCGGGCCAGGCCCGCGGCCAGGGAGACGCGGGGGCGCCAGCCGAGGGCCTCACGGATCTTGCGGTCGTCGGTGTGGTAGTCGCCGATGTCGATCGCCTTCTGCTCCGGCGGAAACGGCACCGCGGCATAGCGGCCCGAGCCGGCCACGCGGATCAGCAGCTCGGCCAGGGCCCGGAGGCTCACGGCCTCGCCGCCGCCGACGTTGAAGACCTCGCCGCCGACGGCGTCGCTCGCCGCGGCCTGCAGGAACGCCTCCACGGCATCGTCGACGTAGGTGAAGTCACGGAGTTGCGCCCCGTCGCCGTACACCTGGATCTCCCGCCCCTCCACGACCTGCCGGATCCACCACCCGAGGAACGTCTGGCGCGAGTCCCGCGCGCGCATGCCCGGACCGTAGGTGTTGGTGAGGCGCAAGACGCAGGTGCGGATGCCGTACACGTTGTTGTAGACGACGTGGTACGACTCGCCGGCCGTCTTGTTGATCCCGTTGACGTCGACCGGATGCACGAGGTGCCGCTCGTCCACCGGCAGGTAGTCCGGCACCCCGTAGACCTGCCGAGTGCTCGCGTAGACGATCTTGATCGCCGGGTTCTCCTTCCGGCACGCCTCCAGGATGGAGAGCTGCGCGCGGACGTTGATGTCGAGATCCGTGTACGGATCGCGCATCGAATCGAGATGGCTCGTCTGCCCGGCGAGATTCAGCAGAACGTCCTGCCCCCGGACGAGGTAACGCATCCCGTGCTCGTCACGGACGTCGGCGATGTTGATCCGCACGGCCGACTCGATGTCGGCGACGTTGAAGAGGTTGCCGCCGTACTCGGGGATGAGCGAGTCGACCAGTAGCACCCGGGCCCCCATGGTCACCAGCCGGCGGGCCAGGCTGGACCCGATGAAACCGAGTCCGCCGGTGATGAGCACGGCCCGGCCGGCGAAGGTGTCGCGGAGCTCCTGCTCAGTGAGCAGCGGCCCGCTCGTCACGGTAGGCGACACCGACCGGCGTCGTTCGCCGCACCATGAGCTGCCACCACAGGCGCATGATGTTCACGCCCGTGCGCAGGAGCCGTCCGAACCGGAAGAACTGCGAGCGGCCGTGCAGGCGGTGATAGTGATGGACGGGGAAGTCCACGAAGCGATAGCCCGCCAGCTCGAGCTTCTTCACCAGCTCGAGACAGATGACGCCGGTGCTGTGATGAAGGGTGATCGTGTCGAACACGGCGCGGCGAATCACGCGGAAGTCGCAGTCGATGTCGCGCACGTGGAACTGGAAGAGCTGACGCATGAGCCACCCGTAGATCCCGCCGATGACCACCCGGTGCGCGGGATCCGAGCGCGCGATCTTGTAGCCGTTCACGACGTCCACGCCGTCTTGCATGATCGGCAGGAGTCTCCGCAGCTCGAACACGTCGTACTGGCCATCGCCGTCCGTGTAGAACACCAGTTCCTTGGTGGCGTGGGCAAACCCCGAGCGGAGCGCTCCCCCGTACCCCTGGTTGGTGTCGTGCAGGACCAGCCGAAGACGCGGGAATCGGCGGCGCAGCCCGCCCAGCAACTCGCGGCTGGAGTCGGTGCTGCCGTCGTCGACGACGATGATCTCGTAGTCGTCGGTCAGCTCCGTCGCCACCGTGTCCGCGGCGGCCACGAGGCTGCCGATGGTGCCGGCGTCGTTGTAGCACGGGAAGAAGATCGTGAGGCTGGGACGACTCACGCCGCGATGATAGCACCGCGTCCGGCGATGACGCGTCCGGCCTAGTCGCAGCGTATGACCGCGTTGGCCTCGGACACGTCGACGTCGCGCAGCACCAGCACGCGCTGCAGTCCCCGGCTCCGCGCGTGCTGGCACAACGCGGCTCGATCGGCGTCCACGCTTCGGGACGACGCGCCATAGTCTGCGTAGCCATATGCTCGGGGAAGGCGACACCCCTCGGCGATCGGGGGGAGTCCCCGCACCATCGGGATGCCGGCCAGCGCGGGCACGAACAGCGGCTGCGATCGACAGTCCACGCCGTACCTCCAGAACTTCACGTTCTCCGGAGGGACGAACAGGCCCAGTCCCGAACGCCCCTCTCGATCGGTGACACGGCCGATCACCGCGACGACTCGGGGCCCGTACGATGTCCGTAACCGGTCGACGAACTCCGGTCCGAAGAGCACGCGATGGCGGGCCAGTGACGTCCCGAACAGGTGACGGAGAGACACCTGGCCGGCGGGCACGGGGAGTCGGAGCTCCTCCCGGTCCATCCCGGCGAGCATTTCCCGCGTCGCGTGGCCGAGGTCTCCGGGCGTGAACGCCCGGAGGAAGGCCGCCGTGCACGTGGCCATCACCAATCCGATGACGACGGGGCCGCACCTGAGCGACGTCACCGATCTCCACAGCTCGATCACGTCCGCTCTCGACAGCCGCGCGATCACGACGGCCAGCGTGAACCACAGCAGCGCATCCAGGAAGTACCAGCCCGCGAAGCCGGACACGACCAGCGCCGGCATGAAGGCCGCGGCCATGAAGACGAGCACCAACTGCTCCCACGACAGCGGCGCCCGGATCCAGCGCCACGCAGGCCCGCGCGACGGCGATGGCTCTCGATCGCTCCATCGGCGAACACCCGTGACCACGAGGGCCGCCGCCAGCGCGAACGCGAACACGAACGAGAGGGCGACGAGACCGTAGCCCGAGACCAGAAATCCGGGCGGGCGTATGGAGGTGAGCTCGCCCATCCCGCCGCCCCTGAGACCTCGCAGGGTGAGCGCGATCGCCACGGCCATGGCCGCCGCCGCACCGATGGCGAGAGCCGGCCGTACCGTGCGGGCCAGGGCGTAGCCGACGATGACGGCCAGGAGCACGCCAACGGAGACCTTGATCGACCCGGCCAGCAAGACGAGGAACGGCCACGGCACCAGCCGCCACCATCGGATCGCCTCGGCTTGCTCGGCCGACCTGACGGCGTCCTCCAGGAGCGGAAGGGCCAGAAGCAGGACGACGATGCCAAACACCTCGGACTCGCTGCGGTACGTGTAGCGGTCGAGCTTGACCCCGTCGATGAGGATGAGGACGACCGTGGTCGCGACCACGAGAAACGGCGCGTCGTGGGGACGCAAACGCCGAAGAGAGAGCGCGGCCACGAACAGCGCCAGATAGAGCGCGGGCAGCATGAACACGGTCCGGCCCACCATGTACGCGCGGGCCGAATCGGAGCCGCCGGCGGCGCCGACGGCCGCGAACCAGTAGTGGGACCCGACGTGATACAGATATGGGACCGTTCCGTCCACGCCCGACGATGCGATCCCGTCGAACCGGATCATGCTGGCGATGGCCGCATGCAGATAGGGATCTGCCGAGAACCGGCCCAGCGCCAGGAGCTCGGGCAGGAATGCGCTGTGCACCCCCTGCGCGGTGAAGAGGTGGAATCCCAGCACGACGCACGTCACGGCCACGGTCGCGAGCGCGCGCCATCCCGAGCCGGCCACATACGGCACCGCCCGAACGACACCGGCCAGGGCGCCGATCACGTACACGTAGCCCAGCCATGACGGCAGCCACAGGAGCACCAGCGGCGAGAACATCACCGCCAGCATCAGCAACGCATAGACGAACTTCGCGGCGTCGAGTCGCGACCGGCACGCCTTCGGAAGCAGAAACGGCGCGTAGGCGGCTGATCCGACGATCGCCACGCACAGGATCACGAGAAAGGGTGGTGTCCCGAGCCCCGATCTGGTCCCGAGAAGCAGCACGGCGATGCTCAGACAGATGGTGCCGGTGGCCGTGGAGATGAGGGCCAGGGCGATCAGAAACTCGTCGGTCTCAGGGTCAGAGGAAAGCGCGGGCGGCGTCATCGGTCATCCATGTCCGGCTCGTGATACAGCGCCGGAAGCGGCACCGTCAACAGATTTCCACCTCGTCGTGCCGGCTGACCGCCACGGCGATCCGCGCGATCGTTTGACGCGGGTCGGTCCCGCCCGGACAATGGTTGGCACATGCGCTACCGGCGTTCGAGCATTCGCTATGCAACCGTGGTCGGCGGGGGTCAGACGTGGGTGGTCGGCGACGTCTGGCAGAGCGATCGGTTGCGGTGGCTGGTGCGCACGGGCTTTCGTCCCGACGTCGACGCCTACGAGACCGCCGCCACCCTCGAGGTCGTCGTCGACCTCGCCGGCGTGGACGAGGACGACTACGAGATCCAGCTCTTCGCCGACGCGCTGATCGTCGAGGGGCACCGCCGACTGTCGGGGGCGAAGGAGGCCGCCATCTACCACGCGGCCAGCATCCGTCAGGGACCCTTCCGGGTCGAGATTCCGCTCCCCGCCGCGATCGACCCCGAGCGCGTCGAGGCGCGCTACGAGCGCGGGCTCCTGCGCATCACGCTGCCAAAGGCGGGAGCGCGTTGATGGCCGTCCCGGCGTCCGGCCCCGCCGAGTTCCGCATCCCCGACGCGCTGCCGGTCCTGCCGCTGCGCGACACGGTGATGTTTCCGCTCACCGCGGTGCCCCTCGCGGTCGGGCAGCCGAGCTCGGTCCGGCTCGTCGACGACGTGATGCGCGGCAATCGATTGCTCGCGCTGGTGGCCCAGCGCGACGCCGAGGCCGAGCCGTCGCGAGCCGAGGATCTCCAGCGCGTGGGGACGGTCGGCATGATCCACCAGCTCGCGCGCGCCCCCGACGGCAGCGTGCGCATCATGGTGCAGGGGATCGAGCGCTTCCGGCTGATCGACCTCACCGCGACCGAGCCGTACCTGATCGCCCGCATCGAGGCCGAGCCCGAGCAGATCGGCGAGGCGACCGACGCCGAGGCCCTGCGACTGGCCGTGATCGATGTCTTCCGCCGGCTCGTGGAGGCCTCGCGTGAGATGCCCGACGATCTCGCCGCGGCGGTGGCGAGCGTTACCGACCCGCGTCACGTCGCCTATTTCATCGTCTCGGTGATGCCGCTCGATCTGGCCGTCCGCCA
>DATHGT010000297.1:0-2752 GCA_035317605.1 Candidatus Acidiferrum sp. | reverse complement strand
CCCATCATCGAGGTGTTGAAGAGACCGACCACGCGGCCGCGGGAGCCGGGTGGGGCGAGGACCTGGACGAGGGCCTGGGCCATCGAGGTGAACGCGATGTTGAAGATCCCGCCGACGACGAGGAGTGCGACCGCGGCCACGTAGTGGTGGACGAAGGGGAAGAACGCCATCACGGCGCCCCAGATGCCCGCGCACACGATCGCCGCCCGCGCCCCGCCCTGGAGCGCGGGAACGCCTTCGAGCAGCAGCGCGCCGATCACGGCGCCGGCGGCGTTGGCGCTGAACAGCACGCTGTACCAGACGTCGGCGTCCTCGGAACCGTGCTGGTGGGCGAACTCCGGCATCTGGGCCTGGAACGCGTTGCCCACGAAGAGTGACGTCGCGCCGGCCAGCACGATCATCCGGAGGATCCGGGGCTCCGAGCGGATCTCGGAGAGCGCGCGGAAGGTATCGCCGAGGCTGAAGCGCGGCATCGGACGCGGCGCGCCACCGTTGTCGCCCCGATGGCCCGTGTAGGGCATGACGAAGAGATAGAGCGTCAGCGGCACGTAGAGCAGCACGTTGACGAGCAGGGCCGGGCCGGGGCCGATGACCAGCATGAGGCCGCCGCCGACCGCCGGCCCGAGCAGGAAGCAGAAGTAGCGGCTGAGCGCGTTGAGGCGGATCGCGCTCTGGAGATGATCGCGGCCCACGATGTCGTGGATGATCAGCTGGAGGGCCGGCGAGACCAGTACGCCGGCCACGCCGTGGAGCACGAGCAGCGCCCCCGCGTGCCACGCGCGCAGCGTGCCGGTGAGAAACAGCGCGCCCCACCCGAGCGACACCAGCATCAGGATGCCCTGGGCGATCTGGATCAGCTTGCGGCAGTCGAAGCGATCGGCCAGGGCGCCCGCGTACACCGAGAAGAGCAGGAACGGCACCCAGTGGCTGATGATCGCGAAGCCGGCCAGGGTGGGCGAGTGGAAGGTCTGGAAGATGACCCAGTAGCTCACCACGTGCTCGACGCTCTCGGCGGTCATGCCGACGAGCGCGAGGAGGAAATACTGGCGATAGTCGCGGTGCTGGAGCGCCCCGAACTTGGTGGTCGTGGCGGGCGCCGCGAGGAGACGGCTGACGCGGGTCAGCGTTCGCTCACCGTGAGCACGATCTTGCCGGTCTGGGCGTCGCTGAGCATGTACTTGTGCGCGTCGTGGAGCGCCTCGAAGGCAAACGCGCGGTCGAGCACGGGCTTGAGCGCGCCCTTGGCCACCGCGTCGCCGAGATGGGCCACGAACCGCTCGCTGCACTGGAGCGACTCTTCCGGCGTCCGCGTGCGGAACGTCACGCCGATGATCTTCGCCCGCTTGCGCGCGATCTCGTCGAGGTTGCACTCACCCGAGAAACCCGCGTTGCGACCCACGCTCACCAGCCGGCCCTTGAGCGCGAGCGTGCGGATGTTCTCGGGCAACATGGCTCCGCCCACGTGGTCGATGATCACGTCGACGCCGCGCCCATTGGTGGCGGCCAGGATCTTGTCGGCCCAGCCGGTCTCGCGCGTGTCGACGACTTCGTGAGCGCCGAGCGCCTTCAGCGCGCCGGCCTTGGCGGCCGTGCGGGTGGTGGCGATCACCGGGTTACAGCCGATGTGCCGCGCGATCTGGATGGCCGCGGTGCCGACTCCCGACGGCCCGGCGGTGACCACCACACACTCCCCGGGCGCGGCCTCGCCGTTGGTCACGATCGCGTCGTGCGCGGTGACGTAGACGTTGGGGATGGCCGCGGCCGCGGCCCACGAGAGCCCGTCGGGCACGCGCATGAGCGTGCGCTGGGAGGCGGCCACCGACTGCGCGTAGCTGCCCGCCGTCCGTCCCATCACGCGATCGCCGACTTTCCACGCGGTGACCCCGTCGCCGACCGCCGCGATCTCGCCGGCGAACTCGCCGCCGGCGCGCGCGGGATTGGGCGCGGGTCCGGTCGAGCGCGCCTGAGCGCCGCGGATCAGCTCGCCGCGGTTGACGCCGGCCGCTCGCACGGCCACGAGCACCTGGCCGGGTCCGGCCGTCGGCGCCGGGGTGTCGCGCAGCTCGAACACCGCGCCTTCGGGACCGGGAACCGTGAACCACGCCTTCATCGTCTGCGCCATGGTCGAATCCTCCTCTGGAAGCGATGAGAGGCCTTCAACGGGGCCGCCCAAGGCGCCAAGTGTAAACGACGACACGGCGCTGCGAAACCGCGCGGGCGGCCGTATCATGCGACAAATCCCCGCGTCGGAGCTCGGCGCGACGCAAGGAGGAATCCATGGCGCTCAACGTACGACGCGTGATCACGGGCCACGACGCCAGCGGCAAGGCGGTCGTGAAGATCGACGAGGTGGCCAAGAACGTCACGTCCGGCCGACCGGGCGCGTCGGCCGTCAACATCTGGACGACCGAGGGCTTCCCCGTCAACAACGACGGCGGCGCCGACGAGGGGCAGCGCAAGGTCGCCACCACGCTGGCGAACGGCACCATCTTCCGCATCATCGAGTTCGCGCCGGGCCTGGCCGCGCGCAACCACCGGACGGACTCGATCGACTACATCGTGATCATCTCGGGCGAGATCGAGATGGAGCTGGACGACACGCTCGTCCGTCTGAAGGCCGGCGACGTCATGGTGCAGCGGGGCACCATCCACAACTGGATCAACCGCGGTGCCGCGCCGTGCGTGCTCGCGGTGATCCTCGTCGACGCCAAGTCCGTCGAGGCCGGCGGCAAGGTCCTCCCCGCCCAGGGTT
>DATHGT010000296.1:0-9259 GCA_035317605.1 Candidatus Acidiferrum sp. | reverse complement strand
CGAGGCAGACCGAGGCGCTTTCCTCCCAGTCGCCGGTGCCGGGAATGAAGGATTGAAACGCGCAGTCGAGCGCGATGCCGCGGCCAGCGGTATCGTTCGATTTCTCCGCTTTTTGCCGCCCGGTACTCGAGGGAAGACGCGCCTGGCGCGCTGGCTGATGACGCACGACGATATCGCGGGCGAGGCGGAGCTCGTCGATCGCTTCGGCCTCCACTTCTCGCTGCCGTCCCTGGCCGAGCCGATCGCGTTTCACCTCCTGATCGATGGCGTGTACGAGCCTGACGTGCTGTCGTTCATTGTGGGTCACCTGCAGACTCGCCAGCCGGACGCTGTCTTCGTCGACGTGGGCGCCAGCGTCGGCGCCCTGACGATCCCCGTCGCACAGGCGATCTCACCAACGGGGCGGGTGATCGCCGTCGAGGCGTCGACGCGCATCATTCGATATTTGTCCCGGAACGTCGCCGCGAACGCGCTCGGCAACGTGCACTGTGTCGCGGCCGCCGCGACCGACGCGGAAGGTGAGGTCGACTTCTACGAAGCGCCGATCGACCACTTCGGCATGGGCTCGATGGGCGCGCAATTTTACGCCCGGCCGTCGGCGGTCGTGGGTCGGCCGTTGGACGACATACTAACGGGGGCCTCTATCCAACGCGTGGATGTGCTCAAGATCGACGTAGAGGGGTTCGAGGCCAAGGCACTGAGGGGGGCCGAGCATCTCTTGCGAGGGGCCAATCCTCCGGTCGTCGTGTTCGAGTTCATCGACTGGGCGGAGGCACGTATGCCTGGCGGGGCACCGGGTGACGCTCAGTGTCTCCTTCGGGACTGGGGGTTTCGGATCTTTCGGCTCGAAGACTTCGTCCGGGGGGGAAACCCCCTCACTGAGATCCTGACCACAGGCGGCGAGATGCTCGTCGCCCAGCGGGCGTAGAAAGACTCGCCGTCACGTGCGTTCCCGCGAAACCGCCAAACGACTCTGGCGACGTGTCTTCGAAGCCGGACAGCGGCTCAAACTCGATGTCCTGCCCCGGCACTTTTACTCGGAGATTCCGGACATCCGCCTTCTGAGGCGGGAATCGGCGTGGAAGCGCCCGTTCACCATGGTCGGAATTCAAGGCGTTGCGGTCGCCGAGCAGTTGCAATTCCTCGTAGAGTGCTGCACGCCCGAGATCACCGAACGCTTGAGAACGGCCCGGATCCACGCCGACGCATGCGAAGAGGCAGGCAGTGACGGCTATGGATCTGTCGAGGCGGAGATGCTCTATGCGTTCATTCGCAACAAGCGACCGTCTCACATTTTTCAAATCGGATGCGGGGTGTCGACCGCGGTCATCCTGAGGGCCGCGAAGGACGCTGGCTACGTGCCACGACTTCAATGTGTTGAACCATACCCAACGGGATACCTCAAAGCGAGGGAACGAGAGGGTTCCCTACAGTTGATCACGAGCAAAGCCCAGACCGTGGACAACTCCATCGTGGAGACGCTGCCGGAGCAGGCGTTCTTTTTCGTCGATTCTTCGCACACCCTCGGGCCGACTGGCGAAGTCAGTCGGATCATCCTGGAGTTCTTGCCCAGGCTCAAGACGGGCTCATGGATTCACTTTCACGATATCTATTTTCCGTACGACTACGATCGCCACATCTTGAAGGAGTCGCTCTTCTTTCCACACGAGAGCGCGCTGCTTCACGCCTACCTCGTGCAGAACTCCCATGTTAGATTGTGCGCCGCGCTGTCCATGCTCCACTATCGAGCGTCTCGTGAATTGCAGCGGCTCCTTCCGGCGTATCAGCCGGCCACCGATGACGAAGGGCTGGAGGTGGCTCCAGGACAGTTCCCCAGCGCAACGTATCTGTCCGTCGTCCAGTGAGCCTGGGCCGATGAGGATCGCGGCGCTCCCGATGCTGACATTGCTCCTGCTGGCGACGGCAGGTAGCTCAGCGTCTCCCCTTACGGCTTCGAATCGGACGTTTTCGATCAAGGAAGTCTTCGGCGTCTCGCATCCTGAGCAGATCATCGACTTCGACCTCCCCGAAGCGATCGATCCGACGTCGACGTCGCTCATTGACGCTCGCGGCGTCGAGGTTCCGTATCAACTGGTCGATGGCGGGCGCCGGCTCGCCGTCCAGACCGATCTTCCCGCCGGCGCTGAACGAATGTGGTCGATCGTGCGGGGCCGCCGGCCGGGGATGACGCCCTCCCGGCCCGTGTACTTACGGCGGGCGGGCCGCTTTTATGAGGTGACCAACGGGATCGTGGGCGCACGGATCATCGCGGGCGCCGAGGATTGGGAAGGCACACCGGCACCCGTCCAGGGACTGCGCATGCGCGACGGCACGTGGACAGGGCAGGGCCCGAATGTGCTGCAGGTCAGGGCGACCCGTACTCGCTCTATCGCGGTGCGGGTGCTCGAGGAAGGTCCCCTGAAGGTAGTCATGGAGGTGTTTTACTCCTTCGACCGACCCGAGTATGTGTACGGGCAGCAGAAGGTCGCTTCCGCCGGAAGAGGCTTCTACGTGTCGACGATCACGGTCGAGGCGGGGCACCCGTCAATCTTGTTCGAAGAGAGTACGGACATGGACCTCTCGTATTCGATCGACGTCTACGACGCCCTGCATCCCACCCATGCGCGCTATCGGGGACATCTTGCAAGAGCGAGACAGTACGGCTACGAGCCCGATGGCCAGACGTATCGAGTTGGGCATACGCGGCCGGCCCTCGACGCCCAGGTCGACTTGCGCTACGACCGGCCGATGGCATCACAGTATGTCTCCAACGAGGGCGGCTGGCGCTGGATGTCGGTGTGGGATCCATGGGCCGCCGATACTGGCTGGTACTGGCAACTGTTCGATGAACAGGCGCCCGCACATGCCAACCTCCTCGGCATCTTCGCCGGCCGCGCTTCGCGGGCGTTGGGAGCCGCGTTCAGCGGCGTGGGAATCTACACGAGTCTGCCCGGAAACGGGAAAGGGCGCCAGGCCGGCCTGACAGTGCAGAGCTACCGTCGCAGCGCCGACGGGCGCGTGTTTCCTCGGACGCGCTTCCAGTGGGGTCTGTTTCTGGGTACTAAAGCCGATCTGGCGCCACCGGACCAGGTTCAGCCTGTGAATCGTCAGATGAACTTGCACGCGGGTGTCGGCCTCGCCAAGATCCACCGCTACGCGCTGCAGTTTCCCGATCAGGCGCGCGGATACGGCTCACCGTACATGGACGCGGAGTCCGTGAAGCGCGTTCGCGCGCGTCTGCGCGTCGATCGCGCGTACCATCGCGAGCTGTACAGCGCTGAGCCGTCCAGCCGCGCCCTCATGGACATGTGGACGGACACGACGGGCAACAAGGCCCGCGAGGCGCTGAAAGCGGTGACGGACGTCGCGAAGGATCTCCTCGAGGACCTGGTGAATGGGCCGGGCACCTACTCCTTTCGGTTCGGCTACTGGCATGGCGGCCTCGAGATGATGCGGAAGGGACTATGGCTCGACCAGCTCCTCGGCTCGCCGGTTCTGACGGCCGAGGAACGGGCTCGGGCCAAGGCGACAGCGGTGCTCTTTGCGAATGTCCTCTGGGATGACGACTTCGTGCCGCTTTTCACCGAGCATGGACTGAACCTCGGCACCGCGAACATGCCGGTTCAGCAACAGGGTTATCGAAACTTTTACGCGCTGTGGCTCGCCGAGCATCCCGACATGCGATACCACGCGGCGGGGGTCGCCGCGCGCGTCACGAACGTCGTCAAGACGATCGTCAACGAGCACGGTGCGGAGATGAGCGCGCCACACTACATCGGGGCGTCCTTTGCCCCGACGTTGAACATGCTGCTGCAGTTGAAGCAGTTGGGTGAGCCGGATCCGTTCGGGGCCGAGCCACGCCTGGCGAAGTTCGCCGAGTTCTACCTCAATCTCCTCACGCCACCGGAGCCACGGGTGGGCGGACGACGTGCGGTCATCTCGCTCGGTGACAGCTCGACGGAGCCGTCGGAGCTCTACGGTGTCCTGGGCACCGGGTTCCGTCATGCTGATCCGAGGTTGAGTGCGCGTCTGATGGCCGCCTGGCAGGCGGCTGGGCGGCCCCACTCGGGCTTCTTCGGTTCGACGCTGCTCACCATTGATGACGGGCTGCCGGCCGCGGATCCACGGCTCGGAGACGCGGCGTTTCCGGGCTATTACACCGTGCTTCGCCATGGCTGGGGGACGCCGGACGAAACGGCGGTGTGGGTCGTCAATGGAGACTTTTACTCGGATCACCGTCACGATGACCATGGCTCGGTGGTCATCTACGCGCTCGGCGCACCCCTGTCGATCGACTGGGGGAGCTTGTACACCCCGCAGGCGGGGGGAGCGTACATGCACAGCGCCGTGGTCATGGAGGACAGCCTTCGCCATCCATGGGATGGGGACTCGGTTCCATTGAACTCGGGTCGGGGCTGGGCTGTGTCCACTCAGGACCGGTTCGTCAGCTTCCAGGATGGCGCGCACGTGCGGTCGCGCTTTTCGCGGTCGGGGGCCTCATGGACGCGCGCGATCACGATGATCCGTGTCGAACCGAACCATCCGGTCATCGTCATCCGAGACTCGTTCGAAGGCATCGGGGCCGCGGCGCCGAAGATCGTGACGCTGAATCTGATGGCGACGGGAGACGTCGGAACGCCAGCGGGACCGATGCGCCCACCTCCACGCGCACATCCCGCCCGCGAGCACGACGTGAAAGATCCCACCCACCAGTTGCCGTCCGTCGCACCGTCGCTCGCGCTGGACCCAGGGGTGACGCGCTTCGAGTTTTCGGGACGTCACGGCGTGGACTGGGACGTGTACCACGTCGCGTCTGGCGCGCAAACGGCCGTGATCGGTCATTGGTCGGCGGTCCCGTGGGGCGGCTTCATCACCGACAAACCGGAGAGTCAGTACATCCTGCGCGTGCGCGGCACAGGCACATTCACGTCCGTCATCGTTCCCTGGCGCAGAGGTGAGAGGCCGGCCGGATTGCACGTCACGGGACAGCCGGACGCGCTCGTCATCGACACCGGAACCACGACGACCCGCATCGCCCCCACGGGGTATGTTTCGACGACGTCTCGCGGGACGGTCGAGCGGACGTTCGGGCCGAAGTGAGTTGCGCCCAACACGGTCGTCACCGGCTTGACGACTCGACGTCGTTCGTCCATGTCCATTGGAAATATCGCCAAGAAACTGGTCGATCGAGACTGTCCCGGCCCCATTGAAGGCGAGCATGTCGCGGCGAAGGCGCGGAGAATCTTGGAAGGGCAGCCGGTGGTGACGTTGGAGGAAGGAATTCGCGCCAGTGTTGCCTGGCTGACGTACGTCGGACTTCGGGACGGTCGATCGGTCATGGGCTGTGTCGCTTCGGAGGTTCGGTGAACGTGACGTTCGGCAGGCTGGCGACGAAGGCACGCGCGTACTGGAGCGAAATCGAGCTGGCCCATCACCTCGGGTCGAACTGGCGGACCACGGCGCTTCTTGTCGTCAATCTCATGCTGTTTCATCTCGGGAACTGTCGACCGCTGCGATGGCTGACTGCGCTCGTGAAGTGGCCGATAACGTACGAGCTGCGCTTGTCCGGACGAACTCAGGCCGTGACCATGCGCACGTTCTCGGGCGATCTATTCATCTTCAGCGAGGTATTCGGCACCCGGTGCTACGAGGTGCCACCATCCCTCACCGGCGGGATTGGGACGGTGGTGGATGCGGGGGCGAACATCGGGCTGACGACACTCTACCTGTCCCAGGCCTTCCCCGACGCCCGGTTCGTGTGCGTCGAGCCGTCGCGCGGGAACGTCGCGCTCCTGCGGGACAATCTTCGGCCGGTGAAGCATGCGACGGTCATCGCGGCCGCGCTCAGCGACACGGACGGTGACGTGTACTTTCGGGAAAGCCGGTGGGCGTGGGGCGGGCACACGGCGCTGGATGGGGGGACATATCGAGTGCGGGGACGATCGATCCCGTCCATTCTCGATGAATTCGGAATCGAGACGATCGATCTCTTGAAGGTCGATATCGAAAACGGCGTCGAGCGCGTGTTCCATTCGAACAACGAATGGCTGAGGCGAGTCCGTCTGATCGTTGCCGAGTTGTTCGACGGGTACGGCCTGCGGGAGTTCGAGGACGACGTGGCCGCGTTCGGCTTCACGGTCCTCCCCGAAGGGTCGCATCTCGGCAATCGGATGGTCATGGCCGTGAGGGCAGGACAGACGGCGACATGACGTCCTCCGCGATGCTCAGCGGCACGATCGATGGCCTTCCAATTCTCGATGGTCGGCTGTTGCGGCCAGACGATCCGGTCTTCGCGTCGTGTGTGACCCTCGAGAGCGCAAAAGCGCTTGCTCGACGCCTGCGAGGTCAGTTCGCGGTGGTCGCCCGCAACGAAGCCTCCACCATCGCTATCACCGACCTCGTCGGGTCACGGCCGATGCCGGTGTCGATGACGTTTCGAGACGATGGGACAAAGCCGTTTCTCTGCGAGGTGCTCGCAAAGCTGACGGGTATTTGCGTCGACAAGGTCTCCAGCCCGAGCCCGACCCGGTGGTGGAGTACCTTCCCCGACGTCGAGCAGGTCGCCAAGGGTGATAAGTGCCAGCGACCGCTGATTGCACGACTCGCGGCGCAAAACGTGATGACCGGCGGGCGTTCATATCGACGGCTCCTCGGGGTCACGGCGTTGGGCCGGTGGGTGAGGGAGCACGGGTTGAGCGGTTCGGTCATCCCGCGATGACCGTTACTGCGTCCGGCCACAGTCAATCGACGTGGGGCAGGCGCATCGCCGATCGGATGATTCGCCGACTTCCTCTCAGGCGGCAGGCCCTCTACCTTGGGGCGGCATTATCGCCCGCATTGAAGGGAGGCAATCGGCTGAAGTGCCTAGCTGCCCTTCATGCGCGGACAGTGCTCTCCCCCGATGCCGACATTCGGACGAATCTTGGGATTTCGGGGAGGTACAGGCTGCACCTGCCGGCTGCCGCAAGCGCCGCCTATCTGTACGGTTCGCTGAACGACCATCGAGGCGAGCGTGGCGCGCTACGGCTGGCGCGGGTTCTGGCGAAGCGATCCGCCGCCTTCGTCGATGTCGGGGCCCACCTCGGGTTATTTCTGTTCCACGTCGCCGAGGCTGCCCCTGAAACTCCGATCTACTATTTCGAGCCGTCGCCGTCGTTGTTCCGCAGGCTCGAGGCGAACGTCGGCCGAAATCACCTTCCCCGCGTCGTCGGCTTTCAACGTGCAGTCGGTCGATCGACGGGCCGTGCGCCCTGGTTCGAGAACATCTCCGACAGCTTATCCTCGTCGCTCACCGAGATGTTCCGGGCGACACACGAGACCTTCGAGACGGATGTCGACGTCATATCGTTCGGCGAGTTTTGTCGAAGACGAAACCTCGAGCGCCTGTGCGTCAAGGTCGATATCGAGGGCGCCGAGTTCGAGTTCTTGGAAGGCGCGGGGGATGAGCTGTGGAGGATCAACTTCTTGATCATGGAAGTCCTGGGACCAGCCATCGCGAAGGGGTTCGTCCGCGCGTGTCAAGAAGCATCGGGAATGGAGGCCTATTACATCAACGACTTTCGTCTCGAGCATACCCGGAGTGGCGCATTTCGGTATGTGGAGTCCCAGTACAACTGGCTGTTCTGCCGCTTGCCGCCTCCGGCGCTGAAGGCGACCCTGTCGGACGCGCGCCTGCAGGTCGTCTCGGATTAGCCGGAGCGATCGTGGGCCGGGGAAGCCAACGCGTCCTCGAATTCGGCTGCGGCTCCGGGCGACTCTACCACGAGGTACGGGCGGCCGTTTACTGTGGTGTGGAGAGTCCGTACCGTCTCCTGTGAAAGGAAACGTTAGTTCACTCCTGCGCATCCAAGGGACGGATCCGTTGACCACTGGTTTCGTTCCGTCGCGCCGGTGCGAGAGGCTCGCGGACCTAGACTAGCAGCCCGTGGTTAAAGTTGAGAGATTGATCGCCAGAACCACGAGTGGGACCGTACACTGCGGTCCATGGCGATGGGCAAACGGAAGAGCGCACAAGCCCCGATATGGGTGGCGGCCACCGATCTTCCGGTGTCGCCCGGCCACCCGTTCTACACGCGGCTGAACACCATCCTCGACGAGGCGGGCTTCGACCGGTTTGCCGAGGCGGAGTGTGGGGCGTTCTACGCGCCGGTGATGGGCCGGCCCGGCCTGCCGCCCGGCCGGTACTTCCGGTTGCTCTTGATCGGCTACTTCGAAGGTATCGACTCCGAGCGCGGGATCGCCTGGCGCGTGGCCGATTCCTTGGCCCTCCGCAGTTTCGTGGGGTTGGGCGTCGACGAGGCCGCCCCGGATCATTCGACGATCTCGCGGACGCGGCGGCTGATCGACGTCGACACGCATCGGGCCGTCTTCACGTGGGCCCAGGAGCGGCTGGTGACGGCGGGGTTGCTGAAAGGCCAGACGGTCGCGATCGACGCGACGACGCTCGAAGCCAACGCCGCCATGCGCAGCATCGTGCGGCGCGACACCGGCGAGAGCTATCACGCCTTCCTGACGCGCCTGGCGCGGCCTCGGGCGTGAAGACCCCGACGCGCGCCGCGTTGGCCCGGCTCGATCGGCGACGGAAGAAACGCACGTCGAACAAGGACTGGGAGAATCCGTCGGACCCCGACGCCAAGATCACGAAGATGAAGGACGGCCGGACCCACCTCGCTCACAAGGCGGAACACGCGGTCGATCTGGATACGGGCGCGTTGCTGGCCGTCACCGTCCAAGGCGCGGATGTTGGCGACACCACGAGTCTCGTCGAGACCGCGATCATGGCCGCTGAGCAGATCGAAGCGGCCTCGGCCGCAGTGGGCATGCCGACGGCGCTGGCCGAGATCGTGGCCGATCGCGGTTATCACAGCAATCAGACGTTGATCGATCTGCACGCGCTGAGCGTCCGGAGCTACATCGCGGAGCCCGAGCGCGGGCGGCGGAGTTGGGCGAAGGCGCCCGAGGCGCAGGCCCCCGTCTACGGCAATCGCCGCCGCGTCCGCGGCGAGCGTGGCCATCGGCTGATGCGACGGCGCGGCCAGTACGTCGAGCGCTCGTTTGCCCACGTCTACGACACCGGCGGGATGCGCCGGACCCACCTGCGCGGTCACGCGAATATTCCGGCTCGTCTCCGAAAAGTGTCCGGTGATGTAACGACCTGAAAGCAAGAGCGCATCGGCTCGCTCGGCTACCCTGCTCGGGCGACCAAGCTCAAGAAGGGGGAGGCCAAGGACCGATGCGCCTGGAATCGTTTATCAGAAGA
>DATHGT010000295.1:0-5962 GCA_035317605.1 Candidatus Acidiferrum sp. | reverse complement strand
CGTGCCCAGCTCGCTCTGCATCGGGGCCGGCTCGAAGCCGAGACTGAGGGCGGTCCGGTAGTCTTTCTCGGCGCGCGCGAAGTGAGGCGTGGCCGCGTCGCGCTGACCGCCGCGCACGAGCTCCTGGGTCCAGCGCGCTTCCACGCCGGCGATCCAGGCCGGGATCATGCCCGCGCTCCGGGGACGCGTACACTCGTAGGCCCGCTCGGCGTAGCGCACGGCTTGATCGAACTGGCCCTTGTCCAGGTACCACTGCGAGAGCTTCAGCCACTCCGAATCGAACCACGAGTCGCCGCCCAGGCACACGGCGGGGACGCCGTCGTGGGCCGCTTCACAGCGCTCGTGGTTGGTGACGACTCCGGCCACGACGAGGCCGGCGCCGAGCGCGGCGACCGCGGGCCAGCGACGGGCCGCGACCGCGCGGAGCACACGATCGATGGCCAGGGCGGCGAACACCATGAGGAACGGCACCGCGGGAATCCGGTAGCGTCCGCGCACGTAGAACACGAGGACGGTGGCGAGATAGACCCCGACGGCGATGTACAGCGCGGTCACGTCCCGGCGGCGCCAGAACGGCAGCGCGAGGCCCACCAGGGCCAGCGGCGCCACCAGCGCGAACGTCGCCAGCGGCCACAGCAGGGGCAGAAACTTCGCGCGCATGAACGCGTAGTGATAGTTGTCGGGGATCTCGAACGCATTCGCGATCGTGAGCAGCTTCCGGCCCAACACCACGAGCCAATCGCCGGGGTGGCGCGCGATCCACGTGAGGGCTCGGTCCGTCCAGTATCGCGAGACCTCGGCGGGGCGCAGGCGGTGGCCGACCGCCTGCTCGGCGAGCCAGCGCGCGTCGCTCTCCTCGTATTGGGGCACGTCGCGTAATCCGATCGGCCGGGCCGGCAGCCCGGACGCGCGCTCGTTGTTGCCGTTGTAGAGGTTGAGGCCGGCGTCGCCGCTGGTGAGCATGAGGCCGCCGCCCCGGCCCGTGTTCCACGCCACCAGCGGCAGGATGATGGCGAGCCCGCCGGCCGCGAACGCGGCGGCGACACGGCGACGATCGACGGGCGCCAGCCGCTCGGCCATCATCGGCGTCCACGCGATCAGCGCGAGGAACGCGGGCAGCCACTGGCCGACCCCGACGACGGTGACACCGAAGAGCAGGCCGGACGCGAGCACCCCGGCGGTCCGGCCCCGCGGGACCTCCCACAAATAGAGCGCGAACGCGGCGAGTGCTGACACCACGAGCAGGGTCGTCTTGCTGAACGTGATCTCTTCCAGCACGATCGGCCCGTACAGCGCCAGGCCGATACCCGCGAGCCATCCCACCCTCGGCGAGAACAGCCGCGTGCCGATCGCGTAGACCAGCACGGGACTCACGCTGCCGAGCGCGACCTGGATCACCCGAGGGCTCCACGTGCCGTCGCCGAAGAGGGTGTACAGCGTGGCCAGGAAGTAGGCGTAGAGCGGCGACTGATAGAAGGCCTCGGCCGGCGCCCAGTGGCCGGCGGCGATGCGGACGGCCCACTGGTGGTACGCCTCGCTGTCGATGTTGCGCACCTGGAAGAACGGCGTCCGGCTGATCTGGACGAGCAGACTCACCCGAACGACAAGAGCCAGGACGAACAGCACCCCCGCGGCCACCGCGTGATCGCGCCAGAAGAGCCGCCATGCCGGCCGCGATGGCGCCGGGGTCTTCGCGGCAGTCCGAGGTTGCGGCGTTGCGCTCGACGGGAGCTGATCGCGACGAGGTCGCTTCGGGCGTGAACGCTTCGCGTTCACGGCGCCGAGCGGCCCTTGATGACCGTGAAGACGGCGCCCGCGCGTCCGATGGTGTGCACGACCGGCGCCGCGGCGTGGCCTCGGTCGAACCCAAAGCGCTTGGTCGCGATGTAATAGTCGGTCCCGTCCGGGAGCGACGGCGGCTCCGGCGGAGCCGTGACGATGCGGGGCCGCACGTTGGAGCGTGCGTAGTATTCGACCCACGGCGTGATGTATCCGTCGCCGGCCACGGCCAGGCCGACGATCGCTTCCGGCCGCCGCGCCGCTCGCTCGTTCACCCAGCCGATGGCCTCCCGGTAGCTCGTCAGCCAATATTCGGTCTCGTACTTGCCGTCGGCGCCGGCCACGCCGCCCACGAGCCCGTTGAAGTACGTCGTCTGGTACGGATGCAGCGCGACGAGGTCCTTGATGGGCAGCAGCAACAGCACGGCACACGCCGCCATCGCCAGCGCGCGCCATCGCGGAGGGGCCAGACGCTGGCAGAGCCAGCTCGCGCCGTAGGCGCCGAGGATGGCAATCGCCGGCAGGACGAAGAGGAAGTGGCGGATGCCGTCGTAAACGTTCGGGCGCAGGATCGTGAACAACATCAGCGGAAGCAGCAGCCATCCGAGCGTGAGCAGGAAGGTGAACGAGTGGGCGGCCGCATGCCGGAGTCGGACGAGGCCGGCGACGGTGCCGACGACGCACAGCGCGAGCAGTGCCGGGGGCGTGGTGATCAGCAGGTACTCGAGCAGGTAGTGTCGCGGCAGCGCGCTGCTGCTCACGACGGCTCCCTCGAACAGCACAGCATACGCGGTGCCGAGCGACGCCGCCTCTCGCATCGCGGTGATCGGATGAGCGAGCGGGTTCTCGTGGGCCCAGGGCCACGGCAGCACCATCACCGCCCACGCCACCGCGAACACGCCGGCCCCCCGCAGCAGCACCGTCGTCACCGGAGGGCGCGCGGCGGTGACGTCACGGTGGGCGATCGTGAGCGAGAGCAGCGCGGCCGCGACGAAGAACGCGGCCAGGATCGGCAACCCGCCGGGACGCACGTCGAGCGCGAGTCCGAAGGCCAGACCGCACGCGAGGACCCGCCACGGCGTGAACGGCCGGGCGCGAAACAGCGCGGCCAGCAGGTACATCGACAGCGCGAACAGACAGGCGAAGGGCACGTCCTTCGAGTTGTTGAACCAATCGCCGTAGAGGCGCGGCATGGTGGCCAGGGCCAGCGTCGCGAGCAGCGGGAGACCGGGGATCCGCGCGAGCGAGGCGTAGGCGAAGACCGCGGGCAGCGTGGCCAGGCCGAAGAGCGGAATCAGCAGGTGACGAAGCTCGTAGGCGCCGGTCTTGGCCTCGCCGTGGAACAGCGCCGGAATCATCTCGACCAGCGGTCCGTAGAAGCGCAGATTCAGGAATCGGTTGACGCGACGATCGATGAACCCCGAGCGGAAGTAGTCCACGGCAAGCTCGCCGTAGTGGGCCTGCACCGCCTCGTCCCAGTTCGAGCCGTAGCTGCGATAGGTCGCGAGGATGGCCACCAGGCCGATCGCCACCACGAGCCAGAGCCACCATCGGCGGTCCAGCCGGCTGGGCTCCTCGGAGACCGCCGCGGCCTCGGCGCGTGGGGCCGGCGCGACGGGGGGACGAGCGCGGGCGCCGCGCGCGGGGCGCGCCCTGGCCGATCGCGGCGTCACGCCCGCAACGTCTCCGCTTACGGAGTCCGGAGCGAGATCACGGCCGACTCGTAGTCTCCCGACCCCATCTCGCCCTCGGGGAAGATGCCGCGCTCGGCGATCCACCGGAACGAGTCCTCGAACACTTCCTTCGTATAGGGCTCGAAGACGAGCCGCTCGCCCGGACCCCAGCGCCGGGTATCCATGATGCCGTGGAAGCGCTCGGGAAATTCCTTCCGATAGTGATGGGTGTACAGCTCGGGACGCAGGTCGATGTCACGCTGGGCCCGCCGGAGGGCGCCGAAGTACTTGCGGAGATCCTCGGGGTCGGGATCGCCGGTGATGATCGACGCCATCATGAACGTGCTGTCGATGATCTTGCGGAAGCCGAGCTGCTCGAGGAAGTAGTAGGCGCCGCTGAACACCGAGGCCGCCGGCACCTGCCGGTCGAAGAGCTTCTCCATCCGGCTGAAGATCAGCCCGTCGGCGAACGACAGCTTGATGTCCCCGAGCGGCATGTACTGCTCGAGGGCCTGGATCGTCGCGTAGTGGCTCCCGGACTGGAAGCCGACCGAGATCGGCACACCGGCGAGATCCTTCGGCTCTCTCACATCAGACTCCGGCGCGACGAACACGCCCGCCGGCGACACCGAGTAGGCATCCGCGTAGAGCTTGCCGTGGCCCGCGGAGGCGGCGACGTTGATGGTCCAGTGACACGCGGCGCTCACGTCGCACTGCCGCCCGCGCTCGATCGTCTGGTACGCGCCCACCCGATCGCCGAGGTTCTGGCGCTTGGCGTCCCTGGTGCCGATGGACTCGCGAAACTCGTAGTCGAGGCCCTCCGCGGCGAAGTACCCCTTCTCCTCGGCGACCCACTCCTGCAACCGGAAGTGCGGCGAGATCACGAACCTCGGCATGGTGGCCTCCTCCTCGCGTCCCCCGCATGGTACAACCTCCCGAGGAGGCCTCGCCATGTCCCAGCCGACGAAACGGATCGAGCAGCTGGCGCCCGAGCTGGAGAAGATCATCGCCCCGGCGGAGCCCATCAAGGATCTCGCCGACGGCTTCGGCGGAGCGCACGGCCCGGCCGAGGGACCGCTCTGGTGGAAGGAAGGCCGCTATCTGCTGTTCAGCGACATCCACAACAACCGGCGCATGAAGTACGTCCCCGGACAGGGCGTGTCGGTGGTCCTGGAGCCGACCAACCGCGCCAACGGGCTGACGCGCGATCTCCAAGGTCGGTTGATCGCGTGCGAGCACGACAGCCGGAGAGTCACCCGGCAGGAGCTGGACGGCAGCCTCACCGTGATCGCCAACAGCTTTCAGGGGCGGCGGCTCAACCGTCCCAACGACGTGGTGGTCAAGTCCGACGGCTGTATCTACTTCACCGATCCGTGGACCAGTCCCCTGCCCCCCGAAGAGTGGGACCTGACGTTCTCGGGCGTGTACCGGATCACGCCCGATCTCGGCACCATGAGCCTGCTCGTGCCCGATTTCGTGCTCCCGAACGGTTTGGCCTTCTCGCCGGACGAATCGGTGCTGTACATCAACGACACCCGGCGTCGGAACATCCGGGCGTTCGACCTGATGCCCAACGGCATGCTCGCCCGGCAGACCGACCGCGTCTTCGTCGATCTCTCGGGCGACGAGCCCGGCGTCCCCGACGGTATGAAGGTCGACGTGGAAGGCAACGTCTACTGCGGCGGCGCCGGCGGCATCTGGGTGATGGACCCGCGCGGCAAGAAGCTCGGGCGCATCGTCCACGGCGCTCCCGCCACCACCAACATCGCCTTCGGCGGCGACGACTGGAAGACGCTCTACTTCACGAGCCGCAACCATCTCGGATCCACGGGCGTGAAGATTCCCGGCATCCCCGTGCCGGTCCCGAAGAAGTAGCCTGGGGAGGACCGCCATCGCCGTGTGCTCGGCCGAGTCCAAGCGACTACGCGCCGTCGACCTCACCCCCTGGTCGCCGCGGACGCCTCGCGCCCGGCACGCGCCCCACGGAAGGAGCCTGAAATGACCAAGCGCATCGGCCTCATCGTTCCCGCCAGCAACACCGCCGCGGAAACGCAGTTCCAGCGCTACGCGCCGGAGGGCGTCGGCGTCCACACCACGCGCCTGCGCATGACCGGCAAGCATTCCCGGCCGCTGAGCGAGCTGGCCGACGACATCGTCAGGGCCGCCGAAGCGCTCTCCGACACGGACCCCGGCGTGATCGTCTTCCACTGCACCGCCAACTCGATGGCCGAGGGTCAGGCCGGCGAAGCGCGCATCCTCGAGCTGGTCGAGCAGGCCAGCGGCTGTCGCGCTCTGACCACGGGACTGGCCGTGAAAGAAGCGCTCGCCCAGCTTCGTCTCAAGAAGCTCGTGCTCATCAGCCCGTACGTGAAGGCCACCAACGAGCACGAGATCGAGTTCCTCGGCCAGGCCGGCTACGAGGTCGTCCACGATCTGGGCCTCGGCCTCACGGGCGGCGGCGACGAGTATCTGCGGATCACCCCGAAGGAGTGGACGGACCTCACGGTGGA
>DATHGT010000294.1:0-4369 GCA_035317605.1 Candidatus Acidiferrum sp. | reverse complement strand
CCACCACATGACCGCGCCCGATCCCGAGGGCGACGGCGCCGCCCGCTCGATGGGGAACGCGTTGCGCGACGCGGGCGCGGCTCCGGACGACATCGGCTACATCAACGCCCACGGGACGTCGACTCCCTACAACGACAAGTTCGAGACCCTGGCCATCAAGCGCGTCTTCGGCGACCACGCGCGCCACCTGGCCGTGTCGTCCACGAAATCGATGACCGGACATCTCCTGGGCGCGGCCGGCGGCATCGAGGCCATCGCCACCGCGCTGGCCCTGCACCACGGGGTGCTGCCCCCGACCATCAACTACGAGCAGCCCGATCCCGACTGCGACCTCGACTACGTGCCCAACCAGGCCCGCAAGCAGGACGTCGAGGTCGCCGCCTCCAACGCGTTCGGCTTCGGCGGCACCAACGCGACCCTGATCTTCGCCAAGCATCGACAGTAACGATCGCGCGGAGCTCGAGCGGCGACTCGGCCACCGCTTGGCGGACCCCGCCCTCATCCTCCGCGCCCTGACCCACGCGTCGTACGCCAACGAGCATCCGCCCGAGCCCGACAACGAAGCGCTGGCCCTGGTGGGTGACGCCGCCCTCGGTCTCGTCGCCGCCGAGCACTTCGTGGCCGCCGATCCCACGGCGTCCGTCGGCGTGCTCACCCCGCGGCGCGCCGAGCTGGTGTCGGGCGCCAACCTCGCGCGGTGGGCGGGCGATCTCGGTCTGGGGCCGCTCCTGCGTCTCGGTCGCGGCGAGGACCAGACGGGGGGCCGGACCCGCGAGTCCATCCTGGCCACCGCGCTGGAAGCCTTGCTCGGCGCGATCTACCTCGAGTCCGGTATCGCCGCCGTCCGCCGCGTCGTCGGGCGACTCGCCGCGTGGCCGGAATGATAGGCTGAGGTATGCGCCTCTGGCCGTTTCGCCGCCGGCGTGTGGCTCCGAGCGTCGTCCTCGACGATCTGCTCATCACCGAAGACCTGCTGCGGCGGACCGTCGAGGACGTGTTCGACGTGCGCGATCGTCAGGTCCGCGGCGGGATCATCGTCTTCCGCGGCCAGCTGCGCACCGAGCCGCGCCACGCCCTCGACGTGCTGCTCGACCGCTTTCGCCCCTTCGGGTACACGCCGTTCCTGCGCGTCGAGGGCGGCGAGGTCGTGATGCAGGCGGTGCCGCTGGCCGAGACGCGGGGGCGCCCGCGGGTGGGCGTGAACGTCCTGCTGTTCCTGCTCACGTGCCTGACCACGCTGATCGCGGGCTCCGGCGCGTTCCTCTCGTTCGATCCGTTCGAGGATCCGGCCCGCGTGTTGAGCGGCGCGCCCTTCGCGTTCACGCTGCTGGCCATCCTCGGCGTCCACGAGTTCGGCCACTACTTCACCGCGCGCCACTACCGCGCCTCGGTGAGCCTGCCCTATTTCATCCCGGCCCCGCCGCCGTTCCTCTTCGGCACGATGGGCGCGATCATCCGGATGCGCTCTCCGGCCAAGGACCGGAACTCGCTGTTCGACATCGCCGCGGCGGGCCCGCTGGCCGGTCTGGTCGTCGCCGTGCCCGCGATCCTCCTCGGGCTCGAATGGTCCACCGTGGCCCGCGTCCCGGCGGGCGGGCACATCGTGTTCGGCGATTCGCTGCTGATGCGGTTCTTGATCTATCTCAAGTTCGGACCGCTGGCCCAGGGCATGGACGTGTTCGTCCACCCGGTGGCCCTGGCCGGCTGGGTCGGCCTCTTCGTCACCGCGCTCAACCTGTTCCCCGTCGGCCAGCTCGACGGCGGGCGGATCGCCTACGCGCTCTTCGGACGGCGCCATCGTCTCGTCGGCATCGCGACCTTCGTGGCCCTGCTGCTGCTCGGCGCTGTCACCGGCGCCGCCAACTGGGTGGTCTGGGCCGCGCTGCTGTTCTTCCTGGTCGGCTTCCACCACAGCCCACCCCTCGACGACGTCACCCCGCTGACTCCGGTCCGCTGGCTCGTCGGCGTGCTCTGCTTGCTGCTGCTGGTGTTGCTGATCCCACCCGTCCCGATCCAGATCAGCTGATCCCGCTCCGCGCGGCCGTGGGGCCGCCGGCGCTGACGCGGGAGAGCAGGATCAGGCCGACCACGAAGAAGGCGCCGACGGCCACGATGGCGGCGCGCTGGTTGCCACCCATCGCGTGCGAGACGGCGCCGAAGACGAAGGGGCCGAGGACGGCGCCGGTCTTGCCGACCAGCGCGTAGAAGCCGAAGAACTCGGCCTCGCGGCCGCTCGGAATCAGCGTGGCCATGAGGGTCCGGCTCGCCGCCTGGATGGCGCCGAGCCCGAGACCGGCGATCATGCCCACGACCCAAAATTCCCACTTGGCGGTCACCGCGAAGGCGAGGAGGGTGACCAGCGTCCACTGCACGAGCGTCACCTTCACCACCAGCCGGGGCCCGCGGACATCCGTCGCGCGCGCCCACGCGGCGGATCCGAGCAGCGCCGTGACCTGGACGACCATGAAGAGCGCGATGATCTCGCCGAAGGAGAACCCCAGCGTGGTCGCCGCGAACACCGCCGAGAAGCTGATCACGGTGTTGACGCCGTCCTCGTAGACCAGGTAGGCGAGGAGGAACCGCCGCATCTGCGTTCGCTCCGCGCCGGTGACGATCTCCCGCAGCGTCGCCGTCGTCTGGGCCACGCCGCGGGCCAGCGCGGTCGCGAGGGACACGCGCTCGCCCGAATCGGCGGGCAGGGCGATGAACGCGGGCAGCGAGAACGCCGCGAAGAGGACGGCGGCCACCAGGAAGCAGCCGCCGTAGCGGCCGCTCGCCGCGAACGGCCAGGCGGCCAGGAACGCCACGATCGATCCCGCGTAGCCGACCGCGAAGCCGCCCGCGGAGATGCGCCCGATGTCACCGGGCGGCGCGAGGAGCGGGAGGTAGGAATTGTAGTAGACGATCGCGGCCTCGTAGGCGACGAGCCCCACCACGCCGAGCACGAAGCCCCTCCGGAGCATCCCCGGGCCGACGGTGGCCAGCAGCGCGGTCGCCACCACCGAAAGCGCCGTCAGGGAGACGAAGAACGGCTTGCGGACGCCGGCGTGGTCGGCGATTCCCCCGAGCAGCGGCGAGGACAGCGCGACCAGCGCCATCGAGAGCGAGACCAGGGTGCCCCACCAGAGGTCGCCGCGACCGTCGGCGTTGCCGACCACCACGTTCGCGTAGAAGGCGGGGAAGACCGTGGCCTGCACGATGGCCGCGAACGCCGAGTTGGCGAAGTCGTAGAGCATCCAGGCGCGGATCGTTCGGCGCATGAAGGAGATTCTAGAGCCATTGAAGCGTCGGCTCGCCGTGCGGCACGGCTCACCTCCTACTGCCACGCTCGTTTTGCGATCGTGGGGCCATGCGCTACTATCCGCGTCATGCCGGGCCGGCTCGACCTTCCGACCCTCACGCAGCTCATCCGCAAGGGCGAGGTCGACACGGTCCTGACCGTCTTTCCCGACGGCTTTGCCCGTCTCATGGGCAAGCGGGTGGTCGGGCGCTACTTCCTCGACTCCGTGGTCGATGACGGCATCCACGCCTGTATCTATCTGTTCACCGTCGACATGGACATGGCGCCGCAGCCCGGCTTCACGCTCACCTCGTGGGAGCGCGGGTACGGCGACATGAAGCTCGTCCCCGACTTCGGCACCCTCCGCCTGATCCCGTGGCTGGCCAAGACCGCGCTGGTGATCTGCGACGTGTACACCGAGGAGGGCGAGCCCATCGAGGAAGCGCCACGGTGGATGCTCAAGCGCCAGATCGAGCGCGCGGCCGCCCAGGGCTACGTGGTCAAGACCGCCGCCGAGCTGGAGCTGTACTGTTTCCGCGAATCGTTCGAGGAGGCGCGGGCCAAGCGCTATCACGCGCTCACGCCGGTCTCCGGGTATCTCGAGGACTACCACATTCTTCAGACGACGAAGGAGGAGCCGCTCGTCCGCGCCATCCGCAACGGCATGGAGGCGGCCGACGTTCCCGTCGAGACCTCGAAAGGTGAGTGGGGCCGCGGCCAGGAGGAGATCAACCTCCGCTACGCCGAGGCCCTCGAGATGGCCGACCGCACCGTGCTCTACAAGCACGGGGCCAAGGAGATCGCCCATCTCCAGAACTGCTCGCTGACCTTCATGGCCAAGTACGACGCGGGCACGGCCGGCTCGTCGTTCCACCTGCACTCCTCGCTGTGGGACCGCGCCGGCAAGAAGGCGCTCTTCGCGCCGCGCGCGGGCGATCACGGCGCGCGCCCGCCGCTGTCGCCGCTCCTCTCCCAGTGGCTGGCCGGACAGATGGTCATGGCTCGCGAGCTGGCGTACTTCTACGCGCCGACCGTGAACTCGTACAAGCGCTACCAGGCCGGCTCCTTCGCGCCCACGCGCATCGCCGC
>DATHGT010000293.1:0-7321 GCA_035317605.1 Candidatus Acidiferrum sp. | reverse complement strand
CGCGGTATGCGGTGGGACGCTGACCACGAGCGGCGGCAACACGATCACCCTCGCGGGCGCGACGATCGCGGCGAGCGGCACCTGCGTCTTCCCGGTGACGGTCACGGGGACCACGGACGGGATGAAGAACAACACGACCGGCCCGGTGACCTCCACGAACGGCGGGACGGGCCTCACCGCCTCGGCGAGCGTCACCGTGGTGGCGCCGCCGGTGATCAGCAAAGCGTTCGGCGCCACGAGCCTCGGCCTGAACGGGACGACCTCGTTGAGCTTCACGATCACGAACCCCGCCGGCAACGCGGTGGCGCTGACCGGCGTCGCCTTCACCGATACGCTGCCGGCGGGCCTGGTGGTGGCGACGCCCAATGGCCTGACGGGATCGTGCGGTGGCGGCACCATCACGGCCACCGCCGGCTCCAACAGCATCAGCCTCTCGGGCGCCACGATCGCCGCGGGCGGCTCCTGCACGTTTTCCGTCAACGTCACCGCCGTGGCCTCGGGAAATCAGGTCAACACGACGGGTAACGTGACGTCGACCAACGGCGGCCCCGGCAACGCGGCGACGGCGTCGGTCGGTGTCGCGACTCCGGATCTCGCGATCGCCAAGACCCACACCGGCACCTTCGTCAAGGGCCAGACGTCGGACTACACCATCACGGTGTCGAACGTCGGCGCCGGCCCCACTTCCGGTACGGTGACGGTGACCGACACTCTGCCAGCCGGACTGACGGCGACGGCGATGAGTGGGACGGGATGGACGTGCACACTCGGGACCCTGACCTGCACGCGCAGCGACGCGCTGGCCGCCGGCGCGAGCTATCCGCCGATCACGTTGACGGTCAGCATCGCCGCGACCGCCCCGAATTCACTCAGCAACACAGCGACGGTCAGCGGTGGTGGCGACACCAGCCCCGCCAACAACAGCGTGACCGACGCGACCAGCCTCGGGGCGGCTCCGATCCCGACGCTCTCGGAGTGGGGGCAGGCCATCTTCGTGCTGGTGATCGTCCTGAGCGGGCTGCTGATGCTCCGCCATCGGCGCGCCACCAGCCGCTGATCCTTCGCGCCCCAGCGAGGCCGAGTAGTAAGCTGCGCTGGCACCTGTGTCTGTCGCGGGCCGGTCGCGGCGTCAAGGGCAAGCTCGCTACGCTCGTCGCCTCCGGCGACCCTTGACGCCGCCCCCGGCCCGCGAAGTCTTTGGCAACTATGGCTGGAAAGCCAAGCTTTCCAGCGCTTCACGCATTTCATGAGCAGGGCGGACGAGAGATCCGTCTCGCCTCACGCGGCCAGGGTGACCTGAATGGCCCGTGCTACCTTCGCGATCGTGGCCTCGGACACCTGCCCGAGGCACTGTCGCAGGCGAGACTTGTCACTCACCCGAATCTGATGGCAGAGCGCGACCGACTCGGCGGCGAGCCCACCATCACCGGCTTGGACCACGACACAGAACGGGAAGCGAGACCATCGCAGGTTCGTGGTGAAAGGAACGACGACGACGGTGCGGAGGAAATCGTTCAGCGGGTCGGCTTGGAGAACGAGAACCGGCCGGGTGCCTGCCTGCTCAGAGCCGCGAACAGGGTCGAGCGTCGCGAGCCAGACCTCGCCGCGCCTCATGCATCATCGGCGGACTTGAGCAACCGACCATACTCGGCGATATCCTCTTCGGCGAGGGCGCTGTCCTCGCCAGCCAGCTCCTCGTAGAGTCGTGTGAGGGCAGGATCTTCCAGCGCGCGGCGCAAGCGAGCGGTCTCCACATACTTGCGCACGGCCTCGGTCACGACGTCGCTCTTGTCTCGCCCCTCTGCCGCACACAATGCTTCCAGCTCTGCATCGACGTCGTCGTCCAGCTTCAGCGAGATGGCCTTCATGCGCCTTTCCCTTCCCCCGTGCTCATAACGTTCAGCCTGGTATTCGTGCCGAGCCCTACCCGCTCAGTCTACTATGCGGTGCTCTTTCTCTACATCAAGCGCCGACGCCTGTTCCTGCTGCGTGTTTCAGTCGCCCCACCCGATCCGTCTAGACATGCGCTGCAAGTACGAGGTCCGCGTGGCGAAAACGTGGTCGCGACTCAAACACGGGTTCGAATCCCGTTGGGGCCACCATTTCGATTTCCCATTCGTTGACGACTTCGGATTCTCGCGGCCGCCGGGCTCGACTCTGACGCTTTGAGTATCTCGACGAGGCGTTGACCGAAGCCGAAGAAGTTAGCCGCTGCTCGTGTCAACGAGCGGGGCACGTGTACGCATCCTCCCGGCGCCAACCGCGACTAGCGAGACACCCGAGCTTCCGCCCCGGCTGCCGGAGTTTATGTCTCCTACGCTCCACGGCGGGGACCAGCAAGGAGCTGAGCCTTCGGACCATCACACGCACGGTGCGCCCGATCTTCCGTGTCTCCGCGCGCTTGGCAAGTCGTGCTTACAATGCGGTTCGTGCCGGCCGGCTCCGGCACCACGAAGGGGGAAACGCGATGGAGGTGGCGTCCCGGTTGCGCGACGGCGTGGTCATCCTCGACTTGACGGGCGACCTGGTCGGTGACGGGGCGGATCTCGCCTTGCGAGGGTGGGTGCAACGGGTGCTCGACGAAGGGGCCACCAAGATCCTGATCAACCTGAAGGGCGTGGTCAAGGTGGACAGCTCGGGAGTCGCCGAGCTAGCAAACGCTCAGACCACGGTCGCCAGCCGCGGGGCGAGGCTGACGCTGGCGAGCCTGCCCGAAAAGCTGGCGAACACCCTCGAAATGACCGCACTCAACAGAGTGTTCGCGGCGTACGACAACGAAGACGAAGCGATCAGCTCCTTCTCGTGACGCAGCGCCCGGTTCTCAGAGCGCCGCGTGGGCGTCGCGCTGGACGTCCAGGTCGACGAATCCGACGGCACCACGACCCTTGTTGGAACCGGCGCTCCCTAGAGAGTCCGCGCGATCAGCGTCGTGCCGGCCGCGAACAGGGCGGCGGCGATGATGCGCGCGGCGGTGGCGGGCGCCAGACGGAGGTGGGCGCGATGACCGGTCCACACGCCGGCCCAGGCCACGGGCATCAGGGCCGCGACCGTTAACCAGAGCGCGGTCGAGGCAAGAAGCCCTGCGAGAGCGAAGGCGACCACCCGCAATCCGACGTTGAGGATCACCATCTGCGAGATGGTGGCGCGTTGCGCGTGCGCGTCGGGAATCCGGCCCGCGAGGTACATGACGTAGGGCGGGCCGCCCATGCCGAACAGCGCTCCGATGAGCCCGCCCACGATGCCGGCGGGCGCCGCCCACAATCGACTCAATCGTCGTCGCGTTTCGCGACGGACTATCAGATTGACGGCGTAGGCGCACACGAACAGGCCGAGCGCCAGCAGCGTCGCGTCGCGCGGCAGGCGGAGGAGCAGCGTGACGCCCAGGGTGAGCCCGATGAGCGTGAACGGTACGAGCGTCACGAGCTCTCGGGTGTCGGCCTGCCGGCGCGTGTGGAAGCCGAGCGCCAGCGCCGAGCCGAGATCGAGCAGCGCGGCCAGGGGAAGCACGAAGGCCAGAGGCAGGAGGTGGACGAGAACGGGGATCGTGATCGGCGACGCGCCGAACCCCGTGATGCCGAACACGAGGTACGCGGCGAAGACCACGAGCGGCACGAGCACGAGCAGCAGCACGTCGTGAGAGGTTGTCACACCGCCACCGTCGGACACTATTCCACAGGCCGGCCCAACATTCAGTGCGTCGAACGCCGTAGCTGCGACGATCAGCCGACCTATTCTCCGCATGTTATGCGGGGGAAACTTGCTCTTGCGGCGAATGATCTCTATAATCTCCGCAGAGAGAGCGGAGAATGTACGTCCACGAGCTCGAGGACTGGCCCAAATTTCACTGGGACACGGGACGTCTGGCCCAGCCGCTTGCCCTGGTGCGCCATCGGCAGGGCCGCCTGATCGGACGCATGGAATCGCTCGGCTTCAACCTTCGGCAGGAGGCCATCCTGCGAACGCTGACCTCTGACGTGCTCGAGAGCAGCGCGATCGAGGGCGAAAAGCTGGAAGCCAATCAGGTGAGATCTTCGATTGCGCGCCGGCTGGGCATCGACATCGGTGCGTTGAAGCCCAGAGACCGACAGGTCGAGGGCATCGTCGAGATGATGCTCGACGCCACCGGCCACTACGATCAGGTACTCACGCCCGAACGGCTCTTTGGGTGGCACGCGGCGCTGTTTCCCACCGGACGCAGCGGCATCAGGAAGATCCGGGTCGGGGCCTGGCGTGATGACCGCACTGGCCCGATGGAGGTTGTCTCCGGACCCATCGGCAAAGAGCGCGTCCATTTCACGGCCCCTCCGGCGGCCCGCCTGAAACGGGAGATGACCGCCTTCCTGGACTGGTTCAACAAGCCCGCTGACGTCGACGACGTGCTGAAGGCGGGCCTGAGCCACCTGTGGTTCGTGACCGTCCACCCGTTCGACGATGGCAACGGCCGCATCGCGCGCGCCATCGCCGACATGGCCCTGGCTCGCTCCGAGAAAAGTCCCCAGCGGTTCTACAGCATGTCGACGCAGATCCGGCAGGAGCACGCCGCCTACTACGACATCCTGGAGCGGACGCAGAAACGGACGATGGACGTCACGCCGTGGATGGATTGGTTTCTCGACTGTCTCGGCCGCGCGATTGACGGCGCACAGACCACTCTCGGCACCGTCCTCGCCAAGGCCCGTTTCTGGGAAAGCGTCCGTGGCGTGTCGCTCAACGAGCGCCAGACTCTCGTTCTCAACCGTCTGCTCGACGGCTTCGAGGGCAGGCTGACCACGTCAAAATATGCCCAGCTGACCAAGAGCTCGCAGGACACCGCCCTGCGCGACATCCTGCCTCTGGTTGAACGCGGCATCCTCGTCCGTGGCCCGGAAGGCGGCCGCAGCACGAGCTACGCTCTGGCGGACTCTCGAAGAGAGAAGGAAGGTTGACCGGCGGCGCGCCCTCTCACGGAGGGCGCGCCGCCACGGCCTGGAGTTACTTCGGCGTCGGGTAGGCTCGCGGGCTCGCCAGCTCCGCGGCGGCGGCGCGGGCGACTGCGGTGCCCTCGAAGAACTTGGGATTTTGCGTGCCCCAGAGGTGCACGGCGTTGGCGAAGGTGAAGTCGCGGAAGTTGTCGGGGGTGATCACGCCCTCGTCGACCAGCTCGTGGGCCTCGGTCAGGGGGACGCGCATGTCGATCACGTCGAAGTGGCCGATGTCGGAGCTGTAGAGCGCGTTCAGCTTCGAGCCGAACGGGTTGTGCTTGCTGAAGGCGGTGGCGTTCATCCGGTCGTCGGCCTCGCAGCCGAAGTAGAACGGCTTGACGTAGAGGTCGACCCAGTCCTGCTTTTGGGTGATCTTGCACGCCGAGAAATCGTCGAGGTCCTCGACGCCGCCGGTGAGATCCGCGTCCTTGTCGGGCCAGCCGTCGCGCGCGTGCAGGGTCGACACCACGTCGGCGTCGCCGTACTTCTCGGCCAGGCTCATCAGCAGGGAGCGATCGAGCTTGCGCGGATCCATCCGCTCCAGGGCCTTGCCGCTGCGCCGCTCCCAGTGCTCGAGGAGATCGCCGAAGAGCTGGCTGGCCCAGCCCACGCCGCCCTCGAGGAAGGCGAACCGCAGCTCCGGGAAGCGCCGGGTGACTCCGCCCAGGAAGATGGCCTTGGAGGTGGCGTGGCCGGCCGCGGCGAAGTGACCGATGTGGTTGTAGACGAAGTTGGTCGGTGACAGGCGCAGGCCCTGGTTGCTGCCCGCGCTGTGGAAGGTCGGGGCGATGCCGAGCTCCCGGCACTTGGCCCACACCGGGTCGTAGTCGTATTCGCTGTCGAGCCCGAGGACGTCGTACCAGACGGCGGTCCGGGACCCGTCCGGATCCGACTGCGGCGACGACGGGATGCGACGGGACATGCCGCTGCCGAACATCCCGACCTTCGAGCCCAGCTCGCGGGTGACGTACTCGAGCTCGGCGATGGCCTCCTCCGGCGTGTGCATCGGGATGATCGCGGCCGGCGTCATCCGGTCGCCCAGGTTGTGGAAGGCGTCCGCGGTCACGATGTTGTGCGCGCGGATCACCGCGCGCCGGGTGGCGTCGTCGCCGATCCTCGGCAGGCGCAGCCCGGCCGTCGGATAGATGATCGCGAAGTCGGCGCCGAACTCCGGCATGCGCTCGTGGAGCAGACGCGGCATCATCGCGGTGGCCCGGTCGAGCGTGTTCTCCGCCTGACGGGTCCAGAAGCCCGGCTGGGGGACGCGCCGGCGCCGCCGCTCGGCCACCGACAGGCTCAGGGCGTCCTGCGTCGTCTTCATCGCGGCGAGGAACCCGTCGGCCGCGAGGTCGCCGCCGACCTTGCGCATCCGCTCGGCGAAGACTGGATCGAATTCGACCCAGTGTCCGTCCCCGTCGATGACCGGGTGGTCGAGGCTCGATCGGATCTGCTCAGGCGTTGGATGACCGTGACCGCTCATGTGCGTTCCTCCCGCGACTACCGTGTTCGCGCCGGTTGCCGGCAGCCTATCACAGAGGGCGCCGGCCGGCCCCAAGACGCGCCGCCGTTGTACTATGCCGCGATGCCTCTGCACCTCGTCGATCATCCGCTCGTGCACGACGCCCTGATGGAGCTGCGCGACGCTCGCACGCCTCCCGCCGAATTCCGTCGCGCGGCGAACCGCATCAGCATGCTCCTCGCGGCGGAAGCGCTGCGCGACGTGCCGAGCACGCCGGGCACGGTCGAGACGCCGCTGGGTCCCGCGCCCGGCCGCCGCGTGGCCGGCGACGTGGTCGTCGTCCCCGTGTTGCGGGCCGGGCTCGGCATGCTCGACGCCGTGCTCGAGCTGGTGCCGTCTGCGCGGGTCGGACACATCGGCTTGCAGCGGGACGAGGCGACGGCGATCGCCTCGCGCTACTACTCGAAGCTGCCGCCGAAGCTTCACGACAGCTACGTGTTGATGATCGACCCGATGCTCGCCACCGGCGGCAGCGCGGCGGCCGCGATCGATCTCATCAAGCGCGCCGGCGCCCGCACCATCCGCATGATCTGCATCGTGGCCGCGCCCCCCGGCGTGGCGATCCTGGAGCGCCAGCATCCCGACGTCGAGGTGTTCGCTCCCGTCGTGGACCGCGAGCTGAACGACCACAAGTTCATCGTCCCCGGCCTCGGGGACTTCGGCGATCGCCTGTACGGGACGACCTGAAGCACGCCGCTAGTGGAGCTCGCGGAATTGGTTGACGGTCTCACGTCGGGGGTCGGCTGGCCTGGGTCCTCGAAAAGCGGAGCTTCGCTCCTCTTTTCTGCGAAATCGGCGCTCGACCCCCGACGTGAGACCGTCAACCAATTCCGCGAGGATC
>DATHGT010000292.1:0-11790 GCA_035317605.1 Candidatus Acidiferrum sp. | reverse complement strand
GCGGGCGCGCCGATCCCCGCGGTGATGGACGGCTGGATCTTCCGGCCCGGCTTCCCGCTCGTGTCCGCGCGTCTCGACGGCGGCGAGCTGGTGCTGAGCCAGCAGCGCTTCACGTATCTGCCCGCGCCGCCGGCGCCGTTGCCGTGGAAGCCGGCGTCGCGCGTGGACGAGGGCACCGCCCAGCCCTGGCAGGTCCCCGTGCAGGTCCGGGTGGACGGCCGCACGCACCGAGCGATGCTCGGCGACGCCGAGGCCCGGCTGCCGGTGCCCGGCGACGCCCCGGTGCTCGTCAACGAGGGCGGTCACGGGTTCTATCGGGTGCGCTACAGCGGTGAGCTGCTGGAGCGGTTGCTGGCCCGACTGCCCGACGGCCTGGCGCCGATCGAGCGCTTCAACCTCGTCAACGACACGTGGGCCGCCACGGTGGCCGGTCTGGTCCCGCTGTCCCAATACGTCGATCTGGCGACCAGGCTCCGCGGCGAGCGTGACCGCAACGTGTGGACGAGCCTGCTCGCCTCGATGCACGCGCTCAACCGCGTGATTCGGGCCGAGGACCGCACGCACCTGGAGCGCTTCGTGCGCGGCCTCGTGGGGCCCGCCGTCGCCGACCTCGGCTGGGCGCCCGCCCCGGGAGACGACGATCTCATCCGACAACTCCGCGGCGACCTCCTGCGCGCGCTCGGCACCCTCGGCAACGACGGCGCGGTCCAGGCGCGCGCCGCCGAGCTCTACGCCGCCGCGCTGAGGGACGCGCGCGCGGTCGACGCCAACGTGCTGCCCGCGCTCATCGCGATCCTCGCCCACGTCGGCGACGCCGCGCGCTACAAGGAGTTCGTCGAGCGCTTCCGCTCGGCGGCCACGCCGCAGGAAGAACAGCGCTATCTCTACGCCCTGGCCGCGTTCCGCCACCGTCAGCCGATCGAAGAGACGTTGGCCAAGACGATCAACGGCGAGATCCGCACGCAGGACGCGCCCTTCGTCGCCCGCGCGATGCTCATGAACGTCGACGCCCGCGAGCTGACCTGGAGCTTCATCAAGTCGCAGTGGGACACCATGGACCGCCTGTATCCCAAGCACGGGCTCAGGCGGATGTGCGAAGGCGTGACGGGCCTCGTGACTCCGGAGCTGGAGCGCGACGTCCACGCGTTCTTCGCCAGCCGCCAGGTCGACCTGGGCGGACGCACGCTCGAGCAGTATCTCGAGCAACTCCGCATCGCGGTCGCGCTGCGCGACCGCGAGGGCGGACCGCTCGCCGCCCACCTCGCCAAAGCCTCCTAGGGGCTCTTGTAAAGCCTACCGAGCCGCCGCTCTCCGCGGCGGTTCGGTCCCGAGATTGCAGATTCTCAATTCACTCGAGTGTCGTCTGTCATGGCGAACCCTATCGGAAGCGTGAAGAGCTTTGCACAGCGGTACGCGATCGCCGTCCTGACGGTCATCGCCGCGTTCCTGCTCGTTCTGGCGGCCCGTCCGTCGCTCGTGCCGGCGGGCGCGGCGCTGCTGTTCGCCGCGGTGCTGGTCGGCCTGGCGATGGCAATCCTGCTGCTGGACGAGGGCCGCCGCCGCGCGCTCGCATCTCTGGAGGCCGCGGTTCGCGACGCGCAGGCGGCCAACCTCGCCAAGGACGAGTTCCTCGCCACGCTCTCGCACGAGCTGCGCACGCCGCTCCACGCGATGCTCGGCTGGGCGCGCCTGCTGCGCACGGGCACGCTCGACGAGGCCACCCGCGAGCGGGCGCTCGAAACGCTCGAGCGCAACACGCGGCTGCAGGCCCAGCTCATCGAGGATCTGCTCGACGTCTCGCACATCATCACCGGCAGCCTGCGCATCGAGGTGCGCCCGGTCGCGCCGGCCGCGGTAGTCGCGGCCGCGCTCGAGGCCGTGCGCCCGGCCGCCCACGCCAAGGACGTCCGGCTGGAGACGCGCGCGGACCCCGAGGCCGGACCCGTCGCGGGCGACGCCGGTCGCCTGCAACAGGTCGTCTGGAACCTGCTCTCGAACGCGATCAAGTTCACGCCGCGCGGGGGCCGGGTCGAGATCCGCCTGGACGCCGTGGATGGCCAGGTCCGGCTCCAGGTCGCCGACACCGGGCGCGGCATCAGCGCCGACTTCCTTCCTCATCTGTTCGAGCACTTCCGGCAGGCGGAGGGGACGGCCGCGCGATCGGTCGGCGGGCTCGGCCTCGGACTGGCCATCGTGCGTCACCTCGTCGAGCTGCACGGCGGCACCGTGCGCGCGGAAAGCGCCGGCGAGGGCCGCGGCGCGACGTTCACGGTGGAGTTGCCGCGCCTCGCCGCGCGCGAACGCGCGGCCGGAGGAGGTCTCGCGCGCCCAGGTCGGTAGCTCGCCTCCGGAGACTGTGATAGGTTTAGCCACGCTATGCGGCGTCTGCTCGCCCTGGGCTTGGTCCTGTCCGCGGCGCTCGCCGCGCCGTGCGCCGCGTCCGCGTTCACCCCCCAGGAAGCGATCCTCCGCTCCAAGCCCGCGGCCACGCTGATCGAGGCGCGCGTCGAGGCCGAGGTCACCATGGACTGCGGTCAGGGCCCGGTGATCGTCCGCCCGGCCCCGTTCATCGAGACCGGGACGGGCTGGTTCGTCGATGGCCGGGGTTACGTGATCACCAACGCTCACGTGGTCGACCCCGTCTATCGCATGCCGCCGTGGGTGACGCACGAGCTGAAGAAGAAGGCCGTCGACCAGGCGTGCGTGGAGCCCGCGCTGAAGAAGCGCGGTTTCATGCGCGGCCAGCGGCCGGACGTCGAAGATCAGCTCCGCCGCGACGCCGCCCGCGCGCTGGCCAGCGCCCAGCTCACGCCGATGCCCCAGCTCACCGTGCTGCTCGCGAACGGCACCAAGCTTCCGGCCCAGGTCAAGAAGTTCAGTCCGCCTCCCACGCTCGACAACAGCAACAAGCCGCTGGCCGACTCGGGCCGTGACCTGGCGCTGCTGAAGGTTCCGGATGGCGTCTATCCGGCCATCACGATCAGTCCCCGCGACGCCCAGCTCGGCGACGCCGTCTTCATCCTCGGATTCCCCGGAGTCGTGCTGTCGCACGAGCTCCTGAACCAGAGCGCGACCTTCGAGGCTTCCGCGACCAACGGCGTGGTCTCGGGCTTCAAGCAGGACGTGATCGGTCAGGACATCGTCCAGACCGACGCGCCGGCGGCCCACGGCAACAGCGGCGGCCCGGCGATCGGGGCCGATGCCAAGCTCGTCGGCGTGACGTGGTCGGTCACCCTCTCGGCGCGGGGCGACATCGTGCAGGGCTTCAACTTCCTCATCCCCGCCCGCGACGTGCTGAAGTTCATTCAGGGCACGGACGCCACCAAGCCCGGCGACAGCGCGTTCAACATCGTCTGGACCGCGGGGATCGAGGCGCTGTTCAGCCAGCGCTTCTCGACCGCGGTGAACCACTTCGCCGAGGCCAACCGGCTCGTGCCCAACCTCCCCGACGTCAAGCGCGCGCTCCGGGACGCGGAGTTCGGGGTGAAGAATCCGCCGCCGCGGCCGTTCCCGTGGGCGTGGATCACGCTCGGAGTCACCCTGGTGAGCGTGGGCACCTACGGCGGCATGTGGGGACGCCGCTGGTGGAAGAACCGCTATCGCATCCTGCCCGCCCAGATGATCGGCTTCATCGAGCGCGGGCTGAGCCCGATCCTCGTGGACGCCCGCAGCAAGAACGACTACGAGACGAGCCCGCTGAAGCTGCCCAGCTCGATCCGGCTCGATCCCGACGAGGCCACGGCCGGGCGGATCAACCTGGACGCCGACCCCAAGCAGATGATCGTGGTGTACTGCACGAGCCCCGAGGAGCAGACCAGCGAGCGCGTGGCCGCCATCCTCCGCCAGCGCGGGCTGCGCAACGTGCGCATCCTCAAGGGCGGGCTGGGCGGCTGGACCAACGCGCGCCTGCCCGTCGAGACCAAGGCGCATCTGTCCGCGGTCGGGCTCGAGATCTACAAGAACATGACGCTCGGCGACGTGGAGCGCCGCCACCTCAAGGCGGGCGAGTACCTCTGCCACGAGGGCGATCCCGGCCAGGAGGCCTTCATCATCCACTCCGGCGCCATCGAGATTCGGCGGCGGATCAACGGCACCGACAAGGTGCTGGCGCGGCTGGGCGAGGGCGAGCTGGTCGGAGAGATGGCCCTCTTCCGGAAGGCGCCGCGCTCGACGGACATGATCGCGGCCACCGAGTCCGAGCTGCTCGTGATCACCTACGAGCGGCTGGAGTGGCTGATCCGCAACCGCACCCAGCTCACGTTCGAGATCCTCAAGCGCCTGTCCGAGCTGGTGGTCTCCACCGACTCCCAGCGGACGCCACAAGCGTCCTGACGGCCTGCCCACGGTAGCGCCCGCGCATGCGACAGTGACCAGCGTTCGCGTCCTCGTTCGGCGACTCGACGCGGGGTTGCCGATGCCGGCGCGCGCGCGCGAGCACGACGCGGGACTCGATCTCTACGCCGCGGAGGCAGTGACCATCGAGCCGGGTGCCCGCGCCCTCATCCCGACCGGCATCGCGCTGGCCATCCCCGAGGGCTACGCGGGCTTCGTGCTGCCACGGTCGGGGTTGGCGCTCCGCCACGGCCTCACCGCGCTCAACACGCCCGGACTGGTCGACAGCGGCTATCGGGGCGAGATCAAGGTGTTGCTCATCAATCACGATCGCGCGGCGACCACGATCGAGCGTGGCGATCGCATCGCCCAGCTCGTGATCCAACGCGTCGAGCGTGCCGACCTGGTCGAGGTCGACGAGCTGCCGGCCAGCGAACGGGGTGCTGGCGGCTTCGGCAGCTCCGGACGGTAACTCGCTGGTAGACTCTCGGCGTGATGACGACTCGACGTCTTCGGATGGCCGTCGTGCTGACCACGGCGTGTGCCCTCGCCGCGGGGTGCGCGGCGACGCGGGAGGCGGGGGCGCCGTTTCCGGCGGCGGCGCGGCAGAAGCTCGTGGTGAATCGGACGCCGACGCAGGAAGCGCAGAAGCTGTTGGGGCCGCCGGCGGCGAAGGTGACCGAGGCCGACGGACGCGAACGGTGGACGTACGAGTACACGCGCGTGTCGGCGCTGCGGGCCATCCCCTTCGGCCGCCGGGTGACCGTGCAGCAGACGCCGTACGAGCAGCTCCTGCTCACGTTCCGGTCCGGGGTCTTGAGCGAATGCGTCTATCTCGCCGAGCGCTATCGTACTGAAGACGGCATCATCGTCCCCGCCGGATCGTCGCGCGAGGTCTGCGGCGTGCCCGGCGGCGACCAGCCCCCGCGTTAAGTCGACAGCGCGAGCGGCGCGTCAGCTCCCAGCCGCTGGAGGTCCACGAGCTTTCCGCCCTTGATCACGGCGGCGACGTGCTTGCCGCCCTGCAGGACGCGGACGTCGGCCAGCGGATCTTCCCCGAGGATGAGGACGTCGGCCAGCCGGCCCGCTTCCAGCACGCCGAGGTCGTCGGGCAGCCCGACCGCGAAGGCGTTGTCGCGGGTGGCCGCCACGATGGCCTCCATCGGCGTGAAGCCGCAGTAGGTGACGAAGATCTCCAGCTCCTTGGCGTGCAGCTCCCCGAACGGCATGAACACGTTGTTGCCGGTGTCGGTGCCGCAGAGGACCTTGATGCCGAGCTGGCGGGCGCGCTCCACCACCCGGATGAGCCGGTCGAAGTGGCGCTTCATCCGCCCCACGTCCATCTGGATCATCTCCTGGCCGTAGCGGCCGCTCGACTCCACCACCATGGCGAGGAAGGTCATGGTGGGCAGGATCCGAGCGCCGGCCTTGGCGACAGCGTCGAGGTCGGCCTCGGTGGCGAGGTCGGCGTGGATGATCCAGTCGACGCCGGCCTCGGCGGCGGCGCGCGTGGAGCCCGCGCCGCGCGAGTGAATGGCCACCCGCGCGCCGCGGCGGTGGGCCTCGTCGACGACGGCGGCGATCTCCTCGCGGGCCAGGGTCTGGATCTCGCCCGAGCGGCTGTCGGCCAGCTTGACGAAGTCCACCCCGTGCTTGAGCTGGCGGCGCGCCTCGGTGACCATCTCGGCCGCGCTGTGGCAGAGCACGCCGATGCCGTGCTCGGGCGTGCCCACCCACGACGGCTCGTCGTCCTCGATGCTGCCATAGGTGATGATCATGCGGCCCGCGCAGTGGATGCGCGGCCCTTCCAGGACCCCGAGGCGGATGGCGTCGCGCACGCCCACGTCGGTGAACCAGGTGCCGCCCGGCACCGAGATGCTGGTCACTCCCGATCTCAGGACCCGCTGAGCGCTCCGCGCGGCATTGAGGACACTCAGCTCTGGGCGAGTCGGGCCGCGCCCGCGGCCTTCACCGGGGATGACCGGATAGCCGTAGGACAGATGGGTGTGGGCGTCGATCAGCCCGGGCATGATGAAGCGCCCGGCCGCGTCGATGGTCTCGACACGCGTGTCGTCGCGGAGATCGAGGCCCGCGGGCAGCGCCCCCACGCTCTTGATGCGGTCGCCCTCGATGACGAGGGCCTGGTTGGCGACGGGCGGGCGTCCCGTCCCATCGATCAGCGTGCCGTTCACGATCGCGAGCAGCCGGCGATGGATGTCCATGCCGGCGTGATACAGCGGCGGCGGCGAGCCTGTCAAGCGCGCCGCGCGCCCTCCAGGGCCACGACCACCGACGAGCCGCCCCAGCGGCCGGCCGCGTCGATGGCCCGCGCGGTGACCGCGTGGTGGCCGGGCTCGAGCCCGCGGAGATCGAAGGTGAAGGTGGGCGGGGCCGGTGTCCACGACTCCACGAGGTCGCCGTCCACGTACAGATGCATTCGGATGGGCGTGGTCCCGCCCCGCACGCCGAGGACGAGTCGCGAACGCCCCTCGAGACGATCGAGGGCACGCAGCGAGACGTCGAGGCCGGGGCGAAGCCGTTGATCCGCGCTGGCGATCAATTGCATTTACTACTCCTCGGGAGAACGGTTGCGACGCGATCGTCGTGCGAGCCGAGGGCAAGAGACACGCCAGGGCTGGGCGGGACGACAACTGACCGATGCCGTGGAGCTTGAAGGTTTTACCCGGCGGCGTCAGCGCTCTGAAGCTGACGTCGACCGTCGCGCGGCGAACGGTCGATCAGGCGCCGTCAGGCAACAGGCGTCGCTCGACCAGCGCGCGATGGATCGCCTCGGCGACGATCCGATGCCCCCGCGGCGAGAAATGAACGGGATCGAAACGGATGGCGCCCTTGCGCAGGTAGAGGTCGGTGCCGCCGGCGGCGCGGAGCGCGGGCAAGACGTCGATGACGGCGACATCGTGCGTCTCGCCGAAGGCCAGCAGCCGGCGCTGCGGCACGCCGTCGAGGGCCCGCTCGGAAACCCTCACGCCGTAGTCGCGTCGATAGCGGAGGATCGCGGCCTCGTCGAGCTGGACCTCCACCGGGAACACCACGAGGACCACGGGAAGCCCCCGCGCGCGGGCCAGGCCGACCAGCCGCTCGAGCACGTGAAGGCTCGACGCCCACGCGCGCTCGATCGACGCTCCCTCCCCTCGCACCGCGCGCAGCGGCGAGCCGTAGAGATCGGCGACGTCGAGGACGTGGAACCGGTAGAGCAGCGAGCGCGTGGCCATCGCGCTCGCGTAGTAGAGCTGCGAGCGCGCGAGCAGCGCGCCGTGGGCCCGTCGCGCCAGGCCCGGCTCCATGGACGCCTCGCGCGGACGCGGACGCTCGAAGTCGTCGTAGCGCTGGACGTCGTTCAGCACGATCCCGACCAGCACGAGGTCGGGCTGGAGCAGCGGCCCCAGCGTGCCGACGGCGTGATAATAGGCGTCGAGCCCGCACTCCTCGATCCCGGCGTTGACCGTCTCGTAGCGGGCGCCCCCGCCCGCGGTCTCTCGCAACCGGCTCTCGAGAACCTTCAGGTATGTCTCCTCGAGCCGCACGCCGTACCCGAACGTCACCGAATCGCCGATGCCGAGGATCCGCACGGTGCCGCCCGGCTTGGGCACCGCCACCTCACGGTCGCGCAAGCCGAGCGCGTTGACGGAGACCGGCGCCCCGACGTAGTTCGGGGCGTACCCGCCGGGAATCAGCTCGTACCGCAGGCCCGGCCGCTCCGACCGCCGCTTGATCGCCGACCCGTCGAAGAACGCGAGATCCTGCGGCATGGCCACCCGCACCGCGACCTCGAGGACCAGGAAGGTCGCCAGCACGGTGCCCAGGGCGAGCAGGAGCGAGGCGAGTCGTCCCGGCCTGCGGTTGCGAGGGGCATCGGTCATCCCGCCGAGAGGCTGCACGGCACGTGCCGAACCGTCGGCGGACGAGACCGCCGAGAAATTCAGCGATTGCGCCCGACGCGGGAACCTCGGGGGTAAGAAAATCCAAATTGGTGGGAGCGCGATTCGCCCACGATAAAATGCCCGCGGCGGGAGGCCAGCCATGAAAACGAACCCCAAGGTGACGGATTCGCGACGGCGCAACGCCGCGCGTGAGCGACACCGTCTCGACGTGCTCTACGAAGTCACGCGACGCCTCGCGACGGTCGACGAGACCGACGCGATGCTGACGCTGATCATCAACGAAGCGGCGCGGCTCCTCGACGTCGAGGCCTCGGGGCTCCGTCTGATCGAGGGCGACGAGCTGGTCGTCCGCGCCTGCACGGAATCGGCGGCGGACCTCATGTCGCGGACGCGCCTGAAGATCGGCGAGAGTCTGAGCGGGCTCGTGCTCGCGCGGGGCGAGCCGGTGATGGTCGCCGATCTCGTCGAAGACACGCGCTACGATCCCGCGCACCGGCAGGCCGCCACCGCGCATGGGTTCCACGGTTTCCTGGCCGTCCCCCTGCGCACCGACACCGCGATCATCGGCGTCCTGAACCTCTACTCGAAAGCGCGGCGTCAATTCAGCGAGGACGACGTCCGGCTGGCCTCGGCCCTGGCCGATCACGCCTCCCTCGCCATCAGCAAGGACCGATTGTTGCGGAAGGCCCAGGACCGCGCGGCGCACCTGCAGGCCCTCGCGCGCCTCAGCCAGACCGTCTCGTCGTCGCTCGACACCGATCAGGTCCTGGCCGCCGTCGCCCGCGCCGCCGCGGATCTCATGGCCGTCCCCGCGGTCGTGGTGTGGGTCGCCGACGAGACCCAGCGGACCCTGACCGCGCGGGCCTTCTCCGACCCCGCCCTGGCCGCCGATCATCCGGTGACCGAGATCGGCTTCGGCGACGGTGTCGCGGGATGGGCCGCCGCCCATCGCCGTGTGCTGGACGTTCCCGATCTCGCCGCCGACGGGCGCGTGGGCACCGCGGACTGGGTGCGACACCACGGGCTCCGGAGCGGCACCTTCCTGCCCGTCATCTTTCAGGACACCGTGCTGGGCGTGCTCGCGTTGTTCGCCCCCGACGCCCAGCCGCGTGACGACGATGCCCGCGACCTGCTCGACGGGTTCGTGGCGCAGGCCGCCGTGGCCATCCGAAACGCGCGGCTCTACGAGCAGGTCCGCGCCGCCCATCAGCGGCAGGAGCGGCGCGCCCGCGACCTCGATCACCTCACGCAGATGGCCGAGGTGCTGCAAGCCTGCATGACCGAGGACGAGGCGTACGCGCTGATCGCCAAGGTGTCGGGCCAGCTCTTCGCCGAAGACCAGGGCGCCATCTTCGTGACCAGCGCCTCCCGCAACCTCGTGGAGGCGCGGTCGAGCTGGGGCGGCTTCCCGACGACCGAGTGCGGACTGTTCAAGCCCGACGATTGCTGGGCGTTGCGGCGCGGGCGGATTCACGGCGCCGGCCTCACCGCGACCAGCGTGCCCTGCGAGCACCTGCCGCGCCCCGTGCCCGCCGCCTCGCTCTGCGTGCCGCTGGCCGCGCAGGGCGAGTTGCTCGGCGTCCTGTATCTCGGCCGGCACACCGCGGCCGACGGCGCGGCGACGATCGACGACGAGCGGCGCCAGCTCGCCCAGACCGTGGCCGAACAGCTCGGTCTCGCCATGGGCAACCTCAAGCTCCGCGAGATGCTGCGCAACCAGTCCATCCGCGATCCGCTCACGGGACTCTTCAACCGCCGGTACATGGAAGAGACGCTCGAGCGCGAGCTGCGGCGAGCCGAGCGCGCTCAGCGCCCGCTGTGCGTGGCCATGCTCGACCTCGACCACTTCAAGGAATTCAACGACACGTTCGGCCACGAGGCGGGCGACGTGCTGCTGACCGAGCTGGGCCGCTTCCTCCGTACCGCGATCCGCAGCGGCGACGTGGCGTGCCGCTACGGTGGCGAGGAATTCTTCTTGATCATGCCGGAGCTCGCGGCCCACGACGCGGAACGCCGCTTCGACGAGATCCGCGACGCCGTCAAACGTCTGCACGTCACGTATCGCGGCCAATCCATTCCCGGCGTGACCGTGTCGGCCGGCATCGCCACGTTCCCCGAGCACGGCGCCGCGGGCGACGAGCTCATCCGCATCGCCGACGCCGCGCTCTACCGCGCGAAAGGCGCCGGCCGCGATCGCCTCGTGATGGGCACGGTCTGATCCGTCGCTGAAACGACGAGGGCGGCCAATCCCATGGTTCTCGGGATCGGCCGCCCTTTTCGTTGGCGGGCTCGACGGGACTCGAACCCGCGACCTCTGGATTGACAGTCCAGTGTGCTAACCAGGCTGCACCACGAGCCCGCGCCAACGGGAACGCCGCGCCAGGAACGGCGCGACACGCAAACATCAAGCTATCACGCGGGTCCGAGGCGGTCAACGCACCGAACCCGCGTGGGACAATGGCGTGTCCATGCGGCCATTCCTGTCCTCCATCGAGCCGTTCGACGACGACTTGGTTGGACCCGCGGTGCACGGATTCCTTCACCGGCCCGCGGGACCGCCGGGACGTGGGCTCGTGCTCACGCACGGGGCGGGCTCGGACTGCGACGCGCCGGTGCTGGTCGCGGTGGCCGAGGCGTTCGCCCGGGCCGGGTTCACGGTGCTGCGCTGCGATCTTCCCTTCCGACAGGTGCGCGCCAGCGGTCCCCCCTCGCCCGCGACGGCGGCGCGCGATCGCGAGGGGCTGCGGCGCGCGGTGACCGCGCTTCGTCCGTTCGTGCCGGGAGCGATCTCGCTCGGTGGACATTCCTATGGCGGACGGCAGGCCAGCATGCTGGCCGCCGACGACGCGGGGCTGGTCGAGGCTCTGCTCTTGCTGTCTTACCCGCTGCATCCGCCCCGCCGGACGAACGCGTGGCGGATCCAGCACTTCGCATCGTTGCGAACTCCCGCCCTCTTCGTCCACGGCTCGCGCGATCCGTTCGGCAGCGTGGCCGAGCTGAACGAGGCGAGGCGTTCGATCCCAGGTCGAACCGCGCTGATCACCGTGGAGGGCGGCGGTCACGATCTCATGCGTGGCGGCACCGGCTTGCCCCTCGCCGCGATCGTTCAGAAGTTCGGAAATTTGCGACCGATCTGAAGTCGCTGGCCCCGCGCTTGCTCGCTTCCTTCCTCGTTCTCGAGGAGGGCGGCCATGGAACGCGAGCCAGTGAGTGACGACTCCCCGGACCGTCTCGCCGGTGACGAATCCCCCGCGCGCGCCTCGCTGACGGCGCAGCACGAGGACGAGCTGAGTCCCGCGAAGGAACTCCGCGAGCGAATCGCCACGAGCCGGAGCGAGCGGGTCGGCAACACCACGCCCGTCGGCGGTCCCATCACCTCGCCGCCCGAGCCGTAGCTCGGTCGTCTCACTCCGGAGGCGAGGCCGGCAGCTCGATCCGGAACACGGCGCCGCCCACCGGGCGATTGTCGCCCGTGAGCGTGCCGCCGTGGTCGCGGACGATCGCGGTCGAGACGGTCAGCCCGAGCCCCGTGCCGTCCGCCTTGGTGGTGAAGAAC
>DATHGT010000291.1:0-5090 GCA_035317605.1 Candidatus Acidiferrum sp. | reverse complement strand
CGTGTACTCCTCCGCGGTGGCCCGCGACAACGTCGAGGTGCAGGCGGCCCGGCTCCGGGGCGTGCCGGTGATCCCCCGGGCGGAGATGCTGGCCGAGCTGATGCGCCTCAAGTACGGGATCGCGGTGGCCGGCACCCACGGCAAGACCACGACCACGTCGATGATCGGCGCGGTGCTGGCCGAGGGACGGCTCGATCCGACGATCGTGGTCGGCGGCCGCATCACCAGCCTGGGCTCGAACGCCCGCCTCGGGCAGGGCGAGTACCTGGTCGCCGAGGCCGACGAGTCGGACGGCTCGTTCCTCAAGCTGGCGCCGACCATCGCGGTCGTCACCACCGTCGACGCCGAGCACCTCGATCACTACGAGACGCTCGACGCCATCCGCGACGCCTTCGTGACCTTCGTCAACAAGGTGCCGTTCTACGGCGCGGCCGTGCTGTGCCTGGATCAGCCGAACATCCAGCTGCTGATCCCGCGCATCGACCGGCGCATCGTGACCTACGGGCTCGAGTCCGGCGCCGACCTCGTCGCCCGGCGGCTGCATCTGTCCGGGCTCACCAGCCGGTTCGAGGTGTTCCAGCGGGGGACGTCGCTCGGGGAGTGCACGCTCCAGGTGCCCGGACGCCACAACGTGCTCAACGCGCTGGCCGCCATCGCCGTCGCGCTCGACCTCGAGATTCCGTTCCTCACGATCCAGAAGGCGCTGGCCGGCTTCGCGGGCGTGCAGCGACGGTTCCAGGTGATCGGGCAGGCCGGCAACGTCACCGTCGTCGACGACTACGGTCATCACCCCGTGGAGATCCGCGCCACGCTGGCCGCCGCCAAGGCCGGCTTCGACCGCCGGGTCGTCGTGGTGTTCCAGCCCCACCGCTACACGCGGACGCTGCACCTGTACCAGGAGTTCCTCACGTCCTTCAACCAGGCGGACGCCCTGGTCATGATGGACATCTATCCCGCCGGCGAGCCTCCCATCGAGGGGGTCAGCGCGGCCGACCTGGCCGAGGCGATTCGCGCCCACGGCCACCGCGACGTGACGTACCTCGGCCGCGACCGGGCCCGCGTCATCGATCACGTCATCGACATCAGCCGTCCCGGAGACCTGGTCATCACGCTGGGCGCCGGCGACGTCAGTCAACTCGGTCCCGAGCTCTTGCGCCGACTCGAGGCGGGAACGTAGGAGGGCGACATGCTAGGTGAGATCCGAGGCGAAGTGCGCTTCAAGGAGCCGTTGAGCTTTCACACGTCGCTGCGCATCGGCGGGGCCGCGGACATCTTCGTGGTCCCGCAGGACCTCGACGACATCCGCCACGCGCTGGCCTTTGCCGACCGCGAGCAGCTGCCGGTGGTGACGATCGGCGGCGGCAACAACCTGCTCGTCACCGATCGCGGCATGCGCGGGGTGGTCCTCAAGCTCGAGGGCTGCCTGGGCCGCAGCGAGTTCCACGGCGAAGAAGCGGTGACGGGAGCGGGGGCCAGCCTGTCCGCGCTGATCCGCGAGGCGGCGGCCCTGAACCTCGGCGGCATCGAATGCCTGGTCGGCATCCCGGCCACCGTGGGGGGCGCGCTGGCCATGAACGCGAGGTCCGACGACGGCACCATCGGTGACTTCGTCGCCGCCGTCTATTTCCTCCACCCGGACGGCGCGATCGGCGAGTTCAAGCCGGGCGCCGGATCGTTCGGCTACGACGCGTTCGAGGCCCCCGCGGGCTCCGTGCTCGTGGGCTGCCGGCTCCAGCTCCACCGCCGTCCCTTCGCGGAGATCCAGCGGGACATCAAGCAGCGGCTCAAGCGCAAGAAGTCGACGCAGCCGCTGGCCCTGGCCTCCGCGGGGTGGGTGTGGAAGAACCCGCCGGGCGAGACCGCCTCGCGGCTCATCGAGAAGTCCGGCCTGCGGGGCAAGCGGCTCAACGGCGCCGAGATCTCGTCCAAGCACGCCAATTTCATCGTCAACCGCGGGGGCGCGGCCGCCGTCGACGTCCTGGCCCTCATGCAGCTCACCCGCGAGCGGGTCCAGACGCATTTCGGCGTCACCCTGGAGCCTGAGATCAGGATCATCGGCGAGTGAGCGTGCTTCGCTCCCGTCCGATCTCTCCCCGGCTGTCGTCGTCCGGCCTGCCCGACCTCGGCGAGCGGACGGCGTTCATCGCCCGTCAGCGCGTGGGGCGCGGGCGGCGGCGGCGGGGCCACGGCCGCGTCGCGCGGCTCGCGCGGGTCACCGGGCTCATCGTGCTGGCGACGCTGACCGTCACGGGCGCGGCGTTCACGGTCCACTGGCTGTCGACCTCACCGCGGTTCACGGTGGCGCGGATCGACGTCGACGGCGCGTCACGGGTCGGCGCCGATCGCGTGCGGAGCGCGGCGGCGATCCCGTCCGACGCCAACCTCTGGCGGCTCGACCCGTCCTCGGTGGCGGCGCGGGTCGCGGCCCTGCCGGAGATCCGGCGGGCCGAGGTCATCCGGCGCTTCCCCAACCGGGTCGTCATCCTGGTCGAGGAGCGCCGTCCCTTCACGCTCGTGCACGCCGGCCGCCTGCACTGGCTCGACGAGGAGGGCCGCCTGCTCGACGAGGTGCCGCAGGCGGTGGCCCCGTCGGTCCCGGTGGTGAGCGGGCTCAGCGAGGCCGAGCTGACCTCGATGCGCGCCGATCCGTCGCCGCGTGCGCGTGAGGCCATCGCCCTCATCCGCACGCTGCTCAGGAGCGGCAGCGCGCTGGCCGCCGAGATCTCCGAGATCGACGTGAGCCGCGGCGACGGTCCGGTGCTCTACACCGCCGACGGCGTGGAAGTCCGGCTGGGGTCGGAAGACTGGGACGAACGGCTGGCCCGCCTCGAGCGGATCCTGCGGCAGGTCGGCCGCGACGGCGAATCCGTGCGGGCCATCGACTTGCGGTTCCGCGACCAGGTCGTCCTGACGAAGGGAGTTGGGGGATGACGCGCGCACGACCCAAAGATCTGATCGTGGGGCTGGACGTGGGGACGACCAAGGTCTGCGCGGTCATCGCCGAGGCGGGGCCGACGGGAGCGCTCGAGATCCTCGCCGTGGGCACCGCCGCCTCGCGCGGGCTGCGCCGGGGCGTGGTGGTGAACATCGACTCCACCGTGGAGGCGATCAAGCAGGCCGTCGGCGAAGCCGAGCAGGTGGTGGGGGTGGAGGTGAGCGCCGTGTACGCGGGGGTCGCGGGCGGGCACATCCGCGGGGTGAACAGCCGCGGCGTGGTCGCGGTCGCCGGCAAGGAGCGCGAGGTGGGGCCGACCGACGTGGCGCGGGCCGTCGAGGCCGCGCGCGCGATCAACCTGCCCCAGGACCGCGAGATCATCCACGTGCTGCCCCAGACGTTCGTGGTGGACGAGCAGGACGGCGTGCGCGAGCCGGTCGGCATGACCGGCGTGCGCCTGGAGGTCGAGGCCCACATCGTGACCGGCGCCATGACCTCGGTGCAGAACGTGGTCCGCTCGGTCAACCGCGCGGGGCTCACCGTGCAGGACATCGTGTTCGAGCCGCTGGCCTCGGCGGAGGCGGTCCTGCTGCCCGAGGAGAAAGAGCTGGGCATTCTCCTCGTCGACATCGGCGGGGGAACGACCGACGTGGCCCTGTACCGCGAGGGCGCGGTCTGGCACACCGCCATCCTGCCCCTCGGGGGCGATCACATCACCAACGACATCGCGGTCGGGCTGCGCACGGCGGCCTCCGACGCCGAGGGACTCAAGCGGCGCTACGGATGCGCGCTGACGTCGCTGGTGGCGGCGGAGGAAACCGTCGACGTCCCCTCGGTGGGTGGGCGCAAGGCGCGCCAGCTCTCGCGCCAGATCCTCTCCGAGATCATCCAGCCGCGGGTCGAGGAGATCTTCACGCTGGTCGCCCGCGACCTGGCCCGCGCCGGATTTCGCGACGCCGCCACCGCCGGGGTCGTGGTGACCGGGGGGACGTCGATCCTCGAGGGCGTGCCCGAGGTCGCCGAGCGGGTGTTCGACCTGCCGGTGCGCCGCGGCGCCCCCGAAGTCGGCGGCGCCCTCGGGGAGGCCGTGAAGAGCCCGATCTACGCCACCGGCGTCGGGCTCGCGCTCTATGGGTTGGAGCGACAGATCGCCGCGGCGACCGCGCCGATCGACACGCGCGGCCTCCGGGGCCGCGTGCGCAGGATGACCGGCTGGTTCGCCGAGATGTTCTGAGGGGGGCCGCGAGAGAACGATGGCCGGCCTCGGGGATCGAGCCGCGCCTCGGCGGCGGGGTGCTGCGAACGTTCGAGAGGCGTGGGGGGCTCAGCTCTCCATGCTGAGAGAGGACCCGCGGATGGAGAAGGATCGGGGGAGGCGCCCGCTGTTCGAGCTGGAAGAGGCCCCGCCACCGCCGGCGGCGAAGATCAAGGTGATCGGTCTCGGGGGCGGCGGCGGCAACGCGGTCAGCCGCATGATCTCGGCCCAGTTCACGGGAGCGGACTTCATCGTCGCCAACACCGACAGTCAGGCCCTCCGCTCCTCTCCGGCGCCCACCAAGGTCCAGCTCGGGGTCAAGCTCACGGGGGGACTGGGCGCGGGATCGAACCCCGAGGTCGGCCGCAACGCCGCGCTCGAGGATCCCGACCAGATCTCCCGGCTCCTCGCGGGCGCCGACATGGTGTTCATCACCGCCGGCCTCGGCGGCGGCACCGGCACCGGCGCCGCTCCGGTGGTCGCGTCGCTGGCCAAGGACCTCGGCATCCTCACCGTCGCCGTGGTCACCAAGCCGTTCGGATTCGAGGGCCGGCGCCGGATGGTCCAGGCCGAGGCCGGACTCGAGGCCCTGACCGGCATCGTCGACACCCTGATCGCCATCCCCAACCAGCGCCTGCTTTCGGTGGTCGATCGAGGAACGTCGCTGGTCGACGCCTTCCGGGTCGCCGACTCCGTGCTCCAGCAGGCGGTGCAGGGCATCTCCGACCTCATCCTGGTGCCCGGCCTCATCAACCTGGATTTCGCCGACGTGCGCACGATCATGTCCGGGATGGGCATGGCCATGATGGGCACCGGCGTCGGGCAGGGCGAGCACCGGGCCATCGACGCCGCCCAGAAGGCCATCGCCAGCCCGCTGCTCGACAACACCTCGATCGACGG
>DATHGT010000290.1:0-49209 GCA_035317605.1 Candidatus Acidiferrum sp. | reverse complement strand
CGCGTTCAATCCCCCGACCGGTACCACCACGCTCGCGCCGCCGGCCAGCGGGGTCTTCAACTTCACGACCGTCAACATCCCGGCCGGCGCCACCGTGAGGATCACGCGTAACGCCACCAACACACCGGTGACGCTGCTGGCGAGCGGAAACGTGACCATCGCCGGCATCGTCGACATCCGCGCTGCCGACGGCGCCGCGTCGAAGGTCAACGCCACCGGCATCGGCACCAACGGCGGCGCCGGAGGTCCGGGTGGCTTCGACGGGGGCAGCGGCGCGGCGGCGGTGGTGTCGACGGCCGCCGGGACCGGCCTCGGCCCGGGCGGCGGGATCGGGTCTTCCGCCTCGAGCGGGGGCGGAGGCGGTGGTGGCTATCTCTCCGTCGGCGGCGCCGGAAAGGGAACCGGCGCGGGTGTCGGCGGCGTGCTCTACGGCACCGCGTCGCTGCTGCCACTCGTCGGCGGGTCGGGAGGCGGTGGCGGCGGGGCCGCAGTTCCCAACACCGGCGGCGGAGGAGGCGGCGGAGGAGGAGCGATCGTCATCGCCTCCTCCGGCACGATCACGCTCACCGGACAGATTCAGGCTCAGGGCGGCGCGGGCGGAGGGATCACCGGGGCCGGGGTTGCGCCCGGCGGTGGCGGCAGCGGCGGCTCGGTCCGCCTGATCGCCACGTCGATCACGGGCACGAACGGCACCATCAATATCGCGGGCGGTGCCTCGGGCGCGCCGTCGACACCCATCGAGGGCGGAGCCGGCAGTCCGGGCCGGGTGCGCGTCGAAGCGTTCACGAACACGCTGTCCGTGAATCTGGGCACCAGCAGCGTCGGCGTGCTGTCCTCGGGTGCTCCGGCGTCGGTGACGCTGCCGAATGCGCCCAGCCTGCGGATCACCTCGGTCGGCGGCGTCACGGCCCCCGCCGCGCCGGCCGGTTCGTTCACGGTCGCCGACGTGGTGCTTCCCGCGACCATCACGAATCCGGTCACGATCAGCCTCGCGGCCACGAACATCCCGCCGGGCACGACCGTCGCGGTGACGGTCAGGGGCTTCTACGGTGAGGCGACCTCGACCGTGAGCACGCCGCTGACCGGAACGCTCGCCTCGTCGACGGCCAGCGCGAGCGTGACGATTCCCACGAACGAGCCGAGCATCGTCGGCGCCTCCGCGAGCTTCCTGCTGTCGGCGGCAGCCGGCGACACGCCGCGGTACGCCGACGCAGTATCTCTCAGCGCCACGCGATGATCCGGCCGCCGCACCTCGCCTGGAACGCGGCCAAGGTCGTCTTGCGCTGGAGCGCGCCGGTTCTCGGTGTCGCGCTCCTCGCGCTGTTCGTCAGACCGGACTCCGCGTCGATGCAGCCGGGGCCGACGCGCTACGTGAATCGCGTCGATCCCACGTGCGGCGGTCACGCCCCCTGCTACACGACGATTCAATCCGCCGTCAACGCGGCGTTGCCGGGCGAGACGATCGTGATCCAGGCCGGCACGTATCGGGAACAGGTGACCATCCAGGGCAAGAACAACGTGGCCGCGGCGAGCGAAGTCGACCGCATCGTCATCACGTCGGACCCCTTGGCGCCGCCGGGCGGCGTGGTGATCACGGGTACGACGTCGGGGTGCACGAACGGGCACGCGATCCGCCTGCAGCAATCGAAGTACGTCACGCTGCGCGGGCTCACCATCACGGGCGCCGGCGGCCAGGCCATCGCGCTGCTCGGCGGAAACAACCAGAGCCAGGCGATTCACGTCGAGCGCAACCGGATCTTCGGCAACGGGGGCAACGAGTGCAACGGCGGCATCACCGTCAACCGGGGCAACCCCGGCACCCTGATCGTCAACAATCTCATCTACAACAACGGCCGCAACGGGATCGCGTTCCTGGACGCGGACGGGGGCCCGCACTATCTCGTGCAGAACACCATTCACGGCAACGCGTGGAGCGGGGTGAGCGTGGCGCGCAGCCACGAAATCTTCCTCGTCAACAACGCGATCACCGGCAACGGGGTGGCGACGGGCTCGACGGGCGGGCGGTTCGGCGTCTCGCGCGAAGCCTCGACGTCGCCGCAACCCGCGGGCATTCACCTGCTGAATAACCTGATCTGCGGCAATCGGTTGGGCGAAATCGACGGCCCCGCGCTCGACGGCACGGACACCGGGAACCTCACCCCCTCAGGCAGCGAAGGTCCCGGGATCGGCGCGAGCGCGGGTTGCCAAACCACGGCAAACGTCTACGCGCACGTCGTCGGCACCGACGGCCTGGCGGGGAACGCCGACGACGACTTCACGCCGGCCTCGACGTCGCCCGTGATCGATCGTGGACTGGATCCGCGCACGCAGGGCTTCGATCCGACGCTCGATCCGCTCTTCACGGCCGACTTCGTCATCGCGGGCACCCGACCGCGGCCAGGGACCGCGAGCGGACCCACCCGGTTCGATATCGGCGCGATCGAGGCCGCCGTGCCCGACAGCCAGGGCCCGACGGTGACGATCCTCCAGCCGGCGGCGGGCGCGGTCGTGCGGCAGAGCGTGACGGTGGCCGCCGAGGCCACCGATAGCCTCAGCGGAGTGGCCAGCCTTGCGCTGGTCGTCGACGGCCAACCGCTGGCCGCGACGCTGACTCCGACGCCGCCGGGCTCGCTGGTCGCGGCGGGAGCGACGTGGAACACCACGACGGTGATCGACGGGGCTCATACGCTGTCGGCCGTCGCGGCGGATCGGGCCGGCAACGGCGGCACCGCGACCCGCGTGGTGACGGTGGACAACACGGCGCCCGACACGCAGATCACGATCGGGCCGAGCGGGGAGATCGCGGACACGAGCGCGACGTTCACGTTCACGGGAACCGACAATCTGACCCCGACCTCGAGCCTGCTCTTCGCCTGGCGGCTGGACGGATCCGCCTTCGGCCCGTTCTCGTCAGCCGCGAGCGCCGTGGTGAGCGCGCTCGGCGAAGGCAGCCATACTTTCGAAGCGAAGGCCCGCGATCTCGCCGGCAACGAAGACCCGACGCCGGCGAGGCAGACGTTCACGGTCAGCGTGAGGCCGAGGATCACGAGCGTGAGCCCGGCCACCGGGCCACGCGGCACGCTCGTGACCGTCACCGGGAGCGGATTCCTGGCGGGCGCGACTCAGGTCACCTTCGACGGCGTGGCGGCGATCGTGCGATCCGTCACGCCGACCACGCTCACGACGACCGTACCGATCGAGGCGACGACCGGTCCCCTCACGGTCACGACGGCCCTGGGCACCGCGACGAGCCCGCAGCCCTTCACCGTGACGGTCACTGAGGGCTTCGCGGTGCAAGCCGTGCCGGCCGCGGCGCAGCTTCTCCAGGGAACGTCGACCACGTTGACGGTCTCGCTGTCGAACGACGGCGACGCGCCGTTCACGGGGCTCGCGACCCTCGCGGTGACCGGACTGCCCGTCGGGGTGACGGCACGGTTCTCGCCGGCCGCGACGACCAGCGGCGGCCAGCCGCGCACGCTGACGCTGACCGCGGCGCCCTCCGCGGCCATCGGTCTCGCCCCGCTGACGATCGCCGCCGCGGCCGCGATCGACGGGGCGCCCGTGACCAGGACGGCCGGCATCACGCTGACCGTCGCGGCCGGTGGCCGCACCGCCGCGCTCGGCCAGATCACGTTCGTGGACGGCACGCCGATCGCGGGGGTCCGCCTGACGCTGGGCGGCGTGGCCACGGCGAGCGACGCGGGCGGGAACTTTCGGTTCCTCGACGTCCCGCCCGGAACCCAGATGCTCGGGATCGACGCCAACGCCGCTCAATCCGGCCTGCCGATCTACGCGGTCGACGTCACCCTGACCGCCGGCCAGGCCACGCAGCTCGCCCCGTTCCGCATCACCCCGCCGCCCCCGCCCGAGCGCTTCGTGCCGATCGCCAACGCCGGCGCGGACCAGGTGATCAGCGACGCCCGCTACCCCGGCGTTTCGATCACGCTGCCCGCCGGCGTGACGATCACGGGCTGGGACGGCACAGTCAAGACTCGCGTTGCCATCGAGCGGCTATCCCCGGACGCGCTGCCCGTGCCTCCACCACCTGGCGCGACCCGTTCCCTCTACCAGCTCTTCTTTGGCACTCCCATGGGCGGTCTTCCGTCGGCGCCGCTACCACTCACGCTGCCCAACGACCAGGAACTCGAGCCCGGCGAGAAGGCCGAGATCTGGTACTACGATGCCGCGCCTTTACCGGGCGTTCCCTCGGGTTGGCGACTCGCCGGCCTCGGCACCGTCAGCGCCGACGGCAGCCGGGTCGTCTCCGATCCCGGCGTCGGCATCTCTCGCTTCTGTGGCGTCTGCGGCACGGCCTGCATCATCAGGAACGTCGACAAGCAGGCCAATGTGAATCCGCGCGGTCCCAAAGCGGGTGAGCCTGTGGATCTCGGCACCGGGCTCATGGTGGTCGACAAGACCGATCTCATGGTGCCCGGGCGATTGCCAGCTCTCCTGCGGCGCAGCTACAACGCGGAGGATCCTTTCGGTCGCATCGCTGGCTTCGAGCTGGCCACGGGCCCGGGCTGGACGCTCAGCATCGACGTCGTCCTCCTCCAGGAGTCGCCGGCGCTCCGCCGTCTCATCCTGCCCGGCAACGCGCGCTTCACCTTCGCGCTCCAGCCGGACGGCACCTTCAATAACTCGACGTTCCCGGACTTTGCCGGCGCCGTGTTGACGAGCCAGTCAGACGGACACACCCTGCGATTCAAGGACGGCACCACCTGGCGATTCGCGACCGGTTATGTTCCGCGTGTGGGGCTACCGATCCCGATTCTCGGTCTCAACCTGCTCGTGGCCCAGAACGACCGAAATGGCAACATCCTGTCGATCACTCGCGACCAGTTCGGCGCCCCCGTTCGGTCGACAGGGCCTGCCGGGCGGGCGCTATCGTTCACCGTCGACGCCGTCGCGATCGGCGTCACGCGTCTGCTGAGTGCCACCGACCCGATCGGCCGGACGGTTCGCTATGGCTACTCCACGACTGCCCCGTTCCGTCTGGAAACCGTGACGGACCCGATTGGAGGTGTCACGCGCTACACCTACAACGCAGCCGGCGGGATAGCGAGCATCACGGACCCCCGCGACGTCACCTTCCTCACCAACGAGTATGACGGTCACGGCCGCGTGGTCCGCCAGACTCAGGCCGATGGCGGGGTATGGACGTTCGGATACACTGGGCCTTTCGGAGCTCACACGACGGCCACCGTTACCGATCCGCGCGGTCATGTGACGATCCACCGTATCGACAACGCCGGCTTCGAGACTGAGACGATCGACGCACTCGGCCAGCTCACCCGTCACGAGCGCGACGCGGCCGGCCGCGTCACCGCGACGACCGACGCGCTCGGCCGCATCACCCGCTTCGCCTACGACGCCGCCGGCAATCTCACTCGCACGACCGACGCGTCGGGGAACGTGACAACGTACACATATGATTCGACGTTCAACCGGGTGACGTCGATCACCGACCCGCTGGGCCGCGTCACTCGGCTCGAATACGACGCCACCGGGAACCTCACGGCGACCGTCGATCCGCTCGGCCAGCGCACCACGTTCGCGTACGACGGTGCGGGACAGCCGATCGCGACCACCGACCCCCTTGGCAACGTGACGCGGTTCGAATACGACCCGGCGGGTAACCTGACGGCCACCGTCGACCCATTGGGCCAGCGCACGATCCGCGAATACGACACCGCCTCCCGCCTGGCTCGCCAGCTCGACGCGCTGGGGCACGCCACCACGATCGGCTACGACGCGCACAACCGCATCGAGACGGTGGTCGACCCGCTCGGCGGACTCACCCGCTTCGGGCACGATCCCAACGGCAACCTGCTCACCATCACCGATGCGCGGGGCAGCGTGACCACGCACGCGTACGACGCGATGGACCGCCTGACGACGCGAACGGATCCGGTGGGCGCGACCGAGTCCTTCGGCTACAACACGATGGGCAACCTCATCCGCCACGTCGATCGCAAGGGGCAGGCCGCGACGTTCGCCTACGACCCGCTCAACCGCCGGACCCGAAGCAGCTACGCGGATGCGACCGTCGACCTCGCGTACGACGGCGCCGGCCGCCTCGTCCGGGCCAGCGACTCCTCGGTCGGCGCGATTCTGAACCAGTACGACGCCCTCGACCGTCTCGTTGGCCAGACCACCAGCCTGGGCGTGATAACTTATCAATATGATGCGAGTGGACGTCGGACCACGATGACCGCTCCGGCACAGTCGCCGGTCACCTACACGTACGACGCCGCCTCGCGCGTGACGTCCATCGCCCAGGCCGGCCAGCTCGCCCAGTTCGAATACGACACGGCCGGCCGCCGCACGCGCCTCACCCTGCCGAACGAGGTCTCCACGGAGTACCAGTACGACCCCGCCTCCCGTGTCGCCGCCCTGACGTATCGTGCCCCCTCCGGCCCCCTCGGCGATCTCACCTACCAATACGACCCGACCGGCAACCGTCTCAGCATCGGCGGCTCCTTCGCCCGTACCCTCCTCCCAGCCACGGTCGCCGCCGCCACCCACGACCCGGCCAACCGCCAGCTCACCTTCGGCCCCCACACCATGACCTACGACGCCAACGGCAATTTGTTGACCGACGGCACCAACACCTACACCTGGGACGCCCGCAACCGCCTCTCCGCGCTGTCTGGTTCGAGCCGAACAGCAGCGTTCGGCTACGACGCGCTGGACCGCCGCGCGCGAAAGACAATCGCCGGCACCGAGACGGGGTACAACCTTGACAGCTTGAACCCGGTTCAAGTCGTGTCGAGCACCGGCCGCGTGACCAACCTCCTCACTGGTTTGGGAATTGACGAGTTCCTAGTCGCTCAGGAAGCCACGGACCGGCGCAACCTCCTCACCGACGCCCTCGGCTCGACCATTGCGGAAGTCGACGCCGCCGGCGCGGTTCTCGCCGAGTACACCTATGAGCCGTTCGGCCAGGTCCTCGCGACAGGCGCGACCCCACACGCCTTCCAGTACACAGCGCGCGAGAACGACGGCACGGGGCTCTACTACTACCGGGCGCGGTACTACTCTCCGACAATGCAACGCTTCGTTGGCGAGGATCCGCTACCCCCACAGTTCCGTGCGCGCAGGGAACTGAACGCCTACGCATATGTCGCCAACAATCCCCTTTTATTCACCGACCCCTTTGGGCTGCTCACGCTACCGGGGACCGGGTACTGTGGTCCCGGTGGAAGCGGGCCAGTGATGGGCCAAGTTGACGCGTGCTGCCACGATCACGACAACTGCTACGGCGCCCTCGGTATCACCGCCGTGATGAACGTGTTCGGTCCACCGAGGTCGGTGTGGACGTGCAGGGATCGCTGTGACGAGGAGCTGTGCCGGTGTCTAGCGAACACGAATCCACAGAGTGGAGATGAACGGCTAGCCCGCTCCTTGGTACGGTGGCAATTCGGCTGCTCCGCCAACGGCCAGTTGAAACGCATCTCAACCCTGGGCACCGGTTCATGAGCCAGTCGTCGGACGGGCGTGAAACACAGGATGGTCGCGTCCGGCTCAGTGCCGAGTTCGCTTGTCTGCTCGTCGGCGGGGCGCTTCTGGGCATCTGGCATGCGCAACTGGGCACCAAGGCTGTATTCACCTTTCGGAACGATGAGCCGTACAGCTCCTGGATCGGCATCCTCTTCGGTCCACTTTCGACGCTGCCAGCGGTCGCCCTGGCGCTGGTCAGTCGGCGGTGGAGCGCCGCGTGGCTGGTGGCGGGGGGTCTCGTCTCGCTGGGCGTTCTTGTGGTGACGGAGGTCGGGAAAGGGAATCCAGCCGGGGAAGCCGCAGAGTTTCTTCTGCACTTCCTGTTCATGGTCGCCGGCCCGATGATTGCCCTGGGCTTGGGATTGGTCTGGGTCCACCGTCGGCTGGCACGCCTGGGTCCACCCACGATTTCCGCGGCGCGGACTCGCCACACCAAGTTCTTAGCGCTGGTGCTCGGCGGCTATTTCCTTCTTTCGCTCGGCGCGCTGTTCGTCGCCGACTTTCGCTTCTTCAAGACCGCGATCGACACCACATGGGGCTTGTGGGTGATCTCGCTTCTCCTCGGACCGCTCATGATGCTGGCCATGGGGCGGTTCATAGGGATGCCTATCTATCTTGCCGAGTCGGTCGTGGTGCTCGGACTCTTGTGGCTGGCGATTACTGCGGCGAAGCGGCGCAGAGCGGCCCTGTTGGGCGCGCTCGCCGCCTGGGTCGTCTCGGGACTCTTTTTCTTAGCCATCGTGTTCGGGTGGAGCTGATCACGTGCCTGCGCAATACGGGCCGACGGTGATGATGGCCGCCCGCAGACATGCCGATACCGTCACAACCCCGGCCCCTCGTTGAGGCGGAGGAGGCGCCAGCGGGTGGTGGTGCGCTCCAGCACGGTGAGGGCGGCGTAGTCCTGGCCGAATGCGGTCAGGTGTGTGAACGGCAGGCCGAGGGCGCGGCAGAGGATGGCGCGGTTGGGGCCGGCGTGGGCGACGACGGCCACCGCCTGACCCGAGTGCTCGGACGCGATGGCTTCGAACGCCGGCCACGCTCGCGCGACCAGGCGCGCGACGTCCTCGCCCTCGGGAAACGGATACTCGCCGACGCGGGCGATCCAGTCGCGGAACGCGGCGGGCTCCCGCGCCTCCAGCTCGGCCGCGGTGAGCCCCTCCCACCGGCCCATGTCCATCTCCCGGAGCGCGGGGAGCGTCTTCGGGGTGAGCCCGTGGGGCGCGCCGATGATCCGGGCGCTCCGGACGGCGCGCGTGAGATCGCTGGAGAAGATCGCGGACAGCTTCGCAGCGCCCAGCCGACGTGCCTGCCGCTCGCACTGCGCCTCGCCGCGCGGGGAGAGCGGGACGTCGAGGTGACCCACGAACCGTCGCCGTTCGGCGAGCGCGATCTCGCCGTGGCGGAGGAGATAGATCAGCGTGGCGCGCGGGTCCACGGCGCCGCGGTCAGGCGGAAGAGATGGATCAGCGTGGGGCGCCACTCCACGCCACCACGGTCAAGAGGACGATCAGCTCGGCGGTCTCGATGACCGCTCCCAGCACGTCGCCGGTGACGCCGCCGAGCAGGCGCGTGTAGAAGCGGGCGAGGCCGACACTGGCCGCCGCCGCCAACACAAAGGCGAGGAGACCGGCGAGCCCGAGCGCGACGACAGCGACCAGGCCCCCCAGCGCGACCGCGGCCACGACCCGTGTCCGCGTCAGGCCCGACCTGAACATCGCGCCCTGGCCGAGCGGGGTGGCCGCGGGAAACATCCACGCGACCAGCGGGGGCATGGCGCGGGCCACCGCGGGAACCGCGGCGAACGCCCGCCAGCGCGTGGCCGACGCCAGCTCGGAGACCGCGGCCACCTCGAGCAGCAAGAACAGGATGAGGCCGACCGCCCCGAAGGCCCCGATCCGGCTGTCGCGCATGATCCGCAGGCGGTCGCCGGCATCGTGGCCGACGAAACCGTCGAGGCAGTCGGCCAGCCCGTCGAGGTGAAGTCCCCCGGTCAAGAGCTTCCACAAGGTCACGGCCAGAAGTGAGTCGAGCAGCGAGGGAAAAATCAGGCTGAAAACGCGTTCACCCGCCGCGACCACCAGTCCGAGCGCGAGGCCGATCAGCGGGAACCAGGCCGCGGCGCGGCCGAGCGCGGTGGGCTCGACGTGCGCGCCGGCGGGGATGGGGGCGATCGTCAGATAGCGCAGGGCGAGCGTGAGGCTCGTCACGCGCGGATGCTATCACGCGCTCGGCGGGCGCCTCGGCCACCGTTTTCGTTGACAGGCGCGCCGGACGCAGGTCATTATCCAATCGAGGGTCGCCGGCGCAGCGCCCTCCACCCAGGGCGCGTCTGCAACGCAATTCACCTCGAATGGCGAGGATAGACTCATGAGCATCAGCAGCGTGGCTGAGAAGTGGGTCGGACAAGCCGCAGCCCTCACCCACCCCTCCCGGGTCGTCTGGTGCGACGGCTCCAAGCCGGAATACGACAGCGTCATCGAAGACATGCTCCGGGACGGCACCCTGCTGCCCATGAACCAGCGCACCTACCCGAGCTGCTATCTGCACCGCAGCCATCCGTCGGACGTCGCGCGGACCGAGCAGCTGACCTTCATCTGTAGCCGTGAGAAGGACGACGCCGGCCCCACCAACAACTGGATGGCTCCCGGCGAAGCCAAGTCCCGGGCCGGTGGGTATCTCAAGGGCGCGATGAAGGGCAAGACCATGTACGTGATCCCCTACCTCATGGGGCCGGTGGGATCGGACATGAGTCGCGTGGGAATCATGGTGACCGACAGCCAGTACGTGGTGGCGAGCATGCACCTCATGACCCGGGTGGGCTCGGTCGCCATCCAGGCCATGCGGCGTGACGACGACTTCATCGCCGGCCTGCACGCGCTCGGCGATCTCTCGCCCGACCGGCGGCTCATCCTGCACTTCCCCGAGGAAAAGCTCATCTGGAGCGTGGGCTCGGGATACGGCGGCAACGCGCTGCTCGGCAAGAAGTGCCACGCGCTCCGGCTGGCCTCGGCCCAGGCGCGCGAGGAAGGCTGGCTCGCCGAGCACATGCTGATCCTCGGCATCGAAGATCCCGATGGCCGCATCACCTACGTCGCCGCCGCGATGCCGAGCGCGTCGGGCAAGACCAACCTCGCCATGGTCGTTTCCTCGCTGCCGGGCTGGCGGGCGTGGACGGTCGGCGACGACATCGCCTGGATGCACGTCGACGCGTCGGGCCAGCTGCGCGCGATCAACCCCGAGCGCGGCTTCTTCGGCGTCGCGCCCAACACGAGTCCCAAGACCAATCCCAACGGGACCGCGATGGTGCGCTCCAACACGATCTTCACCAACGTGGCGATGACGCCGTCGCAAGAGCCGTGGTGGGAGGGCCTCACGCCCGAGGTCCCGGCCGGCCTCACCGACTGGCAGGGACGACCGTGGAATCCGGCCAACGGACCGGCGGCTCATCCCAACTCGCGCTTCACCGTGCTGGCCAGCCAGTGCCCGTCGATCGCGCCGAACTGGGAGGATCCGCAGGGCGTGCCGATCTCGGCGCTGATCTTCGGCTCCCGCCGCTCGGCGGTGATTCCACTGGTGTTCGAGGGCTTCGACTGGAACCACGGCGTCTTCCTCGGCTCGGCGATGAGCACGGAGACCACGGCCGCCATCACCGGGCAAGTCGGCGTGGTGCGTCGCGACCCGATGGCCATGATCCCGTTCTGCGGCTACAACATGGCCGACTACTTCGCCCACTGGCTGGCCACGGGACCCAAGCTCGCCAAGCCGCCCAAGATCTTCCGCGTGAACTGGTTCCGTCGCGACGCCGACGGCAAGTTCCTGTGGCCGGGCTACGGCGCCAACATGCGCGTGCTCAAGTGGATGGTCGAGCGCATACGCGGCACCGGACGCGCGGAGGAGACGCCGATCGGCTACGTCCCGGCGCCCGGCGCCCTCGACGTCGACGGGATCAACGTCACCCCCGCCCAGCTTCGCGAAGCCCTGCGCTGCGACGCCGGGGAATGGTTGTCCGCCCTCGACGACCTCGACCAGTTCTTCGGTGGCTTCGGCACGCGGCTGCCGCAACCCATCGCCGCATCGCTGGCCGAGACGCGCCGGAAGTTCGGCGCCTAGTCACCTGACCCGCTCGGCGGGCGGTGGTGGTTGATCGACGAGCAGCGACTGCTCAAGATGGGAACACTGTCACTCTCTCATGTGTCACGTCGGCCGATCGACCGAGAGGCCGCGACCTTGCGATCGCCCGAACTGACGGGGATTTAGACGCGGGCGCCCGGCGCCCGACGGATTTGGCGGCCTATTTGCTCTTGAGAAGATTCAGGAGGTAGCGCCATGACCGTCCTCGACCGGGTGTACTCGCGATTCGCTCGCGCCCATTACGTCCGCCGTCCCCTTCGCCGTCCCGAGCACGTCGAAGCGCTGCTGAAGGCGGCGGCGATTCCGCCGACCAAGGTCGATGAGACGTTCTGGCGCCAGATCCGCCCGGACTGGTTCTGGGGCGTGTCTCCCACGCCCTTCGAAGGCGCGCGCTCTCATCACCACAACGCCGCCTACCGCCGCCACTGCGCTCGCCGCGGCGTCAGGCCCTGAGCGCTAGACCGGATACACGCCGTTACGACGCGGCGGGAACTCGTGAACTTTGGTCTCGGCGTAGGCGAGGCGCTTGATCAGCTCGGCGCGAAGGGCTGAGCCCGGCACCACGTCGTCCACCAGCATCTCGGACGCGAGCTTGTAGACGTCGACGTCCTGCGCGTACTCCTCGCGCTTGTCCCGCACGTAGGCCGCGCGCTCACCCTCCGGCAGTTCCATGATCTTGTTGTAGTAGACCGCATTGACCGCGGGCTCCGGCCCCATGATGGCGATCTGGCCCTGCAGCAGGCTGAGTGAGGCGTCGGGCTCGAAGGCCGGGCCGCACATCGCGTACAGCCCGGCGCCATAGCACTTGCGCACGACCACCGAGATCTTCGGCACCGTGGCCTGCGCGGTGGCGAACACCATCTTGGCGCCGTGACGGATGATCCCTTGGCGCTCGACCTTGGTCCCCACCATGAACCCCGCCACGTCGGCGAGATAGACGAGGGGAACGTTGAACGCGTTGCACAGCCAGATGAACTTCGCGGCCTTGTCGGAAGAATCGACGAAGAGCACGCCGCCCTTGACCTTGGGCTGGTTGGCCACGATCCCGACCGTGCGCCCGCCGATCCGGGCCAGGCCGACGATGATCTCGGCCGCGAACAGCCGCTTGATCTCGAACCACGAGCCCGCGTCGATCACCCGGTCGATGACCTCGTACATGTCGAAGTACTTCCGCTGATCGTAGGGCACGATCTCCTCGATCGACCGCCCCGGCTTCGGCTCGGCGGCGTCGTGATCTGCCGGTCGCTCCCGATACGACTGCGGCATGTAGGCGAGGTATCGGCGGGCGATCTCGATGGCGTCCTCGTCGGACGCGGCCAGCACGTCGCCGCAGCCCGACACCGAACAGTGCATGCGCGCCCCGCCCAGCTCTTCGAGCGTGGTCTTCTCACCGATGGCCATCTCGACCATGCGGGGGCTGCCCACGAAGAGCGACGCCTTGCCGTCCACCATGATCACGAGGTCGGTGAGGGCCGGCAGATACGCGGAGCCGGCCGGCGAGGGACCGAAGAGGATGCACACCTGGGGGACGACGCCGGAGAGCTGCACTTCGTTGTAGAAGATCCGACCGGCGTGGAAGCGGCCGGGGAAGATCTTGATCTGCTCGGAGATGCGGCCCCCGGCGGCGTCGACGAGGTACAGGATCGGCACGCGCAGGCGCGCGGCCTTCTCCTGGATGCGGACGATCTTGAGCACGGTCTTCTCGCCCCACGAGCCGGCCTTCACCGTGTAGTCGTTGGCCATGATGCAGACGGGGCGCCCCGCGACCGTCCCCACGCCGGTGACCACTCCGTCGGCCGGAGTGTCGGCCTCCTGGTTGCGGGCGAACAGCCAGTCCTCCTGGAACTCGGTGCCGGGATCGAGCAGGAGCTTGAGGCGATCGCGAACGAAGAGCTTGCCCTCGGCGCGGAGCTTGTCGCGATACCTGACGTGGCCCTGCTCGATGCGGGCCCGCTCGCGGAAATACCGCTCCTCCCCCTCGCTCACGCGCTCACCTCCGCTACGGCGTCGTGGTGACCACGACGATCAGAACCCCCTCCTCGAGACGGGGACCGCCGATGACCGCGGGCGCGCCGGGACTCGCCATCATGATCGTCGTGACCTCGATCAGGCTGCCGCGCTGCAGGCGCACCTGCAGCCGGGTCAGGTTGCCGGTGACGCTTTCGGGGGCGATCTCGAGCATCCGCTCGCCGGCAATCGGCCATCGCTGCACGCCGCCCACCGCCGCCTGCCCTCGGTACTGTTGCAGCACCCGGTATTGCCGGTAGCGGAAGAGTTGCTGGAGCTTGGGGATGAGTTGCTGGAGCTCTTCCGGCGGAACCGGAGCCGTCGTCACCGCGGCGTCGCTGGCCAGGAGCACTTGCACGACGAAGCGCACGATCTGCTGCGCCTCGGCGCGCGGGGGGCCGGCGAGACCGAGCACGCCCGCTCCCAGCACGAGGAGCAACACCGTCAGCAAGGGACCGAGGACGGCGCGCAGGCGCTTTCGGGCATGGTGCAGCCGCGACATCACCGTCCCCATGGGAATGTCGAGTACCTCCGCGATCTCCCGATACGACAACCCTTCAAGATCACTCAACATGATAATGGTCCGGTGGTGTTCCGGCAACGCCGCGAGCGCTCGCGTGATGCGCTCCCGCTGCTCGGTGCGCCGGGCTTCGTCGACCGGCGTCGCCCCCTGGTCGACCATCGCGCGTTCCCAATCCTCCTCGGGCACGCGCTCGGTGCCGAAGGCCCGCCCGCGCGCCGCGCGCTGACGGGCCCGATCGGACGCGACGTTCACGACGATGCGAAAGAGCCACGTGTAGAACGCGGACTGTCCCCGGAAGGAGGGCAGCGCCTGCCACGCCCGCACGAACGCTTCCTGGGTGACGTCCCAGGCGTCCTCGCGATCGCGCAGCACGTTGAACGCCAGGCGCCAAGCCCGGTCGCGATACTTCTCGACCAAGGGCTCGAACGCCGCCACGTCGCCGTTGCGACTTCGCTCGATGAGTGTCTGATCGTCGATCGACAAGGGGTGTGCACCGTTTCACCCCGCCTCGTCGAAGTTAGACGTCGGGGTGGCGCCCTCGATTCACGTCCGAGCCGGAGGCTCCCTTCGCGTTCACCGTGGCGAGGCGCGGCGCCGCGGACGCCCGGCCCGCGGAGCCTCCGCCCCCCGTCGTGTCCCCCGCGCCTCGCCCTCGACGGCGATCAGCGCGTCGAGGCCGAGCAGATAGCTCACGGGGCCGAAGCCCATGATCTGGCCGCGGGCCACCGCCGCGATCACCGACTGGTGACGCCAGAGCTCGCGCGCGTGAATGTTGGAGAGATGTACCTCGACCACCGGCACGTCGATGGCGGCCACCGCGTCGCGCAGCGCGATGGAATAATGGGTGAAGGCGCCGGGATTGAACACCACGCCGTCGAATCCCTCCCGCTCGGCGGCCTGGAGCCAGTCGATGTGCTGTCCCTCGAGGTTGGACTGGCGGCACTCCACCCGCACGCCCCGGAGCCGGGCGTGCTCGCGGATGCGTCGATCGATCGCCGCCAGCGTCGACGAGCCGTAGACGTGCGGCTCGCGACGGCCGAGGAGATTGAGATTCGGGCCGTGCAGGACGAGGAATCTCATCCGCGCGACGATACCATCAGCGGGTCAATCCGGCCCGCCCGAGGGCCCAGTCGGCCAGCACGAAGGAGACGAGCCCGCCGAACACCGTCCACGCCAGGGCCGGACCGCCTTCGCGGTTGACCTCGGGGATCAGGTCGGAGGCGGCCACGTAGATCGTCACGCCGGCGGAGAGGGCGAGCGCGTAGCCGACGTGCGCCTCGGCCAGAAAGCTCGTGAGCCACGCGCCGAGGAGCGTCAGCGCTCCGAGCACCGCCGCGGCTTGCAGCGCCGCGCGCCGCGAATGTCCGGTGGCCAGCATGATCGACGCGACCGCGAAGCCCTCGGGCAGCTTGTGCAGGAGGACGGCGAGGAACAGCAGGAGCCCCAGCGTGGGGCCGATCATGAAGCCCGCGGTGATGGCCACGCCGTCGAACAGGGTGTGCACGCCGAGTCCGAGCACGGCCAGGTACGCGGACGACGGCCGCAGGAACGCGTCGGTGTGGATCTCCTCACCGAAGTGGAAGTGCGGGGCCACCGTGTGCTCGAACAGGTGGACGCCGAAATACCCGAGCAGCACGAAGATGAACGCGTGGGGCACGTGCGTGCTCTCCGGCAGCATGCGGATGAAGGCGGCGGCGAGCATGAAGCCGGCGCCGCCCGCCACGAAATAGCGGAGCGGAATGCGCGCCGCGCGGTACGTCTGCGCCATCACGAGCGCACCGGCGACGTCCGCCGCCGCCGCGATGGCCGCGAAGGTGAGCTGTGTTACCATGTCGCGGTGGAGCATAGCATGGCGGTCGGAACGCAATCGCCGCCCCACGGGCCGCTCCCGCAGGCCCTCGGTGAACTTCTCGTCTCGGAAGGTGTCATCACCGCCGACGTCGTCGCCGCCGCCACCGCGCGCGGCCAGAGCACCGGCGAAAGTCTCGCCGACGCGCTGATCGGCCTGGGCGCGGTCACCGTGGCCGATGTGCTCAAGGCGCTGGCCCGCCAGCAGGGACTGACCTATCTCTCGCGCGACGAGCTGCCGTCGCCGCTCCCCGTCCTCAAGAACCTTTCGCCGAAGTACCTCAAGCAGTACGCGGTCTGCCCGGTCAGCGTCGACGCCGGCGTGCTCACCCTCGCCACCGCCGACCCCCTGAATCCGGTGATCGTCGACGATCTCCGCCAGAGCACCGGGCTCGAGGTGCGATTGGTCGTGTGCGTGCCCGAGGCCATCACGGAAGCCATCGAACGCACCTATGAGGCGGGCAACACCACCGCCCTGCAGCGCATCGTCGAGGGCATGGACGACGATGTCCGCGGCGACGGCGACGAGGACGTCAACCACCTGCGCGACATGGCCTTCGAGGCGCCGGTCGTTCGTCTCGTCAACCTCCTCGTCGAGAACGCCATCGCCAACGAGTCCTCCGACATCCACATCGAGCCGTTCGAGGACACGCTGCGCATCCGGTACCGGATCGACGGCATCCTCTACGACCAGGAGGCGCCCCCGCGGCGCCTGCAGGCGGCCGTCACCTCGCGGATCAAGATCATGGCGGAGATGAACATCGCCGAGCGGCGGCTGCCCCAGGACGGACGCATCCGGGTCACCCTGCACGGCCGGCGCGTCGACATCCGGGTGTCGACGATTCCCACCGTGCACGGCGAGTCGATCGTGATGCGCCTGCTCGACCGGTCGAGCGTGTTCCTGCCGCTGGAGCGCCTCGGGTTCATGCCGCAGATGATGGGGCGGTTCGAGAAGCTCATCCAGCGCCCGCACGGGATCATCCTCGTCACCGGACCGACGGGCTCCGGCAAGACCACCACGCTCTACGCCGCGCTCGACAAGATCAACTCGCCCGACCGCAAGATCATCACGGTCGAAGATCCCGTCGAGTACCAGCTCAAGGGCGTGAACCAGATCCCGGTCAAGCCGAAGATCGGGCTCACCTTCGCCAGCGGCCTTCGCCACATCGTCCGGCAGGATCCCGACGTCATCCTGGTGGGCGAGATCCGCGACCTCGAGACGGCCGAGATCTCGATCCAGGCCTCGCTTACCGGTCACCTCGTGTTCTCCACGCTCCACACCAACGACGCGCCGAGCGCGGTGACCCGATTGCAAGACATGGGCGTGGAGCCGTACCTGCTCTCGTCGGTCCTCGAGGCCATCCTCGCCCAGCGGCTCGTGCGCCGGATCTGCCAGGTGTGCCGCGTCGGCGACACGGCCTCGCCGGCCGACATCGAGGCCCTCGGCATCAACGCCGATCCCCACGCCACGCTCTTCCGCGGCAAGGGGTGCGACGACTGTCGAGGCACCGGCTACCGCGGGCGGACCGCCATCTACGAGCTGTTCGCGATCACCGAGGAGGTGCGCAGCCTCATCCTCCGGCGCGCCTCCAGTCGCGAGATCCGCCGGCTCGCGGTGGAGGGTGGCATGATCACGCTGCGGCAGGACGGCTGGGCCCGCGCCGTCGACGGCGTGACGACCATCGAAGAAGTCCTCCGCGTCACCCAGGAAGACGCTTGAGGCCGATGAAAAGCGGCCTCAGCCCGGTGACCCGGTAGTAGATGCCGGTCTTCCTGTATCGCGCCGCGGATCGCGGCGGTCACACGATCGACGGGGTCATGGAAGCGCCGGACGCGCGCGCGGTCATCGAGCGCCTCCACAAGGAATCGTACTTTCCGGTCCGGGTCTCTCCCCACGCCGAGCGCAAGGCGTGGCCGACCCTGGGTGGCCGTCGGGTCCGTCAGCGCGACTTGCTGGCCATGACCCAGCAGCTCGCCACGCTGTTCGAAGCCGGGCTGCCGCTCGACCGGGCGCTGGCCATCCTGGAGGAGCTGGCGCCGTCGGCCAAGCTCGGAGAGATCATCGCCGACCTCCTGCGCAGCGTGCGGGGCGGCGCCTCGCTGAGCGACGCGCTGGCCAAGCATCACCCGCGGCCGTTCTCGCGGCTCTACATCAACATGGTGCGAGCCGGCGAGAAGGGCGGCGTGCTCGAAGTGGCCCTCCGCCGGCTCGCCGAGTTCCTCGAAAGCCGCGCGGCCTTCACCGAGGCGATCGTGTCCGCCCTCGCCTACCCGCTCGTGATCACCACCGTCGGCGCGGGCGCCGTGATCTTCCTGTTGACGTTCGTCATTCCCCGATTCGCCACGATCTTCGCCGATCTGCACCAGGCCATTCCGCTGCCCACGCAGATCCTCATGTCCGTGAGCGCGGCCATGCAGTCGTACTGGTGGGCCGGCGTGCTGGTGATCCTCGGCGCCGTGCTCGGCTGGCGGCTGTGGACGGGAACCCCGGAGGGACGGCTCCAGTGGGACCGTTTGCTCCTGCAGACGCCCCGCGTCGGGTCCCTCACGATGAAGGTCGAGACCGCGCGCTTCCTGCGCACGCTCGGCACCATGCTCAAGAGCGGGGTGCCCGTGCTGGGAGCCCTTGCCGTGGTGGGCGACATGATGTCGAATCAAATCGTCGCTCGATCGGTCCAACGTCTGTCCGAGTCGGTCAAGCGCGGCGGAACCGTGGCCTCGGCGATGCGTGAGCACGGTCAGTTCCCCTCGCTCGCCGTCCACATGGTGAGGGTCGGCGAAGAGACGGGCCGCCTGGAGGACATGCTGATCAAGGCCGCGGAAACCCTGGAGGGCGACGTGCGAACCGATCTCAAGCGGATGATCGGGCTGCTCGAGCCCGCGGTCATCCTGGCCATGGGCGTGCTGGTGGCGTTCATCGTGGTCGCCATGCTGCTGGCCATCTTCTCGGTCAACGACATCCGGGTATGAGCACCATGACGAGCACGCTGCGCGTTCCGCTCCGCTGGGCCCGCGCACGTGGCCGGCGCGGCCTCCGCGCGTGCCGCGATCAGCGCGGGTTCACCCTGATCGAACTGCTGGTGGTCATCATCGTGCTCGGTCTGCTCGTCGGACTCGTGGGACCGCGGCTGTTCAGCCGGGTCGGGCAATCCAAGCAGGCGGCCGCGCGGGCGCAGATCGAGTTGCTGGGCGCCGGGCTCGACCAGTACCGGCTGGACGTCGGCAGCTATCCCGACGGCAACGTCGGGCTGGACGCGCTCCAGCGCAACCCGAACATCTCCAACTGGAATGGGCCCTATCTCAAGAAGTCCGTGCCCAAGGACCCGTGGGGCAACCCCTACCGCTATCGCTGCTGCCCCGGGCAGTTCGGCGAGTACGATCTCTGGTCGGAAGGCGCCGACGGCGCGCCCGGAGGCGAGGGCGAGAACGCCGACGTCACGTCATGGGAAAGCGCCGCGAAGTAAGCGTCGCGGGCTTCACCCTCCTCGAGCTGATCGTCGCCCTGTTCGTGATCGCGCTGTCCGTGGGCATCGTCGCTCCCATCGTGGGACGAAGCGCGGACACCTTGCGCGGACGCGCCGACGTGGCCCGCTTCTCGGCCATGCTCCGTCACGCCCGCGATCAAGCGATCACGACCCGGAAGGTCCACGCCTTCGTCGTCGACCCCGGCGGTCACCGCGCGACGATCGTCGCCGCCCCGAACGAGGTCCGGCAGACGCGTACGCTCTCGGCCAATCTTCGCATCGACGCGAATCCCCCGGAAGCGCTCCGGGTCAGCTTCGAGCCCAACGGCGTCTCGAGCGGGGGGGACTTCCGGTTGACCACGGGACAGATGCGCTACCGGGTGAGCATCGATCAGCTCACCGGACGCGTGCGCATCGAGCGTCAAGAGTGACACCGCACGCCGCGTCCAAGACACGCGCGGGCCGCGCGGCGTCCGCGGCCGACCGCGTGGCGCCCGCGGCGGGCTTCACGCTGATCGAGGTGCTGGTGGCCCTGGCGATCCTGAGTTTCGCCGTCGTGGCGTGCATCCAGGGCTTCGCGCAGGGTCTGCGCCTGCTCAAGCTCGCTGGCGATCACCAGCACGCGATGTTGCTGGCCGACGAGAAGATGCGGGATGTCGTCGACCCGAAGGAGGGCCGCGAGAACGGCACGGATGGGCTCCTGTCGTGGGAGCGGACGATCCGACAGCTCGAGACCCCCGACCTCAAGCCCGCCGACGGCACCGAGCGGGGGCGCGTCTTCGAGATCGACGTCCGCGTAGCCTGGGAGAAGCGCCAGGTGGAGATCCGTACGCTGCGTATGGTCCCGCCGCCCACGCAGACGACCGTGAGTACGATGCCGGGAACGATCACGCAGCCGGGCGTGACCCCGACGCCAAGCGGCGGATCCGGGTCCTCCCCGCTGGGCGGCCTATTCGGAAAGCAGAAATGAGCCGACGGACCCGCGCCGCGGGCTTCACGCTGCTCGAGCTGCTGATCGCGCTGTCGATCGTCGGCGTGCTCCTCGCCATCGCCTTCGGCGGTCTGCGCATGGGCGTCGTGGCCTGGACCCGCGGCGAAGATCGAGCCGAAGCTCAGCAGCACGACCGCGGACTCAGCCAGATCCTGCTCCGCACGATCGGGTCGGCGTATCCCTTCAAAGGGGCTCCCGGCGAAGCACCGGAGACGCGCCTGCTCTTCCAGGGGGACGAGCATCGCCTGGAGTTCGTGAGCCAGACCCCGGTCTTCCCTTCTCCCGCCCGCGCCGCGTTCACCGCCGTGGTCATCAGCCTCGAAGACGACGCCCAGGGCCGGGCCCTCGTGGTACGCCAGCAGGTCCTGCCCAACCGCTCGCCGTTCACCAAGGCCGCCGTCGTCCTCCGCGATCCGACCATCCAGGGCCTGGATCTGAAATATCTCAACGCCGAAGGCAGCTGGTCCGACAGCTGGGACGCCGACAACGAGAAGACGCTCCCGTCGGCGGTCCGCGTCAAGTTCTCGACCATGAGAAACGACAAGCTCCAGGCCTCACCGCCGATCACGATCTCGCTTCGTGTCCTGGGAACCCGTTGATCGAGCATCCCGTGAGGCAGGCGGAGCGAGGATTCGCCCTGGTGGCGGTGCTGCTCGTCCTCGGCCTGCTCGGCATCATCGGCGCGGAATTCGCCTATTCGATGCGGCTCGAGGCCGAGGCCATGCGGGCGTGGCGAGACGGCATGCGAGCGGCTCACCTCGCGGAGGCCGGCGTCGAGCAGGCGCTCCGCGAGCTGACCGGTGATTTCCAGTACGTCAGCCTCCCGTTCGACGGTGTGCTGACGCTCTACAAGCAGGGACCGCCCCCGGCGGTGGTGCCGAGGTTCCTGCGGACCAGGGTCCGTCTCGGCAACGGTGAGTTCACCTATCGCATCACCGACGAGCAATCGCGGATCAACGTCAACAGCGCGACGCAGGCTCAGCTGGATAAACTCTTGCAGTGCCTGGGCGTCGACAAGGTCAACCGCGACCAGATCGTCGACTCCATCCTCGACTGGATCGACACGAACGACGACCATCGGATCAACGGGGCCGAGAGCGACGACTACTATCTGAAGCTGCCCATCCCGTACCGGGCCCGCAACGGCCAAATGGAGTCCGTCAACGAGCTGCTCCAGATCAAAGGAGTCACGCCGGCCCTCTTCGAAGGCTCTGAGGGCCAGCCCGGTCTACGCGACGTCCTGACCGTGCGCGGGAGTCGGCAGGTGAATGTCAACACCGCGGGGCCCGTCGTATTCTGCGCGATGGGGATCCTCGACGCACAGATCTCAAGCATCATGCAGGGGCGCCTGGAGACCCCCCTCCTCCCCGCCGATGTGTCGCGTTTCAGCATCCCCGGCGGCTTCGGCGTGGCCAGCGAGACGTTTCGGATCGAGGCCGACGGCCTCCTCGAGGGCCAGCCCCGGGCCAGCGTGACCGCGATCGTTCAGCAGAAGCGCCCCAATGGCCTCGTCGTGGTGGAATGGTCAGGCGTCCGTTGAGGGGGTGTCGTCCATCCGTGGACATTTTCAAGCAAAAGCTTTGCGCCCCCCACCGTTCCGGCTTACTCTACCCCTCATGATGTTGAGGCGCCCACGTCTGGCCCTGGTGCTCCTGGGAGATCGTCTCGTCGCCGGCGCGGTCCGTGGCCAGCGCCTCGAGACCTTCGGGGTCGACTCCGAGCAGCCCGCGACCACCTTGCGCGCGGAGCTCGACCAGCGACATCTGGGCGTTCGCAACGTCGCCCTCGGGCTGCCGCGGACCGCGGTCACCGTCAAACCGATCGACATTCCGGACGTCGGCGGAGAACTGCGGGACATGGTGCAGTTCGAGCTCGAGCGCCACCTGCCGTTCGCGAGCGACGACGCGTCGTTCGATTTCATCCCGCTCCCGGCGTCGCCGACCCCTGTCGCCGACGGCTCGCGGCGGGTGCTCATCGCCGCGGCCGACCGCAAGGTGGTCGAGGGCGCGCTGCGCTTGGCCGAGGATGCTCGCCTGCGCCCGACCAGTCTCACGGTGGCCGCTCACGACCTTCCGGCGCTGGTGGCCGGACGTCAGCGCGGGCACGTCGCCTGGCTCCATCGCCTCGGTAGCCTCACGGTGCTGATCTTCCTGAGCGATGGCCAGCTGGTGCTGAGCCGCAGCGTGACGACCACCGACGACAGCACGCTCGCCGCGGAGATCCAGCGCAGCCTCGCGGTCACGCGCTGGACGGCCGTCGACGCGATCTGGCGCTCGGGTGACGGCGAGGAAATGGAGACTCCGCCGGAATCACCACTCGCAAGGCTGGGGGCACCGGTCATGGAGCCTCCGTACAGCGCGCGCGCGCGCGCCCTGCTCGCCCAGATCAACGACCCCGAACCCGGCGCGGCCCAGCTCACGGCGGCGGTCGCGCTGGCCGCCGAGCGTCGTGTGCGCCCGCTGAACCTGCTCCCGACCCGTCTCCGGCCGCGCCGTCTCACACGTCAGCAGATCGGGGCGCTCGGCGCCCTGGCCGCCGCAGTCATCCTCGGAATCACCGCGCTGCTGGTTCCGGGCTACCGCGAGAGCCGTCGCCTGACCCGGGTCAACGGAAGCATCGTGGCCCTCGACGGACAGGTGCGCGCGGTGGAGCAGACGCTCCAGGAGCTGGAGCGCAAGCGTCGGCTGCTGGCAACCATCAAGTCGGTCGAATCGAGCACCATCCGACCGTTGCCGGTCCTGCGTGAGCTGACCGACCTGCTCCCGAGCGACGCGTGGCTGACGACGCTCTCGCTGGACTCGAAGGGCGCGGAGTTGACCGGTCAGGCGGCGGCGGCCAGCTCGCTGATCCCGGTGCTCGAAAACTCTCCCCGTTTCGAGCGTGTGGAGTTCGCGTCCCCGGTCACGCGAGGGCGCGAAAAGGAGCAGTTCCGCATCCGCACCGCGTGGGAAGAGTCGGGCTCGGCGCCGGTCGCCAAGCCTGCAGGCCCGCGCGGCGGGTCGCGTGAATCCCGGCCCCTGTCCGACTGGGAGCGGATGCGCGGTGATCGGTAGCGTCTCCTCGCGCGAACGCCTGCTGATCGTCGTGGGGACCCTCGCCGGGCTCCTCGTGCTCGGGTGGGTCTTCGTCGTCCAGCCCATCCGCGACCGATACCGGACGGCCGCCGAGCTGGTCCCGGTCCGCGAGCAGATCCTCGCGCGGCGTCTCGAACTGGTGGCCCGCAAGGGATCGATCGCCCGTGACCTGGAGACCACGAACGCCCAGCTCCAGGCGCTCTCCGACCGGTTCCTCCCGGCGTCGACGCCCGCGGTGGCGGCCTCCGAGCTGCAGAAGCTCACCAAGGAGATCGCGCTGAAAGCCTCCACGGAGGTTCGCAGCGAACGCATTCTGCCGACGGTCGAGCGCGGCGAGCTGATGGAGATCGCCATCGAGATCGCGGTGTCGACGGAAGTACGCCAGCTCGTCGACATTCTCTCCCGGCTGGAGCAGGCGCCGAAACTCCTCGCCATCCAGGACTTGAAGATCCGGGTCGTGAACGTCGCGCAGCCCAAAGAGCTGCTGGCGACGATCACGGTGTCCGGTTTCATCCTGCCGGCCAAAGCGAAATCCTGACCGATGTCGCGACGGTTGCCGCTGCTCACCGTGTTGTTCGTGGTCATCGCGCTCGCGTTCGCGGGACTGATCGCCCGCGAGCTCACGTCCGCCCCCCCGCCCGGGCCGGCCTCACGCCCGCAACCGGCGGCGAGCGGCACGGCGGCGACGCCGGCCGCCTCACCGGGATCCTCCGCCGCCCAGAACTATTCGGCCGTGGCCAGTCGCAACCTGTTCAGTCCCACGAGAAGCGAGGCCCCGCCGGCACCGGTGACGCCGGCAGCCCCGCCCGCGCCGATACTGCCCAAGCCGAATCTCTTCGGGGTGATCCTCATCGAGGGCACGCCGGTCGCGTACCTCGAGGATCCCGTGAGCAAGCGCGTCGCTCGCTACCGTGTCGGCGACAGCGTGGCCGGAGGCACGGTGAAGTCGATCGAGTCCGACACGGTCATGCTGCTGCGCCCGGAAGGGCAAGTCACGGTCCGTTTGCATGATCCCACGCGTCCGAAAGCCGGGCTCCCGCCGACACAGGGTGTGCCGGGCATGCCGGGTATGCCAGGCGTTCCGGGCATGCCCGGCACGCCTGGGGCACCGGGCATGCCGACAGGCCAACCGCCCGCCCCTGGAATTCCGCAGCAGGGAGTGACGCCTGAAGGGCGCCCGACGATCACGCAACCGCGGCGTCCCGGGGCCGTGTTTGGCCGCTACCCCTCACAACCGACCGATGCCACGAAGCCACAGTGATGTAGTCGCGGCTGCTGTTCTGATATCCATGCTCGCCGGTTGCGCGGCGCCGCCGACGCTCACGCCACCGGCACCGCCGGCCGTCTCCGTCACGGTCGAGCCGAGCACGCCGACGACGCCGGCCCTCGCGCCGACCCCGACCATGTCGGTCGGTCCGCGGACCATCGAGACTCCCACGCGTCCCCCGGCGCCGAAGCGCGAGCCGGCGCCCGCGCAGCCGACCGTGCCCCCCGTCCCGGCCGCCCAGCGCGGACGGTTCGTCGTGCTGAACTTCGACAACGCGGACATCGAGACGGTCGTGCACGCGGCCAGCGAGATCGTCGGGTTCAACTACGTGCTCGCTCCCGACGTGCGCGGCAAGGTCACGGTCCAGACCTCCGGGCGCATCCCGCAGGAAGACGTGTTCGGCGTCTTGCTGGCGATCCTCGAGGTGCACGGGTTCACCGCGGTGCGCTCCGGGAACCTGTACAAGATCCTCAAGATCGAGGGCGCGCGCGAGCGCGCGGTCCCCCTCATCGTGGGCGACACCGCCGACACCGCCCGCAGCGCCGACGAGATCATCACCCAGATCGTGCCCGTCCGCTACGCCTCGGTCACCGATCTCAACTCGCTGCTGCGACCGCTCATCTCCGCCCGCGGCGGCCTCATCGCCCATCGCGAGACCAACGTCCTCGTCATCACCGACACCGCGTCGAACATCCAGCGATTGCTCGAGATCATCGGCCTCGTCGACGTCGAGGTCGCGCTCGACGAGCTGTCGATCATCCCCCTGCGCTTCGCCGATGCGGCGGACCTCGCGAACATCCTCAACCAGCTCTTCACCAGCGGCCGGGTCCGCCGGGCCACCAGCGCTCCCGGGTTTCCGCTGGCGCCGACGGGCTTGCCCACGCCGGCACCGACTCCCGGGGTACCCACGGCCCCGACCGGAGTGACGGGGTTGCCGACAACTCCCGGCGTGCCGGGGGTGCCCAGTGGCCCGGGCACCACGTCCACCGCGGACCGCGGGCCCCTGATCATCGCCGAGCGCCGATCGAACTCGCTGATCATCTACGCGCGGCGCCAGGAGCTGGACACGATCCGCAAGCTCATCGCCCAGCTCGACGTGAACATCTACGGCGGCCGGCGAGTGTTCGTCTATTACGCGGAAAACGCCAAGGCCAAGGAGCTGGCCGCCACGCTGAACGCGATTTACGGCGCGCCCGGCTCGGGGGGAGGGTCGCCCGCCCCGGCGGCGTCGCAGCCCGCCGGCGCCCGGCCGCCAGCGCCGAGCGGCGGTGGGGGTCTGCTGGGCGCGCTGACCGGAGCACCCACCGGTGGTGGCGGGGGCCCGGGCGGCGGCTCGGGCGTGTTGTCCGAAGTGGGCATCATCGAGGGACAGGTGCGGTTCATCTCCGACGACACCACGAACGCGGTGATCGTAACGACCTTTCCGAGGGCGTGGGCCGAGATCGAGGCCACGATCCGACAGCTCGACAAGATGCCCCGCCAGGTGCTGATCGAGGTGCTGGTCGCCGAGATCAGCCTCACCGACGACATGCGCTTCGGCATGGACTGGGCCGTCAAGAGCGGCAAGTTCAGCCTGGCCAACCAGAACATCAACCCCGACGCCGGACAGATCGTCCCGATGAGCCGGACCTTGCCGATCGTCGACACCCTCAGCCTGCCCCTCGGCGGCGGCCTCACCGCCTTCACGTTCGCCTCGAACCAGTTCATGGCCATCCTGAACGCGCTGGCCGGCGAGAACCGGGTCAACGTGATCTCGAGCCCACACGTGCTCACCTCCGAGAACAAGAAGGCCGTGATCAACGTGTCGGATTCGATCCCGATCGTGACGTCTCAGCAGACCCCGGTCGGCGGCACGGTGTCGTCCACCGGGACCAACAACACCACCAGCGTCATCGGGACCCAGACCGTGGAGTACCGCGACGCGGGCGTGATCCTGACCGTGACCCCTCGGATCGGTGAACAAGGCACGGTGGCGCTCGACATCAAGCAAGAGGTCAACAGCATCGGGCAGCCCGAGCCGCCCACGAACTCCAAGCGGATCATCAAGCGCGAGGCCGAGACCTCGGTGGTGCTCGTCAACAACCAAACCCTGGTGCTCGGTGGCCTCATCCAGGAGCGCCGGACGGTGGCGGACCGCGGGATCCCGTTCATGAAGAACATCCCGCTCCTCGGGTTCATGTTCGGCTTCAAGGGCCTGACGGTCGAGAAGACGGAGCTGCTGATCCTGATCACGCCGCGGGTCATCGGCACCGCGGCCGACGCCGCGCGGATCACCGAGGAGATGCGGAGGGCCACGCCCGAGCTGGACGACGCGTTCCAGCACGCGCCGCGCCCGCCGTCCTCCACCTCGCCGCCGGCGTCGCGCGCTCCGGCGACGCGGATGCCATCGGCGCCGGCGCCGCTGCCGCCGCCGCCGCCTACTCCACCAGTCCCCACCGCGCCCCCCATCTCGACCGCTCCGGCGCCGCCTGCTGCCGCCACACCCGCGCCCGCGGCACCGGCTCCGGCCGCACCTCCCGCTGCCCCCGCGCCGACTCCAGCGCCCCCCGCCCCGGCTCCCGCCACGCCGCCGGCCCCCGCGGCGCCCGCTCGTTGATTCGAGGTCTCCGCCGAGGAGCCATTGGGGCGTTGCTGGCCCTGCTGGCGGCCTCGGGTTGTCGGAGCGCGATGCCGCCCGATCCCGCGCGCTTCGAGGCCGTCGCTCCGCGGCTCGGCCAGCTGTTGCTGGTGGGATTCCGGGGGACCGAGGGCGATGCCGAGGACGATCTCCAGCGACTGATCTGCGGCGCCCGCGTGGGCGGCATCCTGCTGTTCGGACGGAACGTCGTGGACCCCGGGCAGGTCACCCGGCTCACCGAACGCGCGCGCGCGATCGCCCGCGACTGCGGCGCGCTGTCGTTGCTGGTCGCCGTCGACGCCGAGGGCGGGCAGGTCATGCGGCTGCGTCCCGACGCCGGATACGGTCCGACGCTGTCCGCGCGCGAGCTCGGCGCCAGTCACGATCTCGCCCTCACCGAGCTCGAGGGACTGCGTATCGGCCGGATGCTGCGCGACGCCGGCATCAACTGGAACCTCGCCCCGGTAGTCGACGTCGGCTACAACCCCGCGAACCCGGTGATCGTCGCGTACGGCCGCAGCTTCGGCGCCGATCCCCGACGCGTGACCGCGCTCGCCGGCGCGTGGATCCGGGGCATGCACGCCGCCGGCATCCTCACCGCGCTCAAGCACTTCCCCGGGCACGGCTCGAGCTTCGCCGACTCCCATCACGGCTTCGTGGACGTGACGGCCACCGCCGACGCGGCGGTCGAGCTGCTCCCCTATCGCACGCTGATGGACGCCCAGCTCGCGGACAGCATCATGACCGCGCACGTGTTCAACAAGCGCCTCGACCGCAAGTACCCGGCGACGCTGTCGCGGCGGACCGTCACCGGGCTTCTTCGCCACCAGCTCGGCTTCGGCGGGCTCGTGATCAGCGACGACCTGCGCATGGGGGCGATCGAAGGGCGGTACGGCATCGACCGCGCGGCCGTGCTGACGCTCGGCGCGGGCGTGGACGTGGCCCTCATCGCCGACGACCGTCTCCCCGACGGGCGCTCCGCCGCCGAGGTCGCGCTGTGGGCCATGCGTCACGCCGTCGGCACCGGGCGCCTCTCGATCGAGCGAGTGACCGAGGCCCTCGCGCGCGTGCGGACGCTCAAGCAGCGCGCCGAGAACGGCGGGACCGTGAGTGAGTGGGACAGCCGGATTCCGGCCGCGCGACGCCCCGCGGCCGTGGCCGCCGAGGATCAGGCGCCGAGCAAGCGGACGACTTCGTCCCTGCGCGGGAGCGAGGGCTGGGCGCCACGCCGTATGCAGGCGAGCGCGGCGGCGGCGTTCGCGAAGCGCAGCCCCTCGTCCAAGGAGGTGCGCTCGGCGAGGGTGACGGCGAGGGCGGCGTTGAAGGTATCGCCGGCGGCCGTCGTGTCGAGGACCGCCACCGCGAAGCCCGGGGCCTGACGGCTCCCGGCGGCGCTGACGCAGAGCGCGCCGTCGGCGCCCAGAGTCACGACGACCGTACCGACCCCATAGTTCCTCAACGTGTTGGCCGCCTCGGCCGCCGATCGTCGATCGCCCACGGACACGCCGCTGAGTCGCGCCGCCTCCCCGCTGTTCGGCGTCAGATAGTCCACCGACGGCCAGACGTCGATCGACGCGTCCGGCACCGGCGCGGGGTTGAGGATCGTGATCATCCCACGCCGCTTGCCCTCCTCGAGCGCCCACTTCACGGTCGGCAGCGGGGTCTCGAGCTGGCACACGAGGACGTCGGCCCACTCGAAATCCGCCGCACGCCGCGCCACCAGCTCGACGTCGAGCCGCCGGTTCGCCCCCGGCGCCACCGCGATCTGGTTGCGTCCCTCGGCGTCGACGACGATCAGCGCGGTGCCGGTCGCGGCCTCGGCGGTGGACGCGACCCCCGTGACGTCGACGCCCTCGGCGGCGAGGGCCTGGCGAATCTCGCGGCCCACGGTGTCCTCGCCGACGCAGGCGATCAAGCGCACCTCGGCGCCGAGCCGTCGCGCGGCCAGGGCCTGATTGGCGCCCTTGCCTCCGTGGTTCACCAGGAGCGTGCCGCCGGTGACGGTTTCTCCCGGCTCGGGCAGCCGCGCGAGCGCGACCGTGTAGTCGACGTTCGCCGAACCCACGACGAGGACCCGCACGCTCATGCGTCCGCGCGCGTGCACAGGCGCGCCAGTAACATCGCGCGGAAGCGCTCGGCGTCGACGGTGCGCGCGAAGCGGCAATTCGGCGGGCCGGGGACGCGTCGGGTCGCGCCGTCGCGATCGATCGCGACGCGAACGGGCTCCCACTCGACGAGGGTCGGGTCGATGGCGACGCCCACGGCCAGCGGGTCGTGGAGCGCCATGCCGAGGGGATCGTCGGCGGAAAGCGCGCGCGCCGTGAACGCCGCGATGCGGTCGGCAATCGCGCCCGGCGTCCGACGGAGTGCGTCAGCGAGCTGAGAGCGCGTGAGCCGGGCCTGGCGCGTGGCGTCCAGCGGAACCAGATCGAGCGAGAGGCCGGCCTCGAACACGCGGGCGGCGGCCTCGGGATCGACGTTCATGTTGAACTCGGCGGTCGGCGTCACGTTGCCGCGATCGTCGACGGCGCCGCCCATGACGACGACGCGGCCGACCGAAGCGACCCGTGAGGGATCGGCCGCGAGCGCGAGGGCGAGATTCGTCAACGGCCCCAGCGCGACCACGGTCAGCGACGCGCCGAGCCGGGCCGCGGTCTCCACGATCAGATCGGCGGCGCGCGGCCTGGCCTCACCGCTCGCCGGCGAATCGACGGCAGGCCAGTCGGTCAGGTCTCCCATGCCGTCGGCGCCGTGATAGCGCTCGGCCGTGTTCAGCTCGCGCGCCAGCGGCCCGGCGGCGCCCTCGCCGACGCGCGGCGGCGGGGACGGACGGCGCAGCGCGAGCAGCCGGTCGAGATTCCGCGTGGCCGTCGCGAGCGGCACGTTGCCGGCGACGGTGGTGATCGCCTCCACGGCCAGCTCCGGCGAATTCCAGGCCAGCAGCAGCGCGAGCGCGTCGTCGATGCCGGGATCGGTGTCGATGAGCGTAGGAATCACGGGACCGGCTCGCCCTTCGAAATCCTCCGCCGATCTCCGGGCATCTCAAGGCCAGGTGCTAGAATGACGTCAACCATCTTCGGGAGGAGGTGTCGGATGGACATCGAGATCCTCTACTGCGGCGAGTGAAACTACCTGCCCCAGGCCTCCAGTTTGCAGGCCGCCATCAAGGACAGGTACGGCATCACCGCGCGCCTCAAGGAAGGTGTCGGCGGCATCTACGAGGTGTCGATCGACGGCCGCCTCGCCTACACCAACAAGGACACGTATCGCTTCCCCGAGAACGAGGAGATCTTCGCCGAGATCGACAAGGCTAAGGGATAGCACTCCGCTCCAGCTCCTCCCGAAAGCGGGGATGGGCCACGGCGATCAACGCCGTGGCCCTTGCCCGTGCCCCGAGTCCCCGCAATCGCGCCGCGCCGAATTCCGTCACCACCCAGTCGGCCAGGTAGCGCGGCGTGGTGACCCCCGCGCCCGGCCCCAGCCTCGGGACGATTCGCGAGACCGCGCCGTCGCGTCCCGTCGCGGGCAACGCGACGATCGACGCGCCGCCGCGCGAGCGTGAGGCGCCGAGCGCGAAGTCGAACTGCCCGCCGATCCCCGCCACCTGTCGCCCGCCGATCGTCTCCGCCGTCACCTGACCGGTGAGGTCGATCTCGAGCGCCGAGTTGATGGCCACGAAGCGGTCGAGCTGGGCCACGAAGCCCGGATCGTGCGCCAGCTCGGACGTCTCCATGTTGATCACCGCGTTATCGTGGGCGAAGTCGAACACCCGTCGCGTTCCCATGATCTCGCAGATGTCGAGCCGGCCGCGGTGCACGCGCTTGGCGGAGCCGTCGACGACCCCGCGCTCGACCAGCGGCACCGCGGCGTCGACCAGCAGCGAGTGCAGGGCGAGGTGGCGATGATCGCCGAGAGATTCGAGGACGGCTTGAGGGATGGCCCCCACGCCGACCTGCACGGTGGCGCCGTCGGGGACGATCGCGGCGACGCTCCGCCCGATCGACCGCTCGACGTCCGAGATCACGGGCGACGGATACGTGAGCAGCGGCGCGTCGACGTCGACCCAGGCGTCGATCTGGCTCCGGTGCAGGCTCGAGTCGCCGCGCGTGCGCGGCATGTTGGGATTGACCTGAGCGATCACGAGCGGCGCGCGCCGCGCCGCCGGCAGCGCGATGCTCACCGACACGCCGAGGCTCAGATAGCCGCGCGCGTCGGGCGGCGCCGTGTGCACGAGCACGCAATCGGGCGCCCACCGGCCCCCTGACGTGAATTCGGTGACGAGGTCGAAGTAGCGGATGGGCACGAACTCGACGCGCTCGCCCGCTCCGGCCAGGCGCGGCGACATGTGCCAGGTGGCGACGCGGAGCGGCGCCGCCTCCGGACGGACCAACGGAAAGTCCCCGATGTGGATGCCGCCCATGAGGGTGAGAGCGGGCAGCCGCGTGGCCTGGCGACAGATCTCGGCCACCAGCGCCACCGGCTCGCCGCATCCCGGCGGCAGCAACACCTTCATGCCCGAACGCAATCGGCCGACTGCCTCCGGGAGCGTGGTGCGAGCGTATGCGCGCGGCATGAATGGCGCAGTAGTTATACCCGATGGCACGATAGAATGACGCCATGAAACGAGGGTTCGTGTGCGGCGCCCTGCTGCTCGCGGGTCTGATCTTCGCGGGCTGCGCGTCGAACCCGTCGCCGCCCCCGCGGACCTCGTCCGGCGGCGCCCGCTGCCTCAGCCGCCCGGATACGTCCGGCACTCAACCCCTCTTCTACCTCTTCTGCGTCCAGACCAACTGACCCGGTGACGCGATGGAGCGGGTGGCGCTGATCACCGGCGGGGGGAAGGGCATCGGGCGCGAGATCGCGCTGGCGTTCGCGCGCGAGGGAGTGGCCGTCGCCGTCGGGGGGCGCGACCTCGAACGCGTCGACGAGACCGCGGCCGACGCGCGCGCGCTCGGCGCCCGCGCACTCGCCCTCGCGCTCGACGTCACCGAGGCCGATGCCGTTCGCCACGCGCACGCGCGGGTCGCCGCCGAGCTGGGCGCGGTCGACGTCCTCGTCAACAACGCGGGGATCGCCGAGTCGGCGCCGCTCAGCCGGACGGACCTGACGCTGTGGGAACGCCACCTGCGCGTGAACGCCACCGGCCCCTACCTGTGCACGCGCGAAGTCCTGCCCGGCATGCTGGCGCGGGGCTGGGGACGCGTGATCAACGTCGCCTCGCTGGCCGGCCTCTACGGCGCGCCCTACGTCACCGCCTACACCGCGTCCAAGCACGCGCTGGTCGGGCTCACCCGCGCGCTCGCCGCCGAGGTCTCGGGCAAGGGCGTGACCGTCAACGCGATCTGTCCCGGCTACGTGGCGACCGAGATGACGTGGAGCGGCGCCCGCAACATCGCCTCCCGCACCGGCAAGTCGTTCGACGAGGCGGTGGCCGCGATGGCCCGCATCAATCCCGGCGGCCGGCTCGTCGAGCCCTCCGAGGTGGCTGACGTGGCGGTGAAGCTCCTCGCCGACGACGTCACCAACGGAGAAACGATCGTCCTGGATGGCTCGTAGAAGGACGTAGGTGCCAGCGTCGATGCTCAAACGCATCAAGCACGCGCTGCCGGACGCGCGCTGGCCGACTTCCGAGGAGGCGGCGCGCTCACGCCTGTACTCCCCCCTCCGCGTCGGCACGCGCGTGATGGCCGAGCAGCGCACGTGGGTGCCGGCCATGGTTCCCTGGCGGGCCACCGAGGACGGCCTGGTGACCCCGGAAGTGCTCGACTGGTACGCCCGCTTCGCGCGGGGACGGCCCGGCGTGCTCGTGGTCGAAGCGACCGGCATCCGCGACGTCCGCAGCGGTCCCCTGCTCCGCATCGGCGACGATCGATTCATCCCGGGCCTGCGCGAGCTGGTGAAGGTCGTCCGCGAGGCGAGCGGGGGCCACACCCGGCTCTTCATCCAGGTCATCGACTTCCTCACCGTGCGCCGCCGTCCCACCCGGGAGGCGTTCTTCTCGCGCCATCTCGTCGTCGACGAGGGCTTGCGCCAGCGCGTGACCGCTGCGCTCGGCGAAGTCCCCTGGCGCACCGCCCCCGACGGTGAGGTTCGGGAGCGGCTGGCCCATGACCCACTGCTCGCCGACGCCGCGCTCTCGCCCCGCGACCGCGAAGCGCTCGACTTCGGCTACCGCGAGCGCGTGTGGGACCTCCACCTGTCCCACATCCGCGAGCTGCCCCGCGTGCTGCCTCCGCTGTTCGCCGAGGCGGCGCGGCGCGCTCAGGACGCGGGCTTCGATGGCGTCGAGCTGCACTACGCTCACGCCTACACGATGGCCTCGTTCCTCTCGCGCCTGAACACCCGCGCCGACGGCTACGGCACCACCCGCGAGGGCCGTGTGCGCCTGCCCCTGGAGGTGCTGCGCGCGGTGCGCCGGCGGGTCGGCGACGACTACGTGGTCGGCATCCGCTATCTCGGCGACGACGTGGTCGAGGGCGGCAGCGATCTCGAGGACGCGGTGTGGTTCGGGGTGCGCTTCGCCCAGGCCGGCGCCGACTACCTTTCGATCTCGAAGGGCGGACGCTTCGAGGACGCGCGCCAGCCCAAGGTCGGCGAGGCGGTCTATCCCTACACCGGCGAGTCGGGTTACGAGTGCATGCCCACGGTCATCTCGGACGAGCGCGGTCCGTTCGGGCGCAACGTCCCGCTGGCCGCCGCCATCCGCCATGCCGTGCGCGACGCCGGCCGGAGCACGCCCGTGGTCACCAGCGGCGGGATCACCACGTTCGATCAGGCCGAGGCCATTCTGACGGGTGGCGAGGCCGATTTCGTGGCGGCCGCGCGCCAGAGCCTGGCCGATCCCGACTGGTTCCTGAAGATCCGCCTGGGCCTCGGCCACGAGGTGCGGCGCTGCGAGTTCACCAACTACTGCGAAGGGCTCGATCAGCGCCACAAGCAGGTCACCTGCAAGCTGTGGGATCGCGAGCTGACCCCCGACGATTCGACGGTGCGTCTGGCCAGCGACGGCAAGCGCCGCCTCAACGCCCCGCCGTGGTCACCGGGTGGCAGTGTGAGGTGAGCCGCGCTCGGGCGGCGAGCCGAGCCCTTCGGTGATCGAAATCGTGTGAGGTGAGCCGGGCTCGGGCGGCGAGCCGACCCTTCAGTGATCGAGATCGGAGGAATAGCCATGGCGCTCGAGCAAGAGCTGAACGAACGACTGACGCGGGCCATCAAGGGCAGAGACCCGCAGACCGCCGACGCCCTGCGCATGCTCAAGTCGAGATTGCAGGAGCGGCGCACCGCCAAGGGCTTCTCCGGCCAGGTCGACGACGCGCTCGTGCTCGACGTGATCGGCGCCTACCGCAAGCAGCTCCAGAAAGCGCTGGTCGAGTTCGAGAAGGTCGGCGAGCGTGGCGCCGCCCAGGTCGCGCAGCTCCGCTTCGAGATCGCGCTGTGCGAAGGGTACCTGCCGAAGGGACTGGACGACACCGCGTTGCGGGATCTCGTGCGTGAGCGCCTCGCCAGCCTCGGCATCGCGGACGCGAAACAGGTCGGGCGGCTCGTCGGCGACGTCATGAAGACGCACAAGGGCCAGGTCGAAGCCGGCGACGTCAAGCGCGTGGCCGAGGAGCTGCTCCGCGGCTGATGCCCTCCCGCCGCCGCCCGCACCGGTGGCTTCGCAAGATCGTCATCCTCCTGTTGCTCCTCGTGGCGGCCGTCGTCGCGTGGGAGGCCTTGACGTGGCCCGACGTGGGCGCGCTGGCCCGCCGCAATCCGCCGACGACCGCGTTCATCGAGCGCTACCGAGCCCGCCAGCGCGCCGCCGGCCGCGACGATCGCGTCCAGCGCGTCTGGGTCCCGCACGCGGCCATCGCGTCGGGCGTCAAGCGCGCGGTGCTGGTCGGTGAGGACATCAACTTCTTCTCCCACCGCGGCTTCGACTACGGGGAGATCCGCCTGGCCGTCACGAAAGCGATGGAGGACGGCGCGCCCCCGCGCGGGGCCTCCACCATCACCCAGCAGCTCGCCAAGAACCTCTGGCTCTCGCCCTCGCGCAGCCCGTTGCGCAAGGTCGAAGAGGCGATCCTCACCTGGCAGCTCGAGCGCGCGCTCCCCAAGCGCCGCATCTTCGAGCTGTACCTGAACGTGGTCGAGTTCGGGCCGGGCATCTACGGCGTCGGGGCGGCGAGCCGCCGCTACTTCGGCAAGTCCGTCGCCGAGGTCACCGACGACGAGGCCGCCGAGCTGGCCGCCAGCCTCCCCTCGCCCACCACGTGGCACCCGGGCTCGTCCCGCCCCGGCTACCGCCGCCACGTCGAGTCGATCAAGCGCCGCATGGCCAAGGCCACCTTCCGCGGCGGGCAGATCTAAACGGAGTGCGCGGCGACCGCGCGCGCGTAGTGGCATATGAGAACGCGAAATAGTGCCGGACATCACCTTCCGCGACCCGCGGCTGCGGCGGATGGCCGCGTTTCTGACGTCGATAGGCATTCGGATGAATGCCGGCCGCGTGGACGGCGAGACGGTATTCCCCGGTAGCCTGATCTCCGGCGGGAGTCTGGTCATCGACGAAGGCAAGCTGCTCTCGCCGGGGGACGCGCTGCACGAGGCGGCACACATCGCGCTCGCGCCTCCGGACCGGCGAGCGCGGGATTTCGCGTTCCTCAGCGACGCGGACGGTGGCGAGGAGATCGCGGCGATCGCGTGGTGCTGGGCCGCCTTGCTCGAGCTCGATCTCCAGCCCGAAGAGGTCTTTCACCCCACGGCCTACCCGCGTGGCGACTCGTCGACGATCATCGCGGCGGCGAAGCGCGGCGTCTTCATCGGCTTTCCGCTGCTCCAAGCGTGGGGCATGGCGTTCGACGCGGCCCACGCACGTCCGCGCGGAGTCGCGCCGTTCCCCCACATGGTCCGGTGGATGCGATACTGACCCATCGATGAGATCCGTGGACTCAGTGGCCACAGCAGGCTTCATGGTCATCGCCCATCGGGACGCGAGCACGCCGCAACTCCGGAGGACTCTCGCATGAGTGACGATCCCCACCGACCTGCCGAGCTCACCGGCGATGAAAGAACGCGTTTGGTAGAAAGACAGGCCACCTGCCCGTTCATCGGCAGCGCCGTCGCCCAGGGCAAACTCCCTGTGCGCAACCACGCCAACGATCCGCTGGCCAGCATCGAGGACGTTCGGCGGCTGGGCAACACGGGTGGCGGTGATCTGGGAGAGGTGCTCGTGCTGTTCGCGAGCGGGAATCATGCGTTCATGCTCGGTGTGTCCGGAAAGCTGGACACGCCGGTGCCGAGCGGACTGTTCTCGCTCGAGCTGCCGGGCTCTCAGGGTTCTCACCCGGGCCACAGCGGCATTCTCCAGGGAGACCCGCTGACGCCGGGCTCGGGGCGATTGAGTCAGGCGGACTTTGCCCGGCTCACGAGCCGCGCGCGCGATGGCTGGATCGCCCGCTCGGACGTCGGGCGCTTCATCGCCGAGAACCTCGTGAGGGACCCGAAATCCAAGGTCGACGAGAAGCACATCGTGGGGCTGTTGACCGGTGACGCGGCCGAGCTGCTGGGGACCGCGGGCTCGGCGTTGAAAGACAGGGTCTTTCGTTCCGGCGACGAGGCGCGGACCACTCATCGGGACATCGAGACCAGGATCACCAAGCTCATGGGCGAGGACAATCTCGTCGGGTCCTCGGGAGAGTTCGGCCTGCTCTTCGCGTTCCTGGACAACCGACCGGACGCCCAGAAAGTCGGAGACGAGCCGGCGGTGTCGGTGACGGACCTCACCGCGATGTTCGTGGACAAGCGTCTTCCCGACGGATGGGAGACCTGGAAGAAATCGCGGTCGGACTGGGTGCGCCACACCGTCGGCCTCTTGACGAGCGCCTTCCAGGAATACCGGCGCCTCAAGCGAGCGAACTGACGCGCTCTCGCGCCGGCCTAGACCACGCCCTCCGCGCGGAGCGCGGCGATCTCGTCGGCCGTCAGGCCGAGCAATCCCGAGAGCACGTCGTCGGTGTCGTGGCCGAGCGCGGGGCCGGCGTGGGTGATGCGACCGGGGGTGCGCGAGAGCCGCGGGACGACCGCGGGCTGGGGCAGCGCGCCGAGGCCGTCAGCGGGAACGTCGACGATCATCTCCCGCGCACGATAGTGCGGATCCGCGAAGACGTCGGCCATGCTCATGATCGGGGAGTGCGGGATGTCGTGAGCCCGTAGCTCCTCCATGGCTTTCTCCGCGGGACGCGCGGCGAACCACTGCGTGGCCATCTCGAGGATGAGCGGGATGTGCTTGGAGCGCTCGGTGGCGCTGGCGAAGCGCGGATCGCGCGGTAGATCAGGCTCGCCGAGCATCGTGCAGAAGCGCTCGAAGAGATGCTGGGCGGGAGCGGTGAAGACGACCCATTGGCCGTCGAGCGTTTGAAAGGCGCCGCCCGGCCACCCCGAATGCTGGAGGCTGCCGCGCTCGCGCACGACCTTCTGGCGACCGTAGAGCGTGGGCGTGTATTCCAGCGTGCGGAACGCCGACTCGTAGAGCGCGGCATCGATCCACTGCCCCTCGCCAGTCAGGTCGCGGTGGCGGAGCGCCACCATCACGCCGAACGCGGTGAAGAGACCGGTCATGTAGTCGGGATAGACCGGCGTCGGCCGCGCGGGCGGCCGATCGGAGTGACCGTTGAGATACCAGCTCCCGCCGAACGCCGACGCGATCGCCGCGAAGCCCGGGCCCTGGTTCAGCGGGCCCGTCTGGCCGAACGCGGTGATGCGCGCCATCACCATGCGGGGATTCAGCTGATGCAGCGCGTCCCACCCGAGGCCCCAGCGCTCGAGCACGCCAGGGCGGAAGTTCTCGAGCACCACGTCGCAGTGCGGGACCAGGCGGCGGACGATGTCCTGCCCCTTCGGCGTGCGCATGTCGAGGGTCATCACCTTCTTGTTGCGGTTGTCGACCGCGAACCAGTAGCCGTGACCTTCCTCGGACGGCCCGAGCCGGCGTAAATCATCGCCGCGGCCGGGCATCTCGGTCTTGATGACCTCGGCGCCGAACTCGGCCATGAGCGTGCCGCAGAACGGGCCGGCCACGATCTGAGCCAGCTCCAGCACGCGAATACCCTCCAGCGGAAGACGCGGATCCGTCATCGGCTCAGAACGGCGCCGGCGTGCCGTCGGGCAGCGGCGTGTCGAACGCGAACAGCACGCCCGCGATCAGACGGTAATGCCCGGCCAGGGCCACCAGCTCGGCGACGCCGTTGACGCCGACCTCGCTCCGGACCGTTTCGAACAGCGCCTGCGGGATCGATTCGTACGCGAGCACGTGCTGGACCAGCCGAACAGGAGCGGCGTACCGCGGCGACAGCGCCGAAAGGTCCCCGCGCGTTCGCACGCGCTCGATCACGTCGTTCGGCAAGCCTTCCTTCTGGCCGATGCGCGCGTGGGCCACCCACTCGTAGGCCTGGTTGACCGAGCGCGCGGTCACGAGGATCGCCAGCTCGCGGATGTCGCCGGGCAGCGTGCTGTTGAATCTCAAGAACTCGCCGAGGTCCGCCACCTTCTCGGCCAGCCCGGGATGGTGCATGAGCGAGGCGTACGGACCGCCGCGCATGGGACCGCGCTTGGCGCTGATCTTGTCGACGATCGCCTTGGCTTCGGGGGACAGCGAGAGATCGGGCAACGTGGCCATGCAAAATCTCCTTATCGAGTGACCTACGACCTGAACCGCGGGAGCACTTCTTTCGCGAACAGCTTCAGGCCCTTGTTGGCTTCTTCGTGGGTCATGAAGCCGGAGCGGCTGGCCAGCACGAGGTGCTCAAACGTGCCGGCCTTCTCCTGGAACTCGAGGATCTGCCGGTGGACCGTGTCGGGGTTGCCCGCGAACATGAGACCGCGGGCGATCGCCTGCTCGGCGGTGAGGTTCGCGAGGGCCGCGGCGGGCCGGAGCGCCGCGCCCGGCGGCGGCGTGCTGCGATAGAGCGCGGGGGCCAGTCGCGGCGCGGTCTGGCCGGGTAGGAATCGCGAGTACTGCGGCGCCGATTTGAGGCCGGTGTTGAGGAACCAGAGCAGCTTGCCTCCGACCCGCATCCCCTCCTCGTCGGTGTCGCCGGTGTAGACGAACGCGGCGTAGCCGAAGCGATCGGGGCCGGGCGCCGGTAGTCGGGCCTCTTCACGCGCCTTGCGGTAGGCCGTCCAAGCGCGCTTGGTCTCCTCGGGGCCGCGGAAGACCAGCACGTTGACCATCCCGCGCCGGCCCAGCTCGGCCGACGTCTCCGGATCGCCGGTGGCCGCCCACAGCGGCGGATGCGGCTGCTGCCACGGGCGCGGCCAGATGTTCACGTGACGGTGCGTGTAGTGCTTGCCCTCCCAGGAAAACGGCCCGTCCTGGTGACTGAGCGTCTTGAGGATGAGATCGATCGCCTCCCAGAAGCGCTCGATGTTGCCGACCGGGCTCATGTTGCCCGAGGCCATCTCCGAGCCGCCCGACTTCACGAACCCGATCTCCAGACGCCCGCGGCAGATCACGTCGGCCGTCGCGAACTCCTCGGCCACGCGCACGGGGTCGTGGCGCACCGTGATCAGCGTCCCCAAGCTCAGGATGCGGACGTTCTTCGTCTGGCGCGCCAGGATGCCGAGGATCAGCGGGCTCGCCCCGAAGAGGCAGTTGATCCCGGAGTGATGCTCGTTGGAGACCACGTTGATGCCGATGTCGTCGCACAGCAGGTACTCGTCGAGCGCTTCCTCGAACAGATCGGCGGCAATCTTGGGATCGCAGTGCTTGTTCGGCAGGCTGCCGCGCACGGAATCGGCGGCGGCCAGCACTTCGGCCGGCACGAACGGATACGGGTTCTCGTTGAGATACCAGGCCTGCATCGCCTACTCCTTCAGGAACGCGGCGAGTCGGTCGACGAACGCTTCGGGCTGCTCGAGGTGGGGATGGTGGCCGGCGCCGGCAATCGGCTCGAAGCGCGCGCCGGGAATCTCGGCCGCGTACGCCCGGCCGTAGGCGGGGGCCACGATGCCGTCGTTCTCGCCCCACAGGACGAGCGTGGGGACGGAGATCCGACGGAGCCAGCGACGGAGTCTCGGGTTGTACATGTAGGGCCGCCAGCCGTAGAGACACAACGATTCCCACTCGCGATGGTAGACGACCAGCTCGTCGTCGCTCATCGCGTCGAAGTCCGGCGCCGAGCGGTCGGGATCGTGCCAGCTCCGACGGCGGACTTCTTTGGGCGACGTGTTGAACACGTCGAGGATGTCAGGCGTCTCTCGATCGCTGATCTTGATGCCGAGCGCGTCGACGAGCACTAGCCGATCCAGCCCGTGAGCGCACGCCAGCGCGATCTCGGCGGCCAGCCACCCGCCGAACGAACATCCAACCAACGTGACCCGCTCGCGGCCGATCTCGTCGAGCACACCGAGGTACAGCTGAACCAGGTCGTAGACCGAATCGAAATCGTCGGGCCGAGGCGAGTGACCGAACCCCGGATGCGAAGGCGCGATCACCTCGCCGTGGGCGGCGAGCAGGTCCACGAACTTCGCGCGCGGATCGACGGCGTGGAATCCGTGGAGCAACAGCAGCGGACGGCCCGTGCCGCGGCGCAGGACTTCGAGCTCGATTCCCCGGACGCTCAGCCGATCGGTCGCCATGACGGCCGAGTATAACCGGAGGGCGAGCGGCGCCGCGAGCGCGCCTGCATCGTACCGTCGCCGGCTTTATCGTTTGAACTTGGGGGGTGCGCGGCGCACCCCCCAAACCCCCTTGGGCTCGCGAGCCGGGCTCGCTCGCGGCATCGAGAAACGACACGGTTGAAGAGGGTGTCAAGCCTCCTTCGAGTTGCCGACTGACCCGAGGGGGTACATCATGCCGGCCATGCGCATCCACAGCATCGAGGCCATCGCGATCGACATCCCCCTCACCCGAAACTTCGGGGGCAGCACCTACACCGTGCTCAAACGCTCGACGGTCATCACCCGCTTGCGCACCGAGGGCGGGCTGATCAGCGAGGTCTACAACGGCGACAACCGCGAGCACGGCCCGGAGATCGTCCGTCTCGTTCACGAGGAGCTGGCGCCCTGCGTGCGCGGTCTGAGCATTTTCGAGGGCGAGCGCATCTGGGAGCGCATGTTCGCGCTCACCCACGTGAGCCGGGACCGCAAGACGCTGATGGAGGCGATCGCCTGCGTGGACTGCGCGGTGTGGGACGTGACCGGCAAGGCGCTCGGCCAGAGCGTGTGCGCGCTGCTCGGCGGTCATCGCGATCGCCTGCCGATCATCTCGATCGGCGGCTATTACGTGGAAGGCAAGACGCTGGCCGACATCGGCCGCGAGATGGAGGCCTATCGCGCGGCCGGCATGGCCGGCTGCAAGTTCAAGGTCGGCGGGCTCGCGCCCGCAGAAGATGCCGAGCGTGTCTTCGCCGCCCGGCGCGCGGCCGGCTCTGATTTCGTCCTCGCCGTCGACGCCAACCGCGGCTGGTCGGCCCAGGACGCGATCCGCTTCGCCCGGCTCGTCGAGCCCCTGGATATCCGCTGGTTCGAGGAGCCGTGCCACTGGTACGACGACGCCGCCCTGATGGCGCGGGTGCGCCAGTCGACGCGTATCCCCGTCACCGCGGGCCAGAGCGAGATCACCGCCCACGGCGTGCGCCGCCTGCTCGACGCTCGTGCCGTCGACTTCGTCAACGTCGACGCCTCCGAGTGCGGCGGCGTCACCGAATGGCGCCGCGCCGCCGCCCTCTGCGCCGCCACCGGCGTGGAGCTGGCCCACCACGAAGAGTCCCAGATCGCCCGCCAGCTCCTCGGCGCCGTCCCCCACGGCACCTACGCCGAGTGCTTCGCCGACCCCGAGCGCGATCCGGTGTGGCAGACGATGTGGACCAACCGCCCTCGCGTGACCGACGGGACGTTCGAAGTTGGCGCTGCGCCCGGCTTCGGCCTGGCCCTCGACGAAGCGATGATCAAGAAGTACCGCGTGGCATGAGCTGGATCGCCGAGTTCCCCGGCAACTTCGTCTGGTCGAACGCCGCGCTGGTCACCAAGGGCATGGCGCCCTACGGCGCGGTCGCCCTGGCTGAGATCGACGAGATCTGCGAGCGGCTACGCCCGCGCCAGGGAGAGCCCGATGCCTGGCGTGAGGAGTGGTGCGCGATGGGCCGTCGTCTCGAAGCCGTGGCGATCGCCGCCGACGCCGAGACACGCTCGATGACCGCCGGCAACTACTACCTGCGCGCCGGCATGTACTACTTCACCGGCGAGCGCTTCGTTCCTCCGGGAGATCTCAAGCGGGAGATCGGCAAGAAGGCGATCGAGTGCCAGCACGCCGGGCTCCAGCGGCGATATTCCAACATCGAGCGGGTCGAGGTGCCCTACGAAGGAACGACGCTGCCAGCGCTGTTCATGAAGGCGCCCGGCGTGACCGGGCGCGCACCGGCCGTCGTGGTCTTCGACGGCATGGACAACTGCAAGGAGATGAGCGTGCTGTTCGCGGGCCTGGAGTTCGCCGCGCGCGGATGGCACACGCTGGCCATCGACGGACCGGGCCAGGGCGAGTCGCTGCGCCTGCGCGGTCTCAGCGCGCGCCACGACTACGAAGTGCCCGGCGCCGCCGCCTACGACTACGTGGCCGCGCGGCCGGACGTCGATCCCGCGCGGGTCGTGATCATGGGCTACAGCTTCGGCGGCTACTACGCCGCGCGCATCGCCGCCTTCGAGCGCCGCTACGCCGCCGGTGTCGCCTGTGCCGCGCTGCACTGGGACCTCGCCGCCTGGCAGCGAGAGATCAAGCGGCGCCACGACACCGACCCGACCACGACGGCTCAGTCCACGTTCCATTTCCCCTGGGTCATGGGCTGCCCCGACATGGACGCGGCCATCGAGAAGGCGAAGCTGTTCTCCCTGGCCGGCGTGGCCGAGCGCATCGCCTGCCCCTTCCTCGTCATCCACTCCGAGGACGATCGTGTGGTCCCTGTCGCGTCGGCCCACAAGCTCTCCGAGGCGGTTGGATCGGCTCGCAAGCACCTCAAGATCCTGACCGCCGCCGACGGCGCGACCTACCACGCCCAGGCCGACAACCGCCAGGTCGCCGTCGACTACATCGCCGACTGGATCACTTCGAACCTGCCGTAGCCGCGCCGGAGTAGGATATCCTGCGACGGTCAAGGAGGCGCAACGATGACACGAGGCGTGCTTCCGGTCGCCGTCCTGCTCCTGATGACCATCGCCGTGATCCCCCGACCATCGGCCGCGCAGACTTCGACGCCCGAGGGACAGACCTTCACGTTTCCCTGGCCGCCGGACTGGGTGGCCCGCGGGAAATACCAGAAGATGATCCTGAAGGGCGTCACCGGCTTCAACCCGGGCCAGTGGGACGTCCACGCCTGCGGTACGCTTCCGGACTGCCTCATGCCGTCTTCCCCGCAGTTCAACGGGCTCGTCTATCACGATCCCGTCAATCCCGACCGGATCGTCTGCGATCTGTGCGAGAGCTGGACCGTGAGTCGCGACGGCAAGACCTACACCTTCCGTCTACGGCAGGCGCAGTGGCACGACGGGCAGCCGGTGACCGCGGAAGACATCAAGTTCTCGCTGGACCGGATCGTCGAGCCCGGCGCCATCCGGGTCCGGACCGGTGTGATGCGGGCGTTCTACGAATACGGGGCGGCGCAGGTGATCGACGACCGGACGGTCAGGGTGCCGCTCAGGTTCGCGAGCCCCCTGTTCCTCGAGAACCTCGCCTCGGAGTACATGAAGATGTACCCCAAGCACGTCGCGAAGGGCCTCTCGCCGGAGGACGCGCAGAAGCCGGGCAAGCTCATCGGGTCCGGTCCCTGGAAGCTCAAGGAGTTCAAGCCCAACATCTCGATCGAGTACGTGCGCAACACGAACTACTTCAAGAAGGGCCTGCCGTACTTCGACGGGATGAGCTTCACCATCGTCCGGGACTACAACCGGCGGCTGGCCGCCATGCAGGTGGGCCAGGCCCACACCACCGAGGGACCGACCATCGGCACCTACGGCAGCGAGGATCCCATGCGGATCCAGCGTGAGACCAAGGGCCGGGTGCGGGCCGTCTACATCCCAGAGGCGGTGCAGACCTATATGGTGCTGCACATGAACAAGCCGCCCTTCCAGGACGCGCGGGTCCGGCGGGCGGTGTTCCTGGCCGTCGACCGGCACGAGCTGACGAAGATCGTGCGCTGCGCGGAGGGGTTCGGCTGCTTCGGCTCCATCGGGACGTTCCTGCCCAACAAGGGCGGAAAGATCATCGAGCCGCCGGAGGAGCTCGCTCAGGTGAAGGGTTGGCGGAAACCCAAGGACGCTGATCTCGCCGAGGCCAAGGCCCTCATGGCGGCGGCGGGCTATCCCAACGGCTTCAAGGCCATGCTCAATCTCGGCAACGTCCCCCTCGTCGTCAAGAGCGGCGAGGTGCTGGCTGAGCAGCTCAGGAGGGGGCTCGGCATCGACCTGACGATCGAGGCCGTCGACCGCGCGACCCAGGTCGACCGCATCATGCGACGAACTCACCACGCCTCGCTGGACTCGTCCGGGGTCATCATCCTCGATCCCGCGGACTATCTGAACCAGCACTTCTTGGTGACGTCAGGCCAGAAGAACCCCGACGGCTGGCAGCATCCCAAGCTGACCGAGCTGATCCAGGCCCAGGCCAAGGAGCCGGACCCGGGCAAGCGCTTGCGCATGTTCAAGGACGCGGTGGAGATCCTGCGCGGGGGCGAGAGCCACGTGGTGCCGCTGAGCTGGGGCTTCTCGGGCGGCATGATGGACTACCGCCTGCAGAACTTCCACGTGCCTGGCTCCGAGCAGATCGTCAAGCACTTCGAACACGTCTGGTGGGATCCGGACGCTCCACTGCCGAAGCCCTGATCGAGTGGAGTCCCCATGGGCAAGTACGCGCTCCGCCGGGCGCTGCTCTTCATCCCCACCCTGCTGCTGGTCACGATCCTCGTCTTCTCGCTCTTCTGGATCGTTCCCGGCGATCCGGCGCTGGCGATCCTGGCCGGTGGGGAAGGCGACACCGGTGCGGTCTCGGCGGAACAACTCCAGCAGCTGCGCCAGCGGCTCGGTCTCGACCGGCCGCTCTACGTGCAATACGCGAGCTGGCTCGGCAACGCGCTCCGGGGAGACCTGGGGACCTCACTCTGGTACAAGACCCCGGTCTGGAGCCAGCTCAGGGATCGCTTCCTCGTCACCATGGAGCTGGCGACGATGGCGATCGTGCTCGCCGTGTGCGCCGCCGTTCCGCTGGGCGTCACCTCGGCGGTGAAGCAGGACACCGGCTTCGACTACGTCAGCCGGATCTTCTCAAGCATCGGCATCGCGCTCCCGACGTTCTGGCTCGGCATCCTCATCGTGTACGCGCTCGCGTCCTTCTTCGACTGGCTGCCTCCGCTGGGCTACGCCACGGTGTGGGACGATCCCCTGCTCAACCTGCAGCAGCTGATCCTCCCGGCCTTGACGCTGGCGTTCAACGATCTGGCCTTCACCGCGCGGGTCACGCGCTCGTCGATGCTGGAGGTGATGCGGGAGGACTATCTTCGGACGGCGCGCGCCAAGGGCCTGGGCGAGCTGATCGTGGTCGCGCGGCATGCGCTGAAGAACGCGTTGCTGCCCGTCCTGACCGTGTCGGGCTACCAGTTCGCCCGGCTTCTGGGCGGCGTGATCATCGTGGAATCCATCTTCGTGGTGCCGGGCATGGGCACCCTGTTGATCGACAGCATCATCCACCGGGATTTCATCGTGCTCCAGGCCATCGTGCTGCTCGTCGCGGTGGTCGTCCTGGTCATCAACCTGCTGGTCGACCTGTCGTACGGCGTGCTCGATCCCCGGGTCCGGTATCAGTAGCGCGATGCTCGCAGCGCCCTGGAACGCGGTCGCCGACTTCTCGCGACGCAAGCCGCTGGGAGCGCTGGGGGGATTCATCGTGCTGGCGCTGGTCGTGACCGCGCTGCTTGCTCCCGTGCTCTCTCGGTACGGTCCGCGCCAGATCATCCGCGAGGCCGACAATCGCGTCCCCGTCCACGCGCCGCCGGGGCTCAGCTATCCGATGGGCACCGACCACGTGGGGCGAGACATCGTGAGCCGAATCGTGTACGGCGCCCGGATCTCGCTGTACGTCGGGCTCGGCGCGGTCGTGATCGGCGTGACCGGATGGTTCATAGTCGGCATGGCGTCCGCGTACGCGGGCCGCGGAGTCGATCTCGTCGTGCAGCGGCTCGTGGACGCGATGCAGGCCGTGCCGGGTCTGATCATCGTGCTCGCCATCATGGCCGTGCTGGGCTCGTCCCTGAACAACGTCGTCATCGCGATCGTCATCGGGATGCTGGCGCCGGTGGTGCGCACGGTCCGGTCCCAGGTGCTGTCCGTGAAGGAGATGGAATACGTCGTGGCCGCGCGGGCCCTCGGCGCCCCGGCCTCCCGCATCATCGCGCGGCACATCCTGCCCAACTGCCTGGCGATCTATCTGATCCTGGCCACCTACTATCTCGGGTTTGCCATCATCCTCGAGGCGTCGCTGAGCTTCCTCGGGGTCGGGGTGCCTCCGGACGTCCCGAGCTGGGGCGGCATGCTCACCGCCGCCGCCCAGGGACACATCACGAAGGCGCCCTGGGCCGGGATCTTCCCCGGCCTGGCCATCTTCATCGTGGTGCTCGGCTTCAACCTCCTGGGCGACGCGCTCAGGGACGTCCTGGAGCCGAGGCTGCGCGGAGAGCGTCCCCGTCAGTGACCGTCAACTGGTTTCTCCGCTACTCGGACTGGAGGGCTTCGTCGATCCATCGCAGCCAGGAGGGCGCGCGTCCTTCTCGATAATGATCTCGTTGCCATGAAGACGAAAGACCCCAATGCGGTCGACGGCGTCGCGGTGAAACCCACTGTCGATGAGTCGAACCGTCGATGTTCCCGTCGCTCTGCGATCACGACATTCGTACCAGTAGTCGCCGTGCGGGCACTGAGGGCATCTCTCCGGAGAGCAGTAGATGCGCCGAACCTCTATCCACTTTCCGCTAGCCTTGTCCCCTCTGACTTCAAGAACCTCAGCTATGAGGCTCGGGTCGCCGGTGTGATCGCTTGCGATATCCAGCTCTCGTCGATCACCCCGTTCGATCTCCGCAATCACGACCTGAACGTCATCTCGCAATGTCCGCAGTGCGGCGGCCAGCGACATCCTCTCAAACTTGCGACGGCGCATTCCGTTCACTGAACCCCTTCGCGGCCTTGATTAACTTCTCGCTCATCTACCGAGGCCATGAACAGCAGCCGAATCAGGAGGTAAACCAGTACGACGCCCCCCAGTCCGATTCCGGCGGCCTTCGCCTTCGGCACCGGCCCGGAAACTATATACGTGCGTTTTATCTGCCCAGTCTCGAAATCGTGACCGCAGTCACAACGTGTGGCTTCGGGAGGGCTGAGCAGGCCGCAGTGTGGGCAGTCTTTAGCCATTAGCTCATCAGCCGCTGCCAGTCCTCAGGACTTCTTGGAGTAATGCCCGTCTCAAGCGTTAGGCAGTGTCAGGAAATAAATGCACGAACTAGCGTGCGCCGCGTCTCGGGTTGAGCGTGTAGTTCCAGTCGCCGTGGAAGCGATGCGGGACGAGCTGGAGCGTCGCCATCTGCGCATCGGTGATGGTCTCGCCTTTCGGATAGGCGCCGCGGTCGAGCTCGCACCGTACGCGCAGTCCCGCCGCGGTGCGCGTGCGGCCGATCAGGTTGACGATCACGGCGAGACTCACCAGCGGCTGGCCGCGCCAGTTCTTGCTGATGTAGGCGAAGAGCCGGTGCTCGATCTTGTTCCACTTGCTGGTCCCGGGTGGTAGGTGACAGACGGTGATCGCCAAGCCGGTGCGGTCGGCCAGTTCCTGCAACTCCCATTTCCACAGCCGGACGCGCGACCCATTACTGCCCCCGGCGTCCGCCGTGATCAGCAACGACCGCGCGCGGGGGTAGCGCGGCTGACCCATCCGGCGCCACCAGCGCCCGATCGTGCGCACCGCGAAGGTCGCCGTGTCGTGGTCGATGCCCACCCCGACCCACCCGGCATTGCGCGTGAGATCGTAGACGCCCTACGGAATCGCTTTCCCGCGCGTGGGGATGAGGAAGTCGTGCACGCGAACGAGCGTGGGCTCCCCTTGGGGTCGCCACGGCCGGCCGGCGTTCTTGAAGTCGCCCACCAGTTCCTTCTTCTTGGTGTCCACGGAGATGACCGGCTGGCTCGCCGCCTGGACCCGGCGCACGTGTTGATTGATGTACCGGAACTGCGCGTCGCGGTCCGGATGCGAGGGGCCTTCGCGGGTCTTGCGATTGGCCTGGAGGCTGTACCCCGCCGCCGCCAACAGCTCGGCGACCAACTGTCGACTGACCTGATGGCCCATCCGCTGGAGGGTGGCTGCGAGCTGCCGGACGCTCTTCGAGGTCCAGCGCAAGGGCGACATGGGATCGCCGGACGCGGTCGGCTCCACCAGTCCTTCGAGATCGGTCAGCAGCGTCGGATCTTTGGTGAGGGTTCGCTTGCGGCCCCCGCCCGGGCGTCGAATCCGCCCCGGCGGCAACGGCCGTCTGGCCGTAAGCTCGTGGAGCCCACGCTGAATCGTGGCCGCCGAGATGCCAGTCGCCCGCGCCACGCCCGTGATGCCACCCCACCCCGCGGCCCGCGCTTCGGTGGCGGCCCAAATCCGTCGCGCGCGTTCCGTCAGCGTGGGAGCCAAGGCCTTGTACTTGGTGCGGCAGAGCCCGACATCCACCGCTCCAGCTTACGAGGCATACCACGGAACTCATGCAGTTATTGTCTGACAATGCCTTAG